>JALNYY010000218.1 GCA_023229605.1 Methylobacter sp.
ATGGCCAAAGAAAAATTCTCACGTAGCAAGCCACACGTAAACGTCGGCACAATCGGTCACGTCGATCATGGTAAGACTACTTTAACTGCTGCTTTAACAAAAGTAATGGCTGAGCTTCAGGGCGGAGAGGTTAAAGCCTTTGACCAGATTGATAATGCCCCTGAAGAACGTGCGCGAGGCATTACTATTTCTACATCGCATGTTGAGTATGAATCGGCGACGCGCCATTATGCTCACGTTGACTGTCCAGGCCATGCTGATTACGTAAAGAACATGATTACCGGTGCTGCGCAAATGGATGGAGCTATTTTAGTCTGTTCAGCGGCTGACGGCCCAATGCCGCAAACAAGAGAACATATCCTGTTATCAAGACAGGTAGGTGTGCCTTATGTTGTAGTGTTTTTGAACAAAGCGGATATGGTTGACGACGCAGAGCTGATTGAATTGGTCGAAATGGAAATTCGTGAACTGCTGGATATGTATGAATTTCCAGGTGACGACACACCTATTATCGTCGGTTCGGCGTTACTTGCATTGCAAGGTGATACCAGTGAAATCGGCGTTCCTTCAGTAGTTAGATTGGTAGATGCGTTGGATAGTTACATTCCTCTGCCCGAAAGAGCGGTAGACGGCGCATTCCTGATGCCAATAGAAGACGTGTTCTCAATCTCAGGTCGCGGCACGGTAGTTACCGGGCGTATTGAGCGCGGCGTGGTTAAAGTTGGCCAGGAAATCGAGATTGTCGGTATCAGGCCTACCGTGTCAACAACCTGTACCGGTGTGGAAATGTTCCGGAAGTTGCTGGATCAAGGTCAGGCCGGCGACAATGTTGGTATTCTTTTGAGAGGCACCAAAAGAGACGACGTTGAGCGTGGGCAAGTATTGGCGCACAAAGGCACCATCAAGCCGCATTCATACTTCAACTCAGAAATCTATATCTTGTCTAAAGATGAGGGTGGTCGTCATACCCCTTTCTTTAATGGCTACCGTCCGCAGTTCTATTTTAGGACTACCGACGTGACAGGTGCTGTTGAATTGCCGGAAGGCGTTGAAATGGTAATGCCTGGTGATAACATTTCAGTAAAAGTAAAGCTGATTTCACCGATCGCCATGGATGATGGTTTGCGTTTTGCAATCCGTGAAGGTGGTCGTACAGTAGGTGCGGGCGTCGTTGCATCAATAATCGAGTAATGTATATGTCTAATCAAACTATCAGAATCCGTTTGAAATCATTTGATCATAAGTTGATTGATCAATCGGCTGGTGAGATAGTAGAAACAGCAAGAAGAACAGGCGCCCAAGTTAAGGGCCCTATTCCATTGCCTACTAAAAAAGAGCGTTTTACAATTTTAATTTCTCCGCATGTAAATAAAGATGCGAGAGATCAGTATGAATTGAGAACGTATAAAAGATTATTGGATATCGTTGAACCAACAGAAAAAACCGTAGATGCATTGATGAAGTTGGATCTTGCAGCTGGTGTTGATGTTCAAATAAAATTGAATTAAGAAGCAGGGGAATTGGCAGATGTCAATAGGTCTTATAGGTCGTAAATGTGGTATGACCAGAGTTTTTTGTGAAGATGGTTCGTCAGTACCAGTTACTGTACTCCAGATTGACTCAAATAGAGTTACTCAGGTTAAAGGTATTGAAGTTGATGGATATCGTTCGATCCAAGTAGCAGCTGGCGATAAAAAATCTTCTCGAGTCAATAAAGCAATGGCTGGTCATTACGCAGCGGCTAATGTGACAGCTGGACGCGGCCTGTGGGAGTTTAGGCTGGAAGATGGTGAAGGCGAAGATTTAACCGCCGGATCTCAATTATCTTTAGATATATTCTCTGCCGGTCAAGTTGTTGATGTTCAGGGTAAAAGCATTGGTAAGGGTTTTGCTGGCGGTATAAAGCGTCACAATTTCAGCATGCAAGACGCTACACATGGAAACTCACGCTCGCACAGGGTTTTAGGTTCTATCGGTATGTGTCAAACGCCTGGTCGAGTATTTAAAGGGAAGAAAATGGAGGGGCATATGGGGGCTGAAAAAGTTACAGTTCAAAATCTGACTATCCATTCAATTGATGCAGAAAGAAATTTAATTTTAGTAAAGGGTGCAGTGCCTGGTGCTAAAGGCGGTGATGTAGTTATTACGCCCGCTATGAAAATGCGAAATAAAGGTTAAGCCATGAGTATGCAAATACCTGCTTTAAACGGACAAGACTCTTCAGGAAGCGTAGAAGTAGCTGAGGCTGTATTCGGTCAATCATTCAATGAAACGTTGGTTCATCAATTGGTTGTAAAGTATCTGGCTGGTGCTCGTGCTGGAACTAAAGCTCAGAAAACCCGCTCTGATGTAAGTGGTGGTGGTTCAAAACCATGGAGACAGAAAGGCACTGGTCGTGCGAGATCGGGAACAACACGTAGTCCGGTCTGGAGGACGGGTGGTGTGGCTTTTGCTGCTAGACCTAGATCTTATGATCAAAAATTGAATAAAAAAATGTTTCGGGTTGGCGTCAGGTCGATTTTATCTGAGTTGCTTAGGCAGGATCGTTTGGTGGTTAGTAATGATATTTTGCCTTCCAGTCCTAAAACCAAAGAGTTAAATTCAAAAATAAAAAATATTGATGCAAAGCGCATTCTTATTGTTGTTGAGAGTGTGGATGCAAATTTAGCTTTGGCATCAAGAAACATACCTTATGTAGAAGTGATTGAGGCAATTAATTTAAGCCCGGTCCTATTGGTTTCAGCCGATAAAGTTATTGCTACACCTGGTGCGTTGAAGCAAATAGAGGAGCGCTTGTCATGAGTTTAAATCAATATCACTTGGCAGGTGTGCTTAAGGCTCCGATTATATCTGAGAAGAGCACTATTGCTGCAGAACAAAACAATCGATTTGTTTTTAAAGTGCAAAAACAGGCAACTAAAAAGCAAGTTAAAAGTGCAGTGGAGCTAATGTTTAGCGTTGAAGTTGATTCAGTTCAAGTTTTAAACGTTAAAGGCAAACAGAAAAGATTTGGCGGCTCATTGGGGCAGCGATCTGATTGGAAAAAGGCTTATGTGAAACTTAAGCCTGGCCATGATATAGATTTCTCCGCTGCTTAATAATTTAAGTTTTAAAAAGATCAATAGGAAACGGTAGAAAGCATGGCTATTGTAAAGTCTAAACCGACGTCACCGGGTTCCCGGTTTGTAGTGCGCATCAAAAATGATGACTTACATAAAGGAAAGCCGTATGCACCTTTGTTAAGTAAGAATAGCAAAAGTGGCGGGCGTAATAATCAGGGGCGTATAACAACGCGTCATGTTGGTGGTGGTCATAAACAACACTATCGGATTATTGATTTTAGAAGAAATAAAATCGATATTCCCGCCGTTGTTGAGCGTCTGGAGTACGATCCAAACAGAACCGCAAATATCGCCCTGGTATTATTTAAAGATGGTGAGCGTAAATACATCATTGCACCTAAAGGGCTTGAAGTTGGGCAGGAAGTTATCTCTTCTGAAACTACTGCGGTTAAGCCGGGTAACTGTATGCCGTTGCGAAATATACCAATGGGTACTACGGTTCATTGCGTGGAATTGAAGCCTGGTAAGGGAGCTCAAATTGCTCGTAGTGCCGGTACATCCGTGCAATTGGTCGCCAAAGATGGTGCTCACGCAACTATTAGATTACGGTCTGGTGAAATGCGTAAGGTTATGGCTGATTGCCGTGCGGTTATTGGAGAAGTTTCCAATTCAGAGCATAACTTGATATCTCTTGGAAAAGCCGGGGCATCAAGATGGCGTGGCGTTCGCCCGACTGTTCGTGGCGTTGTAATGAATCCAGTTGATCATCCGCATGGTGGTGGTGAAGGTCGTACATCTGGAGGTAGACATCCTGTATCTCCCTGGGGCATGCCGACTAAGGGCTATAAAACCAGAAATAACAAGCGTACTGATAATATGATTATCAGACGTCGTAAGCTCAAATAGAGAGGAATTAACGTGCCACGTTCAATTAAAAAAGGTCCTTTTATTGATCATCATCTGCTTAAAAAAGTTGAAGATGCAGTAAGTACTAATAATCGGAAACCGATTAAAACATGGTCAAGAAGATCAATGATTATTCCAGATATGTTAGGTTTAACTATCGCCGTCCATAATGGACGATTGCATATACCTGTCCTGATTTCTGAGAATATGGTCGGGCATAAATTAGGTGAGTTTTCGCCAACTCGCACATATAAAGGCCACGTGGCTGATAAGAAATCTAGATAGGTTGTATTATGGAAGTTTCAGCAAAATTAAAAAATGCTCCGCTATCTGCACAAAAAGCGCGGTTAGTAGGTGATCAAATTCGTGGTATGCCGGTTGAAAAGGCGTTGAATATATTGAAGTTTAGTTCAAAAAAAGCGGCAGCGATTATTAAAAAGATTCTTGAATCTGCTATCGCTAACGCGGAACATAATGAAAACGCAGATATTGACGAATTAAAAGTGTCTACCGTTTATGTGAATGAAGGGGCGACCATGAAAAGATTCAAGGCAAGAGCTAAAGGACGTGCAAATCATATCCTTAAAAGAACCTGCCATATTACAGTTAAAGTCGCAGAATACGAGTAGGGGCAGAAAATGGGTCAAA
>JALNYY010000046.1 GCA_023229605.1 Methylobacter sp.
GAGGCCGCGTCCTTACTGGGCGTAGATCTGGTGGTCAGCAACAAGGATAAAGACCGGCTGGTCGAAAAAACCCTGACCGAACTGAACATGGACAGCATGCCCGTGCTGTCCACCGAACCGGGCGAAATATCGCTGTTCACCCGCGGAAGGCAACGCGCGTTCGTTAAAGTGCAGGACGGCTGCCGTTACCGCTGCACGTTTTGCATCGTCACCGTGGCGCGCGGCGAAGAGAGCAGCCGTCCCGTGCAGGCGGTCATCGACGAAATCAATGCGCTGCACCAACAAGGCATCACCGAAGTCATTTTGACCGGCGTGCATTTGGGCGGTTACGGCAGCGACTTGGGCAACAACCTGTCCGATCTAATCAAAGCCATTCTGGCGGAAACCGACATTCCGCGGCTTAGGTTAGGCTCGTTGGAACCCTGGGAATTGCCGGACGATTTTTTCGAGCTGTTCCACAATCCGCGCCTGATGCCGCATTTGCACCTGCCCCTGCAGAGCGGCTCGGACACCGTGCTGCGCCGCATGGCGAGACGCTGCAAAACCGAAGAGTTTGCCGAGATCGTCAGCCAGTTGCGCGCTCAAATCCCACACTTTAATATCACCACCGATATTATCGTCGGCTTTCCCGGCGAAACCGAACAGGAATGGCAGGAGAGCTTCAACTTCATCAAGCAAACCGGCTTCGGCCATATCCATATCTTCACCTATTCCAGCCGCGCAGGCACCAAAGCCGCAACCCTGCCGGATCAGCTGAGCAACGACATCAAAAAGCAGCGCAGCAGACAGCTGCATGAGTTGGCTGAGGAAATGAAACTGAAGTTTTTTGCCGATAACGTAGGCCATGAATTTCCGGTGTTATGGGAGGGCTACAGCGAAGCATTGGCAGACGGCAAACAGCGGGTGTTCGGCTACACGCCGAATTATCTTAAGGTCGGCTGCGTGATCGGCAACGATGTGTCGGTGGAGAATCAGACGCTTAACTGCGTGGTGACAGCGGTTGATGAGGGCTGCGTTGTTGGGGAGCTTGTGGAATAATTGATAAGAAATTTCACCACGAAGACACGAAGGACACGAAGAAAAAACATAAAGCTTCGTGCCTTCGTGGTGAATACTAGATTAGGTATAACGTGACTATCCTAAAAACAGCAAAACGCGCCCTGCAATTTTTCCGCATCGGGTTGGCGGCAAAAAAACTGCAACGCACTCAGGACGAGACTGAGCGCCTGCTCGCCAAAAAGGCGCTTGCCGGGTTGTTCGCTGATGCACGCGGCATCACCATGAAAGTCGGACAGTTGTTTGCGGGCACTGATGGTGCGACGCCGTTTCAGGAGCTTGTCGAAGGCATAGAACCGTTGCCGTTAAAAATCATGATTCCGCTGCTTGAAAAGGAACTTGGGCAAAAAGTCAAAAGCGTTTTCCGCTCCATCGAGCCCGCCATCGCGGCGGCGTCTCTAGGACAAGTGCATCTTGCCAAGCTTAAAAACGGTGACCAGGTTGCGGTAAAAATCCGCTATCCCGATATTAGCGATGCGGTCGATGCCGAATTGCGCCTGGTCGGCTTGATGCCCGGTGTGGGGCCGGTCAACCGCTGGGGTTTTGACCTTGACGCTTATAAAAAAAGCCTGCGCGATAACATGCAGCGCGAACTTGATTACAGCTCGGAAGCCCAAAGGCAGGACTATTTCGGCCGCACCGTACAAGTTCCGGGTCTGAAAGTTCCGAAAGTGTATCGGGATTTATGCAGCGAACGGGTGCTGGTGCAGAGCAGGGCAGAAGGTGTGTTGATCGATAAGGCCGGTAGCTGGTCGGAACAGGATCGTCTGGCGATTGGGCAGACATTGGTTTTGACGCTGTTTAAAAGCCTGTTTGTTGCGGGCGAAGTGCATGGCGACCCGCATCCCGGGAATGTTTTTTACAGTCATGATCAAGACGGGCGGCCGCAAGTTACCTTACTCGACTACGGCTGCACTATTACCATCGCCGAACAGCGCAGGCTGGCGCTGCTCAAGCTGATCGCCGGGTGCCGCGAACGCAACCCGACCAAACCGCTGGACTGCTTTGCAGCGCTGGGTTTTGACAGTAAAAAACTTAGCTATATCAGCGGTTCCTTGCCCGCCTTATGCCAGATTTTATTCCGGCCTTTTTTATTAAACCACGCGTTTAATCCCGGGCAATGGCAGCTAGGCCGGGGAGTTAACGACCTGCTCGGCGATTACCGCTGGTGGTTCAGGTCGGCCGGGCCTTCCGACCTGTTCCTGCTGATGCGCGCCTTTCAGGGGCTAATCCAGCAGTTACAACAGCTGGATGTAAACCTGGCCTGGTGGCCTCTGCTGCAACAAGCGGTAGGACGGGAGTTGATCGAGCAGGCAATGGCCTATCAACTGCCTGCAATTGAGCTGCCGACAGCTACGGCGCTGGGCTTTGACCAGCAGGCAAACAAGCTGTGCGTGCGAGTCACCGAAGGCGGCGAGCAGCGCGTTTCGGTGGCGATGCCCGCCGAAGCGGTGCTGGATTTGGAGCATCTTATTCCCGAGGACGTATTGGAGCGCATCGCGGCTTCGGGAAAAATCGACCTTAAACAGTTGGCCGGTTCTATCCGCGCCAACGGCATTATTCCCCAGCAGCTGTTTGTTTTTGAAGACGGCGGAAAGACGTATAGGGTTTGGCTGGAGTAAGGACGCGGACAAATATCTCTAGGGTAAACTTTTCCCGCTCAGTTATTATTTGAGCGGGAAAAAATATTGAACAAGTTCCAAGACCTTAATCCAAAAGCAGGAGTCATTATGCAAGAGCTTCCGTTATCGAAAGTCTATCAATTGCTGGAACCGGGGCCGGTCGTTTTGCTGACCACTGCCGATCAGGGGCGTGCCAACGTGATGACCATGTCCTGGCATATGATGATGGAGTTTGAACCGCCGCTGGTCGCCTGCGTGGTCAGCGGCAACGATTACAGTTTTGCGGCGTTGCAGGCAACCGGGGAATGCGTGATCGCGGTGCCCGCGGTGGAGCTGGCGACCCTTGTCGTCCAGGTCGGCAATTCATCGGGGCGCGATATTGATAAATTCGAGGCATTTGCGTTGACGCCGCTGCCTGCCGAGCGGGTGGCGCCGCCGTTGATCGACGAATGTTTCGCCAATCTCGAATGCAAGGTGACCGATACCAGTTTGGTGGATAAATACAATCTGTTCGTGCTTGAGGTCGTCAAGGCTTGGACCGATCCGGCGCAAAACAACCCTAAAACCATTCATCATCACGGCTATGGCCGCTTTGTCGTGGATGGCGAAACGATCACACTGGAATCGAAGATGCGGTAATCAAGATGCGTTATATTTTAGCGATAGACCAAGGCACCAGCAGCTCGCGTTGCGTTGTTTATGACCGGCAGGCTAACCCGGTTGCGATGGCGCAGCAGACGATCACCCAACACTTTTCGCAGCCCGGCCGGGTAGAGCACGATGCCGAAGAAATTTGGGCGTCGCAATCGGCGGTTTTCCTGCAAGCGTTGCTGGACGCACAGCTTAGCCCGGCCGATATTGCCGGAATCGGCATCACCAACCAGCGCGAGACGACGGTCATCTGGGAGCGCAGCACCGGCAAACCGGTTTACAACGCGATCGTATGGCAGGACAGGCGCACGGCGGATGACTGCATCCGGTTAAAACAGGCCGGAGCCGAAGCGATGGTCAAGGCCAAGACCGGCCTGCTGCTGGATGCGTATTTCTCGGCGACGAAAATCAGCTGGCTGCTGGATCATGTCGAGGGTGCGCGGGCGCAAGCCGAGCGCGGGGAATTGGCGTTCGGAACGATAGATTCATGGCTGGTCTGGAAGCTGACCAACGGCGAGTTGCATATCACCGATGTGTCCAATGCCGCCCGGACCTTATTGTTCAACATCGATACGATGCAGTGGGACGATGAGTTGCTGGCGCTGTTCAATGTTCCCGCATCCTTGCTGCCGGCCGTCAAATCGTCCAGCGAGATTTATGGACAAACGCGTAACCGGGAAATAGGGGCGGGAATCTCCATTGCCGCCATTGCCGGCGACCAGCAGGCGGGGCTGTTCGGCCAGTTGTGCATCAATGCTGGGATGGCTAAATGCACTTACGGCACCGGTTCGTTTTTAATGATGAATACCGGGTTGCAAAGAGTCGCATCGAGTCATGGCCTGTTAACCACGATTGCATGGCAAATCGGCGATCAAATCCATTATGCGCTTGAAGGCAGCGTGTTTGTCGGGGGCGCCGCTATTCAATGGCTGCGCGACGGCTTGGGGTTGTTCGGGCAAGCAGCGGATAGCGAACAGCTGGCCGCCAGTGTAGCCGATAACGGCGGGGTGTACTTCGTGCCCGCGTTGACCGGCCTCGGCGCGCCGCACTGGGACCCGCATGCGCGCGGAGCAATCTTCGGCATTACGCGCGGCACAACCTTGGCGCATCTTACCCGTGCGGCGCTGGAGAGTATTTGCTTTCAGGTCGACGAGGTATTGCAGTTGCTTTCTGCCGAAAGCGGCGCGCCGGTTGTCCAGCTGAGAATCGATGGCGGCGCTGCGGTCAACAATAGGCTGGCGCAATTCCAGGCCGACATATCGGCTGTTGAAGTGGTCCGGCCTACCAATCTTGAAACCACGGCTTTAGGCGCGGCTTATCTTGCCGGCATCGCCATCGGCTTATGGACTATCGACGAGCTCAATCAAAAATGGCAAATAGACCGCTCATTTTACCAACAAATGCCGCCGCAGGACGTTAAATCGTTAAAACACTATTGGCTTAAAGCCGTGGGCAGAGCAAAAAACTGGGCTGAATAAGGCTTGCCGGATGAGAGAGACAAAACTTCGCGAATATGAAAATTTCCACATTGTGCTGTGGCTTTTGAAAGATACCTGTTGGTTGATGGATTTTAAGCTGGGCGGGATGATCATGATCGTGCCGACGGTTGCGGCGGCTTTTCACATTACCTGGCTGGGCCGGAAAAACGCCGCCAACCTGTTTCACAATTTGGCGGTCAGCAATTGGATATGCGGCAATGCGGTTTGGATGATCGGGGAGTTCTTTTTCAACGACAGTTTTAGGCCGTTTGCCAAGGTGTTTTTCAGTATCGGGGTGGTGTTTCTGGCGGTTTATTATTTTGGGGTGTTGCCGAAAGAAAAGCGCTTGCGGGGATGAGAGCTGCAATGCCCGATTTGTACAGTTATAGTTAAGATGGTTAGAACGTAGTAAATCCCATCATTTACCTTGAGATGGGATTTACTACGTTCTAACCATCGCATTGATTTAATTGGTTTTCAAATCCCTTTTTAGTCAATCTAAAAGGGTTGTCAACTGTAGGGACTTTTAAATTATCGCTATAAATAACTACTTCACTACCATGATAACGATTGGCCGCAGTGTAGCTCAAAGGATAAAAGTTTTTCCGATGATTAGAATATAATGCATGAATAGGTTCAACATTGTCATAAGAGACTATCCAATGGGTATTAATATGATTATTAACGCTATGGGCAATTAAAATATGGTCGTTAGGTTGCAGCGCATTTAAGTAGAGCTTTTGTCCTTTTTGAAAATAAGGGGGGTCAAGATAAACCAACGACTTGTTAGGTAAGTTGATGAGATGCTGTTGTATAAGCGCTCTCGCATCAAGATTATAAAGTGTTATCGCTTCGCGAAATTGTGCCAGATGCCTTATCTGAGCAATTAACTTTTCTTTTGGATAGCGGGCATCAATTTTCCACTCGCCGGTTTGGTATTTACCGCCAATAACACCAGCATTAAGAATACCCGAGCGATTGGTTCGGTTCAGAAAGAAGGTTGCAAAACCTAGGTCGAATAGAAAAGCAGGGTCTTTGCTAGTAAATAACTGTTTTTGCAAATACCATTCATCCATTGTTACCGGTGTCGTTACAATTTTTTCGCACAATGCCTCGGTGTTATAAAGTACCGAGTGCCAAAAAGCATAAACACTTATATCAATATCGTTAATGATGATTTGTTCGACATAACCGTCTAAAAGTAACGTCAGTGCTACGCCAGCACCACCCGCAAATGGCTCGACATAAACCCCGCCTTGTAACTTGTTCGTTTGAATAACTAATTTCATAAAATTAGCTAAACGACTTTTTCCTCCAGGATAGCGAAGTGGGCTATAAGAAACAGCCATTAAGTGTGCCTATAAAGTGTTTGGTGGTGAAAAATAAGCATATTTTTTATTGATAGGATAGAACGTTGCTACGAAAATCATCAACATACTTTTCGACTTTATGGAACTCGTCGGAGCGCTCGATAAAAAGCCCCTTTGTGTTGTTTTCAGCCAATTCATAACCAATGTGCGCATAGTAAGGTAAGCGATAACGGTAATATATCAGCCCGAATTTCAACGTCGCATAATAAACTGCGTCTTTAAGTGTTGCTGGTGGTGTTACATCCAGACAAAAAGGAATAAACATTGCGGGTGTTGGCGTAGAAGCTGGCGCTCTAGTAAACCACGTTTTATGGAATGGTTCCATTTCGCCTAAGATTGATTTGGAATTCCAATTGGCTCCGGTGGCAACTTGTCCCAATAAATAGTGCTTACCGGCAGCATTATCAGGCGTTGAAGTCCAGGCAATAACGTCAATCCGCCCATCTTTCTCATCTTTTGGTGCGCCTATCGGTATGGTATCAACAACTTTACCATCTCCCAGCTTATCCCAAGTATCTTTTAATGCGTTAATAAAATTACTGTTATCGGGTCTTGGGAAGCCAAATGAAACCGCATTGGCCTGTAAACTACCTGCTGCTGCCAAGGTTGAACATATTTGCAGTAAGTCTCTATCAATGTTGCTATAAGGTGGATCAGGAATAATCACTTCTCCCCTTTTGACATGCGAAAAAAACAAACAATACAAATAAACATAGCCACCTGAAGTAATAGGCTCGTTTAAAACCAACTCGGAACCATTGCCTTCAAAATGAAAAGGGTAGGATAACTCCAGTGTATCAACGCGGAACTGCAACTCATTTAAAGCGGTTTGCAAAACCTCTTCATTAACAGTGTCTTGCTCAGTTATATTTGGGTTTTCGCTGTCTTGATCTTCATCAGAGAGTCGAATTAATTCGTTAACCCTATAGACATAGAACTCTGAAGTAAGCACTTGAAACTCTAACCAGTCGGCAAGCAGCCATGCTTGGTCCCCGATTGGGGCTTTAGCCAGTATCATAGCTTATGCTCCTATATGCTTACTGATTTTTCTCTGCATAAGGCTCACAATATTGTCCGCATTTTCACGCATGGTTTCAGCTATGGGTAGCAATGTGTCGCCATCATCTACCGAGAATTTGCTGCTTTTGCCCAGCACTTCTTGAACGCGGGTATTGGCAATAATTAAAGTATCCCGAAAAACATCGGAGGCGGGGAGCACTTCTTCATAGGCAATTTTCAGGCTTTTTGTGGCTCGAAGTGTATCCAAAGCCGTTGGAGCGGCGAGAACTTCACCTAAATTCTTAATATCTGGGTTTTGTGATGCAATGACTGATTGAACAGCTTCTTGCTTAGACCCATAAATATACTGTAATACTTCTTTTAATTTACCTTCATGAGCTTTGGGTACAGGATTTTTGATGGGCTGTTGATCCCAGCCTTTTTCCAGGCCTAAAAAAATGCGGTATTCAATTCTTCCTAGTGCTGTGTATAAGTGAGAGAAGCCAAATTTCCCTGTTTTAGTTCTATCGTTAATTTCAAATAAGTCTTCGTGCTCAGCTTGTTGTAAAACCAGCATGCCTGCAATCAGGTTGCGAACAGTCTGGTTTTTATCACCTAGCTGTTTGGCAATCTCCTCAACAGTTATGCCATTTTCTATTTCATCCAAATACCATTCAGTAAGAAAACGTGCTTTAGCATAAGAATCCCAACGATGCGCGCCATTAATATGTTTAAATCCGATAAAGGCACGCGATTCAATATCTTCTTCTACAAGATAAACAGTCACTTGTTGCAGGGAAACATAAACTTTTTCAGGTATGTCTTTTGGTAATGATAGGCGACATTCGCGCGCAAGCTCTGGCTTTTGCAGTAAACGAATGGCCGACAATCTTCTGTTTCCTTCCAATACACGGTAATTGCCTGCTTTTTGTACATTGTTCTGTGTAACAATCAATGGTTCTATATCCATGTAGTTATTGGCCACGATAGACTCAATCAGTTCGCCAATATCAGCTTCGCGTATTAAGGTCTTGATAATTTCAGTATCGGAAGTTTGTTCCGTACCGTTAGTTAACACTAGGCGTGGGTTATGACGGTCAAACTCAAGAAGTTCCGTTTTTACAGAAAATGTTTTTTGTGTTGATGCAGACATAGTTTAAGCAAGTTTTTAAATGGGTTTGTAGCATTTATCAATGCAAAATTGATTTCTATTGATGCTAAAGTGAAAACATTTTAAGCCAAAGATGTACATATGTCTTAAGTTGATGCCTATGGTGGGCAAAAAAGCCTGTCCAGTTTGGGTGCTATTCGCCGGAAACGTCTGTTCTCGCTGTCGCTCGAACCGACTTATTCCGGCCTACATAGATGCTACGAATGATGCACCCAATCCGCCCCCAAGGTCCCTTGCAGCTGTTGCAGGTAAGCCGGATCGTTGATTTCGGCCAGCATGCGTTCAGTCGCTTCGAGTTTTTGGTTTAACTCGGCGCGGCTGGTTGACCAATCCGCCGGGAGCGGATTGGCACGCAAAGCGCCCGAAGGGGCACAGGCAAGGACAGCCTGTGATGAATCATGCTGTTCCGTTGCCGCTAATTGTTGCTCGATATAAGCCTTGTGCTGCTGCCAAAGCTTGCTTTCGCGCTGCTGTTTGATTTTAAGGCGCTGTTGATACCAATCGCTTTCTAGTAAATAGTCGCGGGTGAACATCGCGCGAATATCCGGATCGCTGGCGGTTTTGCCCACATAGTGGCCTTCGGCCATGATGTGCAGCAGGGCTTTCAATGGCGGGCAGGCGTCAGAAATGGAACCGTCCTGAAAGTATTGTTGCGCCACCCGCTGCTGGGCTTCATAGACGTTGTCGATGCCGTCGACATAGCTGGGCATATCCTGGGTTTCCGGTTTCAGCATGGCTTCGTCGAATACTGCGGTTGGGTAATCGAACATCTTGCCGAAGTTAGTATGCACAAACTTTTCGGTAATGCGATAGCCCAGCCGGCTTTGATAAACCGTGCGGCCTTCGTATTCGAAATCTTCCAGTTTTTCCAGCTGGCCTTGCGCAATCATGTACTGCGGGTCGCGCTGGGCTACCGGCAAACGCGACCAGATCTCGGGAATCAGCAGGCTGATGTCGTGATCGATCCGGCGCTGGGAACCTATGAAACCTGCGGCCGTGGAATAGCCGTCGTAGCCGCACAGGATGAACGAAACCAAGGCGGTGTTCAGGTCGGCGGTGGCCGATACGGCGTTGAACGGGCCTTTGGTCAGCGCGCCTTCGGAACCTGCGCCGGTTGTGGACGGCGATTTTCCGGTCAGGCTGCAAATGAAATCCATAAACAGCTCGGGCAGTTCCTGGTAATGGATCGGGTTATAGATCGCCAGCGGCCGGATGCCCGACTCAAGATCGGCGGGATTGTTGCGCCGTCCGGTCAATACTTCGTTAACCGGGAAATAAACGGTCTGGTCGGCGTCAAGCCCCCGCGCCAGGCGGGTGGACAGTTCGGCGATATAGCGCATTTTGGGGTTGGCTATGTCGGGGCGAAGTTGCAGGTAGCGGACGTTCTGGCTGGGCTTTCCGTCCACCAGCCGGGGATGCGCGGACGATACGAAGTATTCGCCGTCCTTGCCGTTGACCGCTTGGCGGATGACGTTTTGCATCGGCTCGCTGAACTCGTCGAAGTGGATCACGTCTTCGATAAACTCGCGCGCATCCTCTGCGGTCAGCGGCTGGAAGTTGGAAATGAAATTGTCGGTACGCGAAAAATCCAGTTCGGTTTGCAAATCTGTGCCGCGGTGTATCGCATCGTCGGGTCGCTGAAAGAAGCTTTGCTCGCAGTTTTCGACCAGTTTGACGCTGGGGTTCTTGTAATCGGGATTAAGCCCGGTCAGGTAACGCACCGGTACGACGGTGGACGCGGAAATATCGTCTTCCAGCTGGACTTTGGCCGAGGCGATAAAGTCCTGGCGCAGTTTGAACACCCGCCATGCGCCTTTTTCGTCGAAGCCCACGCGCAGGTAACTGGCGATCAGTTTGCGGCCTTGGAACTTCAGTTCGTTGCCGGGATAGCTGTTGACCATATCGACGGAAAAATATTTCCTCCAGTCTGAACTCCATTCCTGCTTGTAAAAACGTTTGATCATCAGCGCCACGGCCAGGATATGCTGGGGTATGGTTGCCAGCCACTGGTTGTGGGCGTCCGAAAATTGGGTTTCGGAAGGCGTCAGCAGTTTGATGACCGAGCCCAGGGTGCGTTCATTGCTGAGCAGGGGGCGGTGATCGACGCCGTGCAGGGCCGGATCGCGGAAGCGGGTGGAATAATCGCGATTGAATATAGCGGTGACTATGTCCATGTCTTTATCGAAATCGTCGACAAAAACAGGGCCGGAAATGATCGCTCCGGCAATCGATTTGGAAATCTCCGATTTGCCGCCGCCGGATACGGTGCTCGGTTTGTGGCAGAAAGTGCCTTCCTGGTGGGTGCCGATCAAGCGCCAGCTGGGCGCATTAGGGTGGCGTTCCATGTGGATTTTAAAGCCGTTGGGATAGACATAGGTGTTACCGAACAGCAGCTTAAGCGTGTGCGTTTGCCGGTGATGCGTCCAGCTGATTTGCTGCTGCTGAATATCGAACTTTGCCGAATTAGGGATATAAATGATGTCGGGATAGTTTTTGTCGACAGCATAGCCTTCGTCTTGAGGCTCTATGACCGACGACAGTTGCCGACAGACTTTATCGAAAGAATAATGCTCGCCGATATACGAGGTATGCGGTAAAAAGATTTCGCCCAGAATGACTCTGGGGAAGGCCAGCGCGCCTCCCGAATGTTCTTCTTCAGCGCCGCCGTACAGGTTGGCCGAATAGCTGATCTGGGACTTGATTTCCTTTTTGCTGTAGCCGAAATAGTTGTCGGCAATGATCGTGACGATAACTCCCTGCATGTTGCGGCACACCAGTTTAAAGGGCTGGCCGTTATTGTACAGCTCGTCCGCATTTTGCCAGCACATGCCGTCTTTGCGTTGGCGCTCGGTCGTGTCATCAAAATGCGGCAGGCCCAAATCCTTTTTCCGGCAATGAACTAGGTGCGGCGCAAGAATGATGCAGCCGGTATGGCCGGTCCAGTGGGCTATGTCCAGCGCGGCATCGTTTTCGGGCAGGAACGGGTCGCCTGCGTTGCCGAAAATGGATTCGACAAAATCCAGGTTGGCGACCAGTCCGCCGGGCGCAAAAAACCGGACTTCCATGGTTTTGACCGGCATGGCGGCGGAAACTTCAGGGCTCACGATAGGCCTGAGCAGCGACGATACCCAAAGTTTTGCGCTGTTGGCTTGGCCGCCGGTAAAAGGCAGGCTTAAAAGATCGGAAGGAGGCGTCAGCGCAGTGCGGAGCAGCGCCGCGTAAGCCGTCACCGGTACTTCGTTTTTATCGGCCGGAACCGGGAGGCCGCCTGCGGCAATATGGAACACGCCTTTGGTGGTGCGCCGGTCATTTTTCGGGTTATGCAACACGCCTTGCTGAATCCGGTAAGAATCAATATAAGCCGAATGAAATTCGTTATGCTGGAAAGGCAGCGACAACTCCCTGGCCAGGCCTTTTTGTTCCAGCACGAAGGTTTCGCCCGGCAAGCTGACAGGTTCGTTTATGCCGTTTCCGGTCAAGTAATCGTTAAGAAAATCCTGGATACGCTGGTCGGCCGGACAGCGGTACTTGGTCAGCGCCAGCAGGCGGCGTTGCTGGGAATAGTTTTTTAATAAACCGCCGGCAATTTTCAGGTATTGCGGATCGTTTTCGACTTCACAGGTCGGCTGGCCCAGCGCTGCAAGTTGCAGGTTGATGTGCTGTAATTGTTCCAGTCGATTAGAGATGGATGGGGCGGGGTGGGGTTGATCGGTTAGTGAGTTCATGCGTGTCGGTTCCGGCGGTCTTTAAGATTGTAGTTATTATTCAGTGGCCAAAAATAGAACGGCGATAACGGTCTAAACAAGGCTAAAAATTATTCATCCGCGTTATCGGTGTTCCGTTGTGTTTAATTTAAAAAGTAAGCCTTTTACCCGCATTGTAACAGCTACTCAGGAATAAAAATCCTCAAACTTTTTGATGAAAATGCTCAGCTGATCGCCGGGTAAATGATTGATGCCTGCCGCGGCTTTGCGTCCGCCGCCGCTTGGGAAGGTCGAACATAGCTCGTCGGCGCCGGTTTTATCGTTTAGCGGCGCTCTGACGCCAACCTGATAATCGTTGTCCTTGTTATGGGTGATGACCGCATGGGCTCTGGCCGGATGCAGGTTGGACAGGAAGTTGCCGAATACGCCGTTAACGCGCCTTGCCCAGACGGTGTCGGGCAGGATGAAGACGGCGACGGCGTCGCTCTGGTATTCCGGGGCAATGCGTTCGGCATTCGCCATGTCTTCCTGGTAGCCCTGTTTCAGTTGCGCAAAGATGTCATGGTTGCCGTTGATGAAGTCAAAAGGGGATTGGAACTCCGCCATTTCCCGGTACAGTTTGTCCGGGGCGAAATGCAGGTCGGCTATGCAGCTGCCGTAACCGTTATAGTTGATGTAGATGCCCAGGTTTTTCAGGGTTTCGAGTTTTGTTGAGTTGAGATTCAGGGTTGCGGCCAGTTGTTCGGCGCTGCGGTTTAAATTGTCGCCAAAAGCCGCGGTTATGGCCCATAACGGGTATTTGCCGTTCAGGTGCTGATTAACCAACAGGCTGGTGCAGACCGCGCTGTCGGTATTAATCAGCGTTGTTAGATGGGGATGGTTTGGAATATCGCCGGGCTGGTGGTGATCCACATAAAAAATATGCGCTCCCTGGCTTAAAAACTCATTAACCCGCGCGCTGTTTTTTTGCAGGGAAATATCCAGCACCGTGATGTGGTCGCCTGAGCTTACGGTAAATTTATCCAGTAACTGTATGTCGCGCTTGATGCCGGTGATGAGTGTCGATGCCAGCGGTCGATCCAGGCGCAGTTGAATAAGGGCGCAAATGCCGTCGGCATCGCCATTGAAGACATCGAAATGCATGATTTATTTCCGTTGTAATTTATGCAGTAGATAAAAAATAGAACACGGATGCCAAAAGTAGGCGCCTCTAGGCGACACTGAGTAGACAGATTTAAAGGGATTCGAAAAAAGCCGACGCCAAGTCCGTTATACACTTTAAATAAAATGCCTTAATAACTTTATCTGTAATATCTTTATGAAAAAATTAAGTTTTATCGGTGCTTATCCGAAAAATCCGTGTTCTATTATTTCTGTAGGGGCAAAATGTTTCGATCGCGTAGCAGCGATATGACTTGCTGCATGCTTTCTTCGAGCGTAAGTCGGCTGGTGTCGATTCTTAACTCCGGTTTTTCCGGTTCTTCGTAAGGCGAGGAGATGCCGGTAAACTCCTTGATTTCGCCTAGCCGCGCTTTTTTATACAGGCCTTTGACATCACGTTGCTCGCAAACCGTCAATGGGCAAAAACAGTGGATTTCAATAAAATCGCCATGCGGCATCAGGCTTCTTGCTATGGCGCGTTCCGTCTTGAACGGCGAGATAAACGCGGTCAGCGTTATTATGCCCGCTTCAAGCAGCAGTTTGGCGGTTTCGCTGATGCGGCGGATGTTTTCCTTGCGGTCTTTGTCGCTAAATCCCAGGTCGCTGCATAAGCCGTGGCGCACGTTATCGCCGTCCAAAACAAAAGTATTCATGCCGCTTTGATGCAATTGTTCTTCTACGGCATGGGCCAGTGTCGATTTGCCGGAGCCGGACAGGCCGGTAAACCAGAGCACTGCCGATTTATGCGCGTTTTTTTGTTCGCGGCGTTGGCGGGTGACGGTTGCGCGGTGCCATACGGTATTGGCGCTTTTTTCCGGCTGTTTGTTCATCGGTGATTGAGTTTATTCAGTCAGAGAAAAGCCGATTTTAACGGTGACCTGCCAGTGTGCGACTTTGCCGTTTTCTATGTGGCCGCGGGTTTCGACGACTTCAAACCAGCGCATGTCATGGATAGTTTTGGATGCCTTGCTAATGGCGTTTTCGATAGCTTCCTGTATGCCGATAGCCGATGAACCGGTCAGTTCTATTTTTTTGTAAACATGTTCAGTCATGATCTTTACCTTTGTTGGGTGTAATAAAAGTCCAGCTCTTGCAAACGCTCCGGTGTGCCTATGTCCATCCAGAAACCGTCCATTTTTTGTCCTGAAACCCGGCTATTTGCCATGGCCCGGCGCAATAACGGCCCGAGCTTGCCGGGGCCTTTAGGTATATTGTGGAACAGTTCCGGGCGATACAGTCCGATGCCGCTAAAGGTGAATCGTTCAGTGCTGTCTGAAACGAGCAGTCCGTACTTGTCCAGGCCGAAGTCGCCTTGTGCATTATGCGCCGGATTATCGACCAGAACCAGGTGAGCCAAATCGACAGTCAGGTTTTTGAGTTCGGCAAAAGGAAAGTCCGTCGCTATATCGCCGTTGACCACCAAAAACGCCTCGTCACCTAATAAATGCAGTGCGTTAATAATGCCGCCCGCCGTTTCCAGCGCTTGTTCGCCTTCGGGTGAATAGCTTATGTTTGCGTCAAACTGACGGCCGCTGCCCAACCGGTCTTCTATTTGCAGTCCCAGATGGGCATGGTTGATAACTATATCATTAAAGCCGTTTGCTACCAGTTGTTTAATCGTATATTCGATCAGCGGTTTACCGGCGGCTTGAAGCAAAGGTTTGGGCGTACTGTCGGTTAACGGACGCATTCTTTCGCCGCGTCCTGCCGCTAAAATCATCGCTTTCATACTTCGACTCTGCTCAGTACAGGTACTTCGACTTTGCCCGGTACAGGTGCTTCAACGAGGCTCAGTGCCGGTAACACGTGCCCGCGTAGGAAGTCGTTGAATCCGGCAAGCTCGGGGTATGCCGCGCAAACGGCGGTGACATAGTCCAGGGTGCGCGGTATGTCGCCAAGATAGTTGGACTTGCCGTCTCTCAAATGCAGGCGGGAAAAAATACCGATGGCTTTAAGGTGGCGCTGCAGCCCCATCAGGTCAAACCAGCGTTTAAACCGGGCGGGGTCGCAGTGAACAAGCCCGGCCTGCCGGAGCCGCTCAAAATAGTCATTCCGCCATCGCTCAACCTGTTGTTCAGGCCAGGCTATATAGCAGTCGCGCAATAATGACACCAGGTCGTAGGTAATCGGGCCGATCACGGCATCCTGGAAATCGATGACTCCGGGGGAATCGCTGTCCAAAACCATCAGGTTGCGGGAGTGGTAATCCCTGTGTACGCAGGTGCTGGGTTGCTCCAGGGCCGACGCCGTAAGTATGGCGCGGACGGGTTCCCAAACAGCCGCCGGAATTTGAATATCCAGCAACTGACCTAAAAACCATTCGTCAAAAATGGCCAGTTCCCGGTGCAGGAGCGGTTCGTCATAATGGGGCAGCCCGGCGGTTTGTGCAGGTGTCCGGGTTTGCAGCTTGAATAAGCTGTCGAAAGCGGTTTGGTATAAAACGGGGGCGGTGATTTCATTAAGTTGGTCCAGGAAACATCGGCTGCCGAAGTCCTCCAGCAACAAAAACCCTTCAGTCAGGTTTTGTTGGAAAATGGTCGGAACGTTGATCCGGGATTGTGTCAGCAGTTTGGCGACTCTAATGAACGGTTCGATGTTTTCATGGGTCGGGGGAGCGTCCATGACGATAAACTGTTTATCCGGAGTCATGACTCTAAAGTAACGTCGAAAACTGGCATCGCTGGAAGCGGGGGCGCATGCGGTAATGGTGAGTAATAAATCGTTTTCAAGCCAGTCGAACATCAACATCGTTCTTAAGTCTTCAGGCATCATGATGTTTAGGATAGATTAGTATAATAGTGGGGTAGTGAGGTAAAATTAACGTCCGGCATTTTATTCGATTTATGATTCACTACGCTACTAAACTTGATATTACCTATGCGCCGCCGTCTATTACTGTTTTTTTTACCTTCCGTTTATGCGCCTGTCAGCATCGCCAATGAAGCACTCTGGAATTGTGTGCAAAATAAGGATAGCAAAGAGTGGGTTTGCGTAGGTGAAAAAAAGCCTGTGGATAAAACCGGTGCGGAAAAGTCCAGCGCTCCGAGCTCATCAAGCACCGTGTCTGCACCCACGCAGGCAAAGACTCCTGTCGGCAATGCTCAGGAGAATCCTGTCAAGGAGGCGCAGCCGCTACCCTCAGAGGCTGTTGAAAATACTCCGGCGGCTGTTGCGGCAGAGCCTGAAAGTGTCAAGCAACAGGCCATTCCTGTTAAAAATGCGGAGCCGGAACCGGCTGTTTCCAAACTCCCGGTTAGCACCAAGACGGATAGGGATGCCCGGCAAGTTAAGGCGGAACCTACGCAAGTCGCCCAGTCGCCCGCCGTCTCCAATCCAAAAAAACTACTCCAAACCGAAACCAATCGTCCAGGCTGGACCTGCGACACCAAGTCAGGGGATAAAAACTGGGATTGTAAGTTGGTCGGCGAAGATCCCAAGGGGCAGGCGCGCATTGTTGAAACACCTGAATCCGGCATAAGCTTGCTTACTCCGACGTTTGACCATGGTGAAGAGCAAACCTTTAAAAATCTTAAATCACAATTGAAATATGATCCCTGGCAAAACTGCACCGCGCCCAGTGGCAGAAAGAAGCCTGGCTTTGTGTCTGAAAAGGATTTGAGAGACGTATCGCCGCTGGACATTAATTCCGATTATGCGGAAATATTCGATAATGAAATCTACAGCTATGCCGGCAATGTTGAAATGACCCGCGCAGACCAGAGTTCGGTTTCGACTAAAGCGAGTTATGACACCGTTTCGGAAACCTTGGATTTGCAGGGCAATGTCTATTATAGCGATGATGAATTAGCGCTGCATAGCGAGTCTGCATCTCTTAACATGGCTGCTAACCAGGCCAAGTTGAGGAATGCCCTGTTTATTTCTCCGGCTACGCCGCTCAGAGGCAGGGCGAAAACGATTTATCGGGAAAGCGGCACCCTGACGCGATATAAAGCCGTTACCTATACCAGTTGCCGTCCAGGCAATCAGGACTGGGTTGTTCATGCGTCTGAATTGAAGCTGAACAAAACTACCGGTCAAGGCGCCGCTAGAAATGCCTGGGTTGAGTTTAAAGGTACGCCTGTGTTTTATTCGCCGCATCTTTCTTTTCCGATTGATGACAGGCGGCTTTCCGGTTTTCTTTCGCCTTCATTTGGCCATACCCAAAGGGCCGGCATTACTCTGGCAACGCCTTATTACTGGAACATAGCGCCTAATTATGATGCAACTATACGGCCCCGGTATCTTTCAAATAGGGGGGCTGTACTGGGTGGGGAATTTCGTTATTTGACGGAAACGTCAAAAGGGAATGCGGATATGGAGTATATGCCCCATGACAGTATTCTCAATACATCCCGTTATTTGCTAGGACTTAAGGATACCAGCCAATTTACGCCTCATATCAGTTCAAGCCTGAATTTGAACAAAGTGTCGGATAAAACTTATTTTACCGATTTGGGCAATGCGTTGAGCATGTCTACTTACAGCAGCTACCTTATAAGTCAAGGTAGTCTAAATTATGTAAACAACGGGGTTTCGTTAAGAGGCACTGCGACCAGTTATGAATCGATTGACCAGGCGATAACCAATGCGGGATTACCGTACCGGACGCTGCCGCGAATTAATTTGAACTTGAATCATGCATTCGGTTTTATGCCGTTGAATACGGTGATGGATGCTGAATATGTGTATTTTCAACATAGTACATTACTGAACGCTCAGCGAGCCAATGTTAGGCCGTCAGTCAGTTTTCCGTTGCTAACTGCCAGCGCGTTTTTAACGCCCAAGCTTTCCTTGCAGCATACCCAATATTCGTTAAGCAATCCAAAAGAAAAAGACAGCGCCGCATTAGCCTCGAACAGCATGTCAAGAACTCTGCCGACTTTTTCAGCTGATACCGGCCTGTATTTGGAAAAGGAGCTGAACTTTTCTAATAGATCCTATCTGCATACTATTGAACCCAGATTGTTTTATTTGTATACCCCCAATACAGATCAGAGCGCTATCCCCGTTTTCGATACCGGGTTGACTGATTTTTCATTTAACAGCATGTTTTTGGAAAACCGCTTTAGCGGGCCGGATAGGGTGCAGGATGCTAACCAGTTAACGGCGGCCTTAACGACGCGCCTGGTCGATACTAAATCCGGTCGGGAAAAGTTTAAGCTCGATGTGGGCCAGATTGCTTATTTTCGTGATAGGAAGGTTAATTTGCCGCTCTATCATGAATCTTTGCCGGGCTATTTCCCGGATACCGATAAGCTGTCAAATCTGGTGACTGACCTCAACCTTGGATTGACAGATCATTTATCGGTTAGCTCAGGGGCGCAATGGAACCCTCATTTGAATCGGGTTGTCAGGCAAAATCTTGGGTTGCATTACCAGAATGGGCCTGGCGAGATTATTAACCTCGGTTATCGATATAGGAAAAATACAATTTATCCGGATTCTTCAGGGTTAAGGCCTTATGACATTATTAACAGCGACATTTCCTTTCACTGGCCGGTTTATAATGAGTGGTCCGCGGTTGGACGTTGGAGTTATTCATTGCTGAATAATAACACTCAGGAAAGTTTTATTGGCGCGGAAAAAGAAAATTGTTGCTGGCGTTTCCGTGTTATCGGACGGCGCTGGATTAGTGGCATAGGTGTTAATTCAGATCCAAATAATCCGAACGCTCCAATTGCCCTCAATGTGACGGGTATACCCCAGACGGGCGTGTTTTTTCAGATTGAACTAAAAGGGTTGACCGGTATCGGGACAAAACTGGAGCAGTTTTTTGAGAAGCAAATTTATGGTTATCAGGCACCGAAAGATGAGTAAACAAGAAAGCATCAAAATAGCCATTGTAGCGGCGCTGTTGTGTAATTTATTGTTCGGCAGCTTTTTAGTGCATGCCGAGGTTCTCGATACGATCGTCGCTGTGGTTGAAGATGACGTTATTCTTGAGCGGGAATTGGAAAAAGAAGTGGCGGCTATTGAACAAAGAATACAGCAAAGTGGAGCTGCGATTCCTCCTAGCTATGTGTTGCGTAAACAAGTGCTGGAGAAAATGATTGTCGATAAACTTCAGCGGCAGTTGGCGGAAAAGGCCGGAATTACTGTCAGTGAAGAACAGCTCAACAGTTCGGCAGCGGATATAGCCCGAAGAAACAATATGGATGTAGATCAATTCAGGGAAGAACTGGAAAGACAGGGCATGAGCTATCAAAGCTTTCTGGACAATATGCGCAATGAAATCATTATCAATCAGTTGCGCGGCAGAGAGATAGGAGGGCGCATTAAGGTGACCGACCGGGAGGTTGAGCACTACATGGAAACCCAGGATAAAATCGGCGAAGAGTCTACGCAGTATCATCTGGGACACATATTGATTGCAGTTAAAGAAGGCGCATCATCGGCAGAGATACAACGAGCGATGAGCAAAGCCGATGATATTGCCAAGAGCCTGCGAGCAGGACAAGATTTTAGCCAAACGGCAATAAGTGATTCAGATGATGCCAATGCTCTGAAAGGCGGCGATTTGGGGTGGCGCACCAAGAGTGAAATACCAACCTTGTTTGTTGATGAGATCGATCGAATGAAGCAGGGCGATGTGTCCGAACCCATACGCAGTCCGAGCGGTTTTCATATTATTAAAATATTGGAGCTAAAAGGCACTGATAATCACATGATTATCAAAACCAAGGTTCGGCATATCCTAATTAAGACCAATGAGTTAGTCGATGATGCCGAGGCAAAAAAACGTTTGCTGGCATTAAAAGCCCGCATTGCCGATGGTGATGATTTCGCTGCATTGGCGCGGGCGCATTCAGACGACAAAGGTTCGGCGTTAAAAGGCGGCTCACTCGACTGGGTGGGGCCTGGGGATTTGGTTAAGCCGTTTGAAGAAGCCATGACAAAACTCGGCATTAACGAAGTGAGTGAACCAGTGCAGACGCAGTTTGGGTGGCACATAATTCAGGTTTTAGGCCGGGAAAATAAGGATGACAGTAGCGAGTTTAAAAAGAACCTGGTCAGAGATGCTATTCGTAAGCGGAAAATTGAGGAAGAAACAGAGCTATGGGTGCGCAGATTGCGCGATGAGGGTTTTGTGGAAATTTATCAAGATAGGCTTTGAAACAGCGCCATGTGGTTAGCTTTTCAAGATTGGGATAGGGATGGACAGCGAGGATAAACACGACTGCATGGATAAGAGACCGACAGGAACAGTCGTAGCCCAAGCGGGCATTAAAATGGTCCGTTATCGCTTGGACGTGGGGTGTAAGCATCAGGTTACTCCGGAAGAACTTAGAAAAGTCCTGATTGAGGAGTCCGGAGTCGACAAAAATAATATTAACAATATTAATATTCAAGGTGATTACACGCTTGTTGAGTTGCCCGATGAAATGCCGCCGGATATATTCCAGCATTTAAAATCAGTAGAAATTAATCAGCATAAGCTGGATATAAAGCGGATAAAAGCACGCAATAAAAAACGCGGCAACAACCATCGTCGGCGAGGAAAGACGCGTACTCCACAGGCTGATAATGGCGGTTCCGGCTAAATCGGCAACAGTTAAGCTGATCGAATAGGGAGACGGAGTTAAACTCCGATGGCTAAGAAGGTGTGGCTCTGGTAGAGGGTCAAAAGTAGGCGCTTTTAGGCGACGCGGGAGCAGTTGCCGACGAAGGGATTACTGCGCATTTCTTCTCCAAAAGTGGACATCGGGCCGTGACCTGGAATAAAAGAAAACTGTTCACCCAAGGGCCATAGATTGTTTTTGATTGAATTAATCAAAGTATTGAAATCTCCTTTCGGTAAATCGGTTCGACCGATTGAACCTTTAAATAACACATCGCCGACTATGGCCAGTTTTGTGTTGCGGTGAACAAAAACCACGTGTCCCGGCGTATGCCCAGGGCAGTGAAAAACGTCCAGTATTTGTTCGCCAACCTTAACCATATCGCCCTGGCTTAACCAACGTGACGGTATAAATGAATCGCAGGCCGGGAAACGAAAAACCCGACATTGTTCAGGAATGGCGTCAATCAAGAATTGGTCGTCATGATGGGGGCCTATAACAGGAATGGAAAGCAACGCCGCAAGTTCTGCTGTAGCGCCGATATGATCAAGATGCCCGTGGGTGATCAAGATGGATTCGGGCGATGCATTTTCCCTATCTATGGCTTTAATGATTATGTCAATATCGCCGCCGGGGTCAACGATAGCCGCTTTGTTGGTATGTTCGCAAATCAGCAAGGAACAGTTCTGCTGGTAAGCGGTAACCGGAATAATACAAAATCGCATAGGCAAATGAAGACAAAAAGACAAATTCTATCACTAAAATGAAAAACCACCATTAGCCGTAAATACATGGTTTTTACGGTGTGTTACTGACAGCTCGTTTAACTATAATGACAAACATACAATATATAAATACTCCTGAGCAGCTGGTTAAGCTGTGCGAACAGATTAAAAAAGAACCCTGGCTGGCTCTTGATACGGAGTTTTTACGGGAAAAAACCTATTTTCCTAAGTTTTGCCTACTGCAAATAGCAACGCCGGAATGGGTGGCGTGTGTTGACCCCATAGCATTGCCCTCGCTGGACATTCTTTTTGACGTTATATACAGCCCATCCATCGTAAAAGTATTTCATTCCTGTCGGCAGGACTTGGAGATTTTTTATCAATTAACCGGGAAAATACCCGAACCGTTATTCGATACTCAAATAGCCGCGCCGTTGCTGGGTTTTCAGGAGAATCCGGGTTACGCGATGCTGGTTTCCAGCCTGCTAAATGTGAATTTAAACAAGGCGCATACCCGGGCGGATTGGAGCAAACGGCCGCTGATAGATGCGGAAATTCAATATGCTGCGGATGATGTGATTTATTTATGCAAGATTTATCAAATGATGTTGCAGAAATTAGCCGAACTGGGACGCGCTGATTGGCTGGAACGGGATTTTGCTGAACTGGAAAATCCGGATTTGTATGAGATTAAGCCTGAAAAAGCCTGGTTGAAAATTAAAGGTAAAAACAAACTGACCGGCAGGCAATTATCAATCGTTCAAGCCTTGGCAGAATGGCGGGAAAAAACCGCGCAGTCCGAAGATCGTCCCAAGAGCTGGCTGTTGCGTGATGAGTTGCTGTTCGATATAGCCAAGCTGCAACCGGAAACAGTGGGTGAATTAGCCAATGTGCGCGGCATTAATGAACGCGCGGTTAATCGTTACGGCGTGGAACTGTGTCAATTAATTACGGCTGCCAAGAACCGTGCGCCGATACCCTTGAATGAAAAAGGCCGGCCAGCTAAAAAAACTCAACAACAGGAAGCGATACTGGATATTTTAACGGCGCTGGTCAGAATTCGCGCCGAAGAAAACTCGTTAAATCCGGTTATTCTTGCGACACGTAAGGACTTGGAAGTGTTGTTGTTCAATGACGATGAGGAGTGCCCACTGCTGCACGGCTGGCGATTTAAAATGGCCGGCAGGGAACTGGTAGGCCTGTTAAAAGGGGAGTTGTTCTTAGGGATAGAGTCAGACAGGCTGGCTATTATTGAAAATAAATCCTTGACAAAGGCTGGTTAATTTAATCGTTTTTAACTACTGGTTTGCATATTCCTTGTGGATATTTGACATTGTGTTGGTGTTGGGATAGGGTTGGCTTAAGGGAATTTTAAGTTTCGATCCCCTTATTTGGCTCTTGGGGTCAAATTTATTGATTAATATTGTAAAAGACCCTGCGGATTAAACATTTAATGAGGAATCAATAATGAATAAGAAAAACCTCTTCACTGCCTGTGTACTTTGCAGCGCATTATTGTCAACAGGAGCAGCTTATGCGGATGAGCATAGTTATTTATCCGGTGTGGGCTCTAAAATAGGCCAAGGATTAGCTAATACAGCGACCGGCTTTATTGAGATACCGAAAAATATCATCAACATCAGTCACGAACAAAATGCTTTTGTCGGAGTGACCTGGGGATTGTTGCGTGGAGTCATTGAAACTGTCAGCAGGACGACTGTGGGTGTAGCCGAATTGATTACAGCCCCTATCCCGACGGATGACTTTATTACGCCGCCTTATGTATGGAACCGTTTTAGTGAGGATAGTCGTTATTTTGGTCTCCATGTGCCAGGATATTGGACTACTTATGGACCGTTAGATGACGGCGAATAGCCATTGACCCATTAAATGCAATCGTTGCGTCCATTCGCCAGAAAGTGACGCGTGATTCGGATTGAAAAAGGATAAAGTTATGAACAAACAATGTATTTACGTGCCACTTGCCGTATTAGCCGCCACTCTTGCCGCCTGCAGCGCGCCGCCACAAAAAGATATTCCCGGGTTAAGTTCGGGAATTGATGCTGCAAACGCAGGTCATTATCGTCAGTCCATTTATCATGAGCAGTTGGCCGAGGAAAAATTGGCGGAAGCCGATAAAGCTTTAGCAAATTGGAAAAATGGCTATTACTGGAATATTAATGATCAGCAAAAAGCTAAAGATGCCGCCCAGGCAGCTGCGCAGCACAGGCTTGCATCGGAAAAAGAGCTATGCCAGTGGTTAACAGAGGTTCACAGTCAAAATCATCTTAAGGACGGCTCGGTTTCGACTCAACATACCGCCGTATTTTTCGCAGATGATAGTGCGACGCCTTATAAATCTGAGGAACATGAAATTGCTATTCTAGGCTCATATTTGGAAACTCATCCCGATATTTCCGTCGATATAGATGCTTATACCGATACGGTTGGCACTGCGGCATATAATCAAAGTCTATCGGAAAGAAGGGCGGCTACTGTCAGCCAGTTGTTAGTCAAGCATGGTGCAAAGGTTCAACAATTGCATGTAAAAGCTTTGGGCAAAGCACACGGCCCCGACAATACTCCGGATCAGCAACATCGGATAGTATCCATGTATACTGTTCATCCCGTTTATGCCGATTGTCCTGATTTGAAATAACCATCATCTAAAGTCCCCCTGTAGTCATTGTGAGACTATAGGGGGCTCGCATTTTTCTTTACCTTATTCAAAAAAAACGCACTCTGGTCATCATTGCCGGTAGCTAACTGAGCAGCAACGCGATAATAAAAACTGACCGCTCTTGTGTCGGACGCGTTTCCTAATATTATATTTTAAATTGGTTTAAGCTGATGCTTGCCGCGCGTGGTTGTCATATAATGCGCGTTTTAGTTTTTTATGTTCCCGGAAGGTAAGTTAATATGAAGAAAATAATTTTATTTGTTTCAGTTTTGCTGTTCTTTTTTACCTCAATGGCCAACGCTCATGGTCCTGTGCGTCAAAAAGCCGAAGAGAAAATCACCATCAACGCACCTGCTGAAAAAGTTTGGGCCATTATTAAAAACTATGGCGATATGTCCTGGCATCCTGAAATTTTTAACACAACCGTTAAGGGAGACAATACGAAAGGTGCGGTTCGTGTTTTGACTTTAAAAGACGGCGGAACGCTTACCGAAGAATTAAAAAAGTATGATGATGCGAAAATGTCTTATGCTTACAAAATCACTGAAATGAGTTCATCTAAAACCATTACTCATGCCGGTGCGGAAGAAAAAGTCCCTGCGTTGCCCGTCAATGACTACGCAGCAAGCATTGAAGTGGCCGATAAGGGCGGCAAGGCTGAGGTTATCTGGAAAGCCGGTTATTACCGCGCTTACATGAACAATAATCCGCCGGAAGAAATGAACGAAGAAGCAGCTAATACAGCAGTGAAAGCCGTTTTGGAAACGGGGTTGATTAACCTGAAAAAACTGGCTGAGAAATAAGGTTTGACGAGTATTCTTTGTGAACGACAAGTTCGTAGGTTGGCTTAGCGTGAGCGTAATCCAACATTTGTGGCTTCGATGTGTTGGGTTGCGGCCAACCTACAGGGCTGTAGCGATTTGCATCGCTACAGCTTTTTTATCTACACCGCTTGCGGCTCAGCCTTTTGCCTACATCAGCAACCAGTTGGCCGATAGCGTGTCTGTTATCGATACAGCAAAGGGTATTGTCGTCGATACTATCGCTGTTCCCGGTAAACCGGCCGGCATAGCGGTTGCCCCTGACGGCAAGCTTTGTTACGTCAGTACGCCGGAGGCCAAAGGCTTTGCCGTTATCGATACAAAAAAGCGCGAAGTCATCGCCAAGGTTACTGTGAATGACGGTGCATTGGGCATTGCTGTTGGACCGGATGGCAAACGGATTTATGTGGCTGACTGGTATAAAAATACTGTGTCGGCTATTGATGCGGACAGTCTGCAGGTAATTAAAACGATTAGTGTCGGCGAATCGCCGTCCGGTTTGGTGGTCAGCCCCGATAATCGCTGGTTGTATGTCGCCAACCGGATCAGTGATTCAGTTTCCCAGATCGATTTGAATACATTGGCCGTTAAAAAAACCACACAGGTTGGAACACACCCTTTCGGACTCACCATTGATGCAAGAGGCGAACGCATCTATGTCGCCAACGTAAAAAGCGATGATGTAACTGTCGTCGAAACAGCGAGGATGAAACCCATCGCTACCGTAAAGGTCAATATGTTGCCTTATGCAACAGCGCTGGCGCTTAACGACAGCCGACTGTTGGTGACTAATCAGGATGACGGTTCGGTTTCCGTTATCGATACGGAAACCTTAAAGGAAATTGCCCTGATCACCGTGGGTACTAAACCCGAAGGCATCAGCACCCATCCTGACGACCGGCATGTATACGTGGCCAACTGGTTTGATGGCAACGTTTCCGTGATCGATGCCAGAACCCTGAAAGTGATTGACACCATTAAAACCGGCGAAGGCAGTCGCGCATTTGGGCAGTTTATGGGCAAATAATTTTTTGTAGGAGAGAGGCTAAAAAGGCCCTCTCCCACAGCCGACTATTTGAACAATCAATCCCCCTCGCGCATTGCATCCCTCCCCAATCAGATTACCTTTTTAAATGCCGTCACCGAATCAATTTATCGCGCCTCTTCCTTATTTTGCCGACAGTGCGGAGCTGTTTTCCGCGCATGCAGACCAGGCTTGGGCTGTTTTCCTGGATAGCGGCTTTCCCTATAGCAACCAGGGGCGATACGATATTATTGCGGTCGAGCCGGTGTGTACCTTGGTCACGCACGGCGAGGTTACCGAGATTACCCGCAACGGCATGACCCTAAAATCGACAGAAGACCCGTTTGATTTGGTTAAGCAACAGCTTCGTTCATTCCCAAACTTTAAACTGGAAACAGGTCTTGAGGATTTGCCGTTCAATGGCGGAGCCATCGGCTATTTTTCCTATGACTTAGCCCGTCGACTGGAAGCGTTGCCGGCTATGGCTGAAGATACGGAACATATTGCCGAAATGGCGGTAGGGATTTACGAATGGGCTGTCATCGTCGATCACCACCAACAAAAAAGTTATCTGGTGGGGCAATGCGATCAGCAAAAACGGAAAGACTTAATCCGGCAGTTCAGCCACGCCAATCCGCCGGAAGCGCGGCACGGTCAGGGACAGCCCGTGATGAAACCGGTAAGCCGGGATTATCATGCGTTTAAAATAGTCGGCGAGATTAAGTCGAATATGGACAAAGACTTTTATGTTCGCGCCTTTGACCGGATTAAGCATTACCTTAAGGAGGGCGATTGTTATCAGGTAAATCTGGCTCAGCGGTTTGTCGCCGGTTGCGAGGGCGATCCGTGGACAGCCTATCAAACCCTGCGCAAATTAAACGCCGCGCCTTTCAGTTGCTATCTTAACTTGCCCGAAGTACAGATTTTAAGCTCATCCCCGGAACGGTTTTTAAAACTTACCGATGGCGTGGTCGAGACCAAGCCTATTAAAGGAACGCGGCCAAGAAAACCCGATTATTCGGAAGATCAGCAGCAAATAAAAAACCTGGAAACCAGCAACAAAGACCGGGCTGAAAACCTGATGATCGTCGATTTGCTTAGAAATGACATCAGTAAAACCTGCAAGAGCGGTTCGGTTAAAGTGCCGAAATTATTCGATGTGGAAAGCTACGCCACGGTGCATCATCTGGTCAGTACCGTAACCGGCATGCTGGCGGAAAAT
>JALNYY010000047.1 GCA_023229605.1 Methylobacter sp.
TTTGCAGCGGAAATTCCGGTTTACCGGTTTCAGTCCTTTGTCGATCAGAAAGTTGTGGGCTTGTTCCTCGGCGCTTTCGCCGCGGATTAAATGCGCCGCTTTCGCCTTCAGCTTAGTAAATAGCATGGTTCAGGGTGGGCCGCTTATTTCAGGCTGTCCGGCCACAAACTTGGCGCATATCAGTTCGCGCTTGATGCGCCGGTCTGCGGTCAGCGATAGATTCCCTGTGGCGCCGGGATAGGGGGCGGCATCCAGGTTATCCAGGCGTGTGGCCAGGTTATAGGCATCAATACCCATCGCAATCAGGCGTAAATAGGCGCTGGGAAATTGCTTCCAGGTTTCTGTCAGAGCGTCCATGCCGAGCTCTCCCTGATAGGCTTTATTGAATAACCAAGGGGTATCGCAAAAAGTTATTTTATTGAGGTCGGTATCGAGTGACGCATTAATTTGTCCTGTGTAAACAGTGGGCATTGCATAAACAGGGAGGTCGTCGGCCTGATAAAACTGTAACAGGGGATTGATGGAGCGCGCTTCTGCGCTATAGGCGCTTAACAATATGGCGTCGGCATCCTGCCGTCTTCTCGGGGTATATTTTACGGTAGGTATCAATGTAAGGATTTTATTGTAACGTTGTTCGCTTTCGTCCAGGTTCAGCAGTTTTTGTATGGGGGCTGAAAAATCGGTTTCTTTGGGGTTGTAAGTCTGTGTTTCCCTGACAGTGCCGTCAAGCTTTCCCCAGTCTTCCGTTAAATAATTGGCGATGCGTTTGCCCGGCGCGTTTTCGGGGATCAGCAGCAGCACTTTCTGATGTCCGTCCGCCCAGGCTTTATGGGTGATTTGCTCGGTGTCGTCCAGCGGGCTCAGGCTAAACTGGTAGAGCCGGTCTTTTTGCAAACCTGGAATATGATTTAATGCCAGTACGGGTACGGTGAATGTAACCGTATCAGCCAGACTTTGGATGTGTTCTTTAGCCAGCGGGCCGATGACTAATTGGGCGCCTTCTGCGATAGCCTGATTATATAAGGCTTGCGGTGTCGATTGTTCGCTGTCGTAAAAGCGGATGGCGGGTTTGGTATTGTTGTCCGCATGGTTGTAAGCCGCCATGAATCCTGCGCGGATGGCTTTGCCGGCTTGGGCAAAAGCCCCCGATCCGGGTAACAATAGCGCGATTGCTTTGGGTTGCCGATGCGTATTTTCCGCTGCGTTTTGAGGGAGATCTAAAAAGCTTAAGTCGGCAGGATGCGCAGGATACATTGCGCGCCATTGGCTTATTTGAGTATTAAAATCAGGTTGGTTTATAGATTTTAAAATGCCGGCTAAAGACATCCAGCCTGCCAAGGTGTCTGTTTTATTGGTTTGCAAGGCGGTGTCAGGCAGCAGGCGCAATGCTTCAAGAATGGCGGCCTGATTTTTTTCGCGTTCAGTGGGAGATGTTATTAACGGGTGTAGTTCAATTCTGGATTTGGCGCCTTCAAGCAGATTGCCTGTTAACGAGTAGGCAAAGGCCTGTGATTGAAAGTATTTGATTTGATTGTCAGGGCTGAGCTGTTGAGGCTGAATCAGCGCCAGACTTTCAATCGCCTGTTCGGCCTCGCCGAAGCTGAGCAGGATCTGGGCCTGGAGCAGGCCCAGCTGAGCGCGTTGCTCGGATGACAGGTCGGCAGGGTTAATGGCGTCGGCAGCATGTTTTGCGCTGTCGCCATCGCCGCCCTGAATTAAGGTGTCGATGGCCTGCAAACGCTGCTGGTTTTGTTCCGAAAGCGATGCGGTCGCGGGATACTGGTATAATTCTGTCATTTTTTCCGGCTGATCGTTTTTTATGAAGGGCTTTGTTATCAGCGCTTCTTGCTCAGGCAGGGAACTGCTCGCAGGCGTGGGTGCGCAACCGGAAAAAAACAGCAGGCCGGGAAGCAGGGCGCACAATAATGGCGGCTTATATTTGGGTCGCATCTTTCAAATTAAGGCTTTTCAAGTGAGTGTATCGAATGTCAAGTGAATGCGGCAAATTATACGTTGTTGCTACTCCGATAGGTAATTTAGCGGATATTAGTTTCAGGGCGGTTGAAATATTGAAGCAGGTTGACTTGATTGCGGCCGAGGATACCCGTCATGTAAAAATGTTGCTGCAGCATTACGGCATTAGCAATAAGCTCATTTCGTTGCACCAACATAATGAAGACAAGGCATCAGGCGGGTTGCTGGAAAAATTGCGCGAGGGGCTGTCCATTGCGTTGGTTTCCGATGCGGGTACGCCGCTGTTGAGCGACCCGGGCATGCCGCTGGTAAAAATGCTCAAAGATGCGGGTGTCGATGTTGTGCCGGTGCCGGGCGCGTGCGCTTTGATTGCGGCGTTGTCCGCATCGGGGTTGCCGGTTACTCAATTCGCGTTTGAAGGTTTTTCGCCGCGCACCTCGTCGGCGCGAAAAGCGTTTTTTAGTGGAAGATTGATGTGCCCGACGACCTGGGTGTTTTACGAGTCCAGTCACCGGATTCTGGCTTCATTGCAGGATATGGCTGAAGTTTTGCCGCCCGATCGACAGATCGTCATTGCCAGGGAGCTGACCAAATTGCACGAAACCATCGTGAAGACCAGTTTGGCTGAGGCGCTTAAATTGGTCGAACAAGACGCCAACATGAGGAAAGGTGAGTTTGTGGTTATTGTCGATGGCGCGGCCATCGACAAAAAAGAACAAATAATTACGCCTGAACAGGAAAAAATACTGAGAGTGTTATTGGGAGAATGCTCTATCAAGACAGCAGTTGCAATGGCGGTAGAAATTACCGGAGTCAGGAAGAAACTGCTGTATCAAGCGGCGTTGGAGTTGGAGAAAGCGCGGGGCGCTTAGTTTTTCCGTTAATGCGATATGAGGTGTTTTTTCGGTCTGATTTTTGCTTGTGTTAAAGTCGGTGCGCATAGCGCATTGGTGTGGATGTGTGATACACTACGCACTGAAAGAGTCGGCTGAGCAGTCGCTGTTTTATCGCGAGATAAGATGGAGGAAAGTCCGGGCTCCATTGGGCAGGGTGCCAGGTAACGCCTGGGAGGCGTGAGCCTACGGAAAGTGCCGCAGAAAATATACCGCCTGTCATTTAGTGACCGGTAAGGGTGAAAAGGTGCGGTAAGAGCGCACCGCGCAACTGGTAACAGAAGTGGCATGGTAAACCCCACCCGGAGCAAGATCAAATAGAGGGACAGACGCGTGGCCCGCGCGGTTCCTGGGTAGATTGCTTGAGCTGCAGGGTGACTTGCAGCCTAGATGAATGACTGTTCTCGACAGAACCCGGCTTACAGGCCGACTCTTTCTTCCTTTTCCGGGTTTTTCTGCCTGGTATTCGCTACGCTGCAAAAAGCGTAAAGACTGTCCAGTAATTATTGCGGCAGTATCCTTGATTCAGTTCTCACTTTTCATCAAAAAAAGCTGAAAATTTTCGGCAGTCTCATACTTAAAGTAATTTCTCACCAAAATAGCACACTTTGCTGATAAAGAATGGGAATTATTTTTCCATTTTTTGCATGGCTATGCCCCATTCTGACTGTGATGTAAGTCATTGTCGAAAAAGAAAGAATCTAAGTGAAATCATTCTTGACTAGGTGTTATTTGAAAACTATAGTGGACACAAGTGGAGAAAAGTGGAAAAAAAGGGTTTTTTTTGGGAATCTGGGGTAAATCTTGTTTCGAGGCATTAGTTCAATCAATTTAGACGGCAAAGGACGTCTTGCAATTCCTACCCGTTATCGGGAAGAGTTGCAGGATTGCTGCGAATGCCAGATGGTTGTGACAGTCGCCGTAAACGAGCAATGTGTTGGGGAGAACGGCTGTTTGTGGTTGTATCCAATGCCTGAATGGGAAAAGCTCGAGCAAACGATCAGTAAATTACCTACATTAAATAAAATGGCCGGCAAATTGAGACGATTTGTGATTGGCAATGCATCGGAATGTGAAATGGATGGGCAAGGCCGTTTGTTGCTGCCGGAAAAGTTGAGAACATTTGCAAATATAGACAAGAAGATTGTCCTGATAGGTCAGCTCAATAAATTTGAACTCTGGAATGAAGAGGCCTGGGGAGCAAAGGAAAGCGAATGGCTGAATGGCGATGATAATGAAGGGTTGGAAGATTTAGGCGCCTTATCTTTTTAATACGGGAGATCTGTTAGTGGAACATTTGCCCGTTATGTTTGCAGAATCTTTGCAACAGTTGGCTATTAAAGAAGACGGTATTTATCTGGATTGTACCTTTGGTCGCGGCGGCCATAGCCAGGGAATTTTAAATCTGTTGGGGCCGTCCGGGCGATTGCTGGCTTTTGACCGGGATTTGGACGCAATTAACTCTGATTATGCGCAGGCCATGCTTGGAGATAAGCGCTTCAAGCTGAAACATACACAGTTTTCCGAACTGGAAAATATAGTCGCAAGCGAAGGTTTAGCAGGAAAAGTCGACGGTATTTTGATGGACTTGGGGGTGTCATCGCCTCAGCTGGATAATCCCGAAAGAGGCTTTAGCTTTTTGCGCGATGGGCCATTGGATATGCGGATGGATGGCAATGCAGGGGTTACGGCAGCGCAGTGGCTGGCCGGCGTTGATGAAAAGGAGTTGGTCAAGGTTTTGTTTGAATATGGCGAGGAACGGTTTGCAAGGCGCATAGCGCATGCGATTGTTGAAAAAAGAACCACAGCTTCGATTACAACAACCGGTGAGTTGGCAAGGCTTATTGAAGACGCAGTGCCTGTAAAAGAGAAACATAAGCACCCGGCAACCCGCAGTTTTCAGGCAATCCGTATCGAAATCAATAGCGAATTGGATGAATTAAAGGCTGCTTTACAACAGTCTGCACGGGTTTTGAAACCAGGGGGGCGTTTGGTGGTTATTTCTTTCCATTCATTGGAAGACCGGATCGTCAAGCGTTTTATCAGGTCCGAGTCCGGCGCCAAATATAACCCAGGCAAATTACCCATTAAAGAAATTGATATAACCAAGGGTATCTTAAAGAAAACAGGTAAAGCCCTAAAAGCGGGGCAGCAGGAAATCGTTCAGAATCCAAGGGCGCGCAGCGCAATCATGCGGGTAGCCGAGAGAGTTTAAGTGGCAACAATTCGCTATTTAGGAATGGGGGTGCTGATATTGGCGCTGTTGATATCCGCTTTGGCGGTAATTTACAGCAAATACTACTCTCGATTAATTTTTATTGAAATCCAAAAGCAGGAAAGAGCGCTGGATCAATATGAAGTGGAATGGGGGCAGCTGCAATTGGAGCTGACAACCTTGGCGGAACAGAATCGGGTAGAGCAAGTGGCGCGGGAACAATTGAAGCTGGTTATGCCGCTACGGGAAAAGATTATTTATATAAAACCGTAAATGATACATTTTCAAGGCAGGAATAAGGCAAGTAAGCCGGTAGGCAATTTTTCAGGGCGGTCGCATCGGTTCCCTGCCGATAGCGACACGTCCTCCATCCATGGAGGTCGAAGGAAAGTCGTCGTCGTTTTTATAATGACTTGTATGGCTGCGTTGGTTGGTCGAGCTGTCGATTTGCAGGTGCTGAATAAACAGTTTCTTAAGGAACAGGGCGACATGCGTCATGTCAGTGACGTGAAGGTGGAAGCATACAGAGGCATGATAAAAGACAGGAATGGTGCGCCACTGGCTATCAGTACGCCTGTCGAGTCTATCTGGATGAATCCGCAAGAGATTGAAGCGGCAAAAGAAAACGAAATCAGGCAAATGGAAAAATTGTTAAATTTGCCGCCGGGAAAGGTCGATGAGCTGATTAAAGGCGATGCGCATAGGCAGTTTGCTTATATCGCCCGGCAGGTTAGTCCGGTGGTTGCTGACCAGGTAAAGGCGTTGAAGCTTACAGGTATTTATTTTGAACGGGAATTCAAGCGATATTATCCGGCAGGAGAAGTATCGGCGCATTTAGTCGGTTTTACCGATATTGACGATGTTGGCCAGGCGGGACTTGAATCGGGGTATGAAAAATCATTAAAAGGAATTCCAGGCAGTAAACGGGTTATCAGGGATGGACAGCGGCGGATTATTGAAGATGTAGAAAATATAAAGGAGCCGGTTGCAGGCAGGAATCTGGATTTAAGCATTGATCAGCGCATCCAGTATCTGGCGTACCGGGAATTGCAGTTGGCGGTTAATCAGCACAAGGCAAAATCGGCGGCGCTGGTGGTACTGGATGCAAAGAGCGGGGAAATTCTGGCGGCAGTCAATCAGCCCTCATTTAACCCGAATACCCGGAAAAGCTTAAAGGAAAGTCTGTATAGAAATAGATCGCTTACAGATGTGTTTGAGCCTGGATCGACGGTCAAACCATTTGTTGTCGCGGCCGCCTTGGACGGCGGATACGTTAAGCCGAATGAGGTTTTCGAAACCCACGGGTTTTATCAGGTCGGGAATCATCTGGTTAAGGATGTGCATAATTATGGAACGCTGGATTTGACAGGGGTACTGAAGAAATCCAGCAATGTAGCGGTAAGCCAGATGGCATTGAGAATGCCCCCGGAATATTTTTGGGGAATTTACAATAAATTGGGTTTTGGTGTAGCTGCCGGTTCCGGGTTTCCCGGGGAAGCCAGTGGGAGCTTACTCGATTACCAACGGTGGCACGAATTTGATAGGGCGACATTGTCATTTGGTTATGGCGTGAGTACGTCGGCATTACAGTTGGCAAGGGCGTATACGGCGTTGGCGGATGACGGCATTTTACACTCGGTCAGCTTGTTAAGGCGGGACGAAGATGTTGATCAGCAACGGGTGTTTTCGGCTAAGACAGCCAAAAGAGTCAGAGCCATGATGGAAACCGTGCTGATGAAAGACGGCACTGCATATGAAGCCAGAGTCGATGGCTACAGCGCCGCAGGTAAGACGGGGACGGTTAAAAAAGCCGGAGCGGGAGGATATGTCGAGAAAAGTTATTTTTCGGTTTTTGCAGGCATGGCGCCGGCAAAGAATCCGCGCTTGATAGTTGTGGTTATGGTTGATGAGCCGTCTGCGGGGCAATACTACGGCGGGATAGTTTCGGCTCCGGTATTTTCCAAGGTGATGGCGGGGGCTTTGAGGGTGTTGGAGGTTGCGCCGGATCAACAGGACAATATGCCTATCTTGCTGACACGGCAAGGTTCATAACAGGTGGCTGCATGGAGCAGTTAAAAAATTTGTTAAGCGGACTGGCCTCGTTTCCTGCTCAAGGCGATATGCCTATCACCGGATTGGCATTGGATAGCCGGTTGGTAGTTCGCGGTGATGCATTTGTTGCGTTGGCCGGCGCTAAACAGCATGGTTTGGCGCATGTTGAACAGGCTATTGGCAATGGGGCTTGTGTGGTGATTTTTGATCCGGCGGGGAATGGACGGCAGCTGGCGGAGACTATGCAGTGCAATGATTCTGCTCTTGTGCCGATGATTGCAGTGGACAATCTGGGCTTAAAGTTGGGCGAGCTGGCTGCGCGTTTTTATGGCGACCCATCGAGGTCCATGTCGGTCATCGGCATTACCGGCACAAACGGTAAAACGTCTTGCAGCCAGTTTTTGAGCCAGATGCTGGATGACTGCGGAATTATAGGAACGCTGGGTTGGGGAGAATGGGGCAATCTCAACAAGACGCAAAATACTACGCCCGATGCCCTGGCAATTCAGAAAATACTGGCTGAACTATTAAAGAATAAAAAACGCATTGTGGCGATGGAAGTTTCCTCGCATGGTTTGGAGCAAGGCCGGGTTAACGGGGTGACGTTTAAAGGCGCGGTATTTACCAATATCAGTCGAGATCATCTGGATTATCACGGCACCATGGATGCTTATGTGCAGGCCAAACTGGCGCTGTTAAGTAAGCCTGGTTTAGCTTTTGCGGCGGTGAATTTGGATGATGTGTATAGCGGGCAGATTATTGCCGCAGTGCCCGAGTCGGTACAACTATGGCATTTTAGCGCCAACGGAAAAACAGCGGATTCAGGCGAGTGTGTCAGTGCAGACAATATACTGCATAAAACGGATGGCATCGAATTTGATGTGCGCTGGCGGGATCAGCTTCAGCGGGTCAAAGTGCCGCTTTACGGCGATTTTAATGTAGAGAATGTCTTGGCCGTTTTGACCGTAATGCTGGTCATGGGTGTACCGCTGAAAAAGGCAGCTGAAAAACTTAGTTTTCTACAACCGGTTGATGGTCGCATGGAACGCTTTGGTGCGGAGACTGATCCATTGGTCTTTGTTGATTATGCTCATACCCCCGATGCTTTGGACAAGGTTTTATCCAGTTTGCGCAAACATTGTAAACAGGCTTTATGGGTGGTTTTCGGCTGCGGCGGCAATAGAGATAAGGGTAAGCGTCCGCAAATGGGAAAAATTGCAGAGCAATGGGCGGACCATGTGGTTATTACCGACGACAACCCGCGTTACGAAAACGGGTTGGACATAGTTAAGGATATTTTGGCCGGTTGCAGTTCGACTGCATGGATGCAGGACGACTGCAAGGGTGCAGGAGGTAGAGCAACGAAGGGAGCGGTTGCCGAGGTAGAGCAACGCATGGAGCAGTTGCCGAGGGAACCGGTGCGGCCAGCCAAGGTTGACGTTATTCAAAACAGAGAGCAGGCGATACAAAAAGTGATAGCAAGTGCAGCTAAAAATGATTGCATTGTGATTGCAGGCAAAGGCCATGAGCAATACCAGGAAAGCAATGGTGTGTGCGTGTCTTTCAGCGACAGGCAGGTTGTGATCGATGCATTGAGCAGGCGAAACAGATGAATATGATGCCGAGTGAGATTGTTGCATGTGTGCAGGGAAAGCCGGTCGGAGACGATGTTGCCATCTTATCGGTCTGCATAGACACAAGAGCGATACAGCCGGGGCAGCTTTATGTTGCGATTAAAGGCCATAACTTCGAAGGCAATGAATTTGTGGGCGAGGTGGAGCAAGCCGGGGCCATAGCCGCAATCGTACATCAGGGCATTACGGCGACCGCCATGGATGGTGGAAGTGTCGCAATCAGTACGACTGCATGGAAGCAGGAGGTAGAGCAACGCATGGAGAATGTAGTGGCTGCACGGGTTGAGAACTTCAGGATATAAATAATGTTACTTTATTTTGCAGATTATTTAATGACCTTTGATGGCGGTTTCAGGGTATTTCATTACCTGACTTTTCGCGCCATTCTTGGGGCCTTAACCTCGCTGGTCATTTCTTTTATTATCGGGCCGGTCATGATCAGGAAGCTAAGCCGCAACAAGATCGGGCAGAGTATCCGCGAGTTGGGTCCCCAATCGCATTACGAAAAGGCCGGTACGCCCACCATGGGCGGAACCCTGATACTGGTCGCCATAGCCTTCAGCACCTTGTTGTGGGCCGATCTGGGCAATCGCTATATCTGGGTAATTTTGTTGGTGACTATGGGTTACGGCGTCATCGGTTTTATCGATGATTATAGAAAAGTGGTCAAAGGCAACAGTGACGGATTGTCGGCTAAAGCCAAATATTTCTGGCAATCTGTCATAGGTTTAATGGCGGCGGTTTTTTTATATAAAACCGCAATATTGCCGGCGGAAACGCAGTTGATTGTCCCGTTCTTCAAGGACTTCATGCTGAATTTGGGCTGGATGTACGTGGTGCTGACTTATTTTGTGATTGTCGGAACCAGCAACGCGGTCAACCTGACCGATGGGCTGGACGGACTGGCGATTATGCCGACCGTGATGGTTGCGACCGGTTTGGGGATTTTTGCGTACCTATCCGGGCACGTGACTTTTTCGCAATATCTGGCGATACCCTATTTGCCTAATGCCGGTGAATTGATCGTATTTTGTGCTGCTTTGGTCGGCGCAGGGTTGGGATTTTTATGGTTTAACGCCTATCCCGCGATGGTGTTTATGGGCGATGTCGGCGCGCTGGCGCTGGGCGGGGCTTTGGGTGTGTTGGCGGTGCTGGTCAGGCAGGAAATCGTGCTGATGATTATGGGCGGCGTATTTGTCATGGAAACGGTATCGGTGATTATCCAGGTGGCCTCTTTCAAAATGACCGGAAAACGCGTTTTCCGCATGGCGCCGATACATCATCATTTTGAATTGAAAGGCTGGCCGGAACCCCGCGTTATCGTGCGATTCTGGATTATTACCGTCATTTTAGTGTTGATTGGCTTGGCTACTTTGAAACTGAGATAAGAAATGGATAATGCAGCGATTACAGCATTGTTGAAAAAGAATTTTGCCTTGGACCCGCAAACATCCAAGGTTTTGGTCGTGGGTCTTGGCAACACGGGAATTTCGGTTGCGCATTATTTGCAAGGCTTGGACTTTAAGTTCGCCATCATCGATAGTCGCGCCAAGCCTCCGATGATGGATGAGTTTTTTCAGCAAATGCCGGATGCGCCGGTGTTTACCGGAGGTTTCGATGAGGCGGCTTTTAAGGTGGCGACGCATCTGGTGGTCAGTCCCGGCGTATCGTTGAATGAACAGGCGATCATTAAAGCCATAGCGAATGGTTCGAAAATAGTCAGCGATATTGACCTCTTTGCCTGTTCCGTCGATGCGCCGATTGTCGCGATCAGCGGTTCCAACGGCAAAAGCACGGTCACCACCATGCTGGGTGAAATGGCGAAAGCTGCTGGAATTCAGGTGGGCGTGGGCGGGAACCTGGGAACGCCGGCCTTGGATTTGCTGAAGTTAAATGCGCAACTCTATGTGCTGGAACTGTCCAGTTTCCAGCTGGAACGCACGTCAGCCTTGAATGCCGCGGCTGCGACGGTGCTTAATGTCAGCGCCGATCATCTGGACAGGCATATTGATATAGCCGAATACGCACACGAAAAGCAAAGAGTATTTAGAGGCGAAGGGGTCATGATTATCAATGCCGATGATCCGGTAGTCTCTGCCATGCAGGATAAGCACAGGAAGGCATTTACCTTCTCGATAGACAAGAAAGCCGATTTTCATCTTGAATGCAGCAATGGCGCAGAATATCTGATGCATAATGAATGCTGCCTGATGCCATTGTCTGAATTGCCGCTTGAAGGCAGGCATAATGCGGCAAACGCCCTGGCGGCATTAGCCTTGGGCGTGTCTGTAGGCTTGGATGAGCAGGTCATGTGCGATGCCTTGCGAAAATTTAAAGGGCTAAGCCACAGGATGCAGCGTGTCGCCGAAATACGCGGCGTTACCTGGGTTAATGATTCGAAAGCGACCAATATCGGCGCCTGCGCTGCTGCTTTGCGGGGTTATGCGCGCAAGGTGATTCTGATTGCCGGCGGCGATGCTAAAGGCGCCGACATGAGTGAGTTGGCGCCTGCGATTAAAGAAAAGGCAAAAAGCGTGGTGTTGATGGGTAAGGATGCGGCCCTGATCAAGCAGGCGCTGAACGATTGTGTCCCTGTTTATTCGGCTGACAATATGGTGCAAGCGGTGCAGATTGCAGCAGGTCTTGCCGATGCCGGTGAGAGCGTCTTGTTGTCACCTGCGTGCGCCAGTCTCGATCAATATAAAAACTATCAGGATAGGGGGGAAAAATTTACTAAAGCTGTATTGGCGTTGGTGGATCGCTCCGGCGACGCGGCGGCTTTTCCACCATCCATGGCGGCCATATGAGCGGGCAGCTGCTCCATGCGTTGCTCTACCTCCTGCTTCCATGCAGTCGTACAGAACGCGACACTTCCTCCATCCCTGGGGGGCGGTCGCATCTGTTCCTTACAGGTCGCGACACTTCCTCCATCCCTGGAGGTCGTAAATGAAAGCGTTGCGGGCACAGGGTGGCCGATTTCATTTTGATCCAGTGCTGCTTTCCGTGAGCGCCGCTTTATTGTTGATCGGTTATGTGATGGTGGCGTCCGCATCGTTGCATCTGGGTATAAAAATGGCAGGCGACGGGTTGTATTATCCTGTCAGGCAGTTAGTGCATATAGGTTTGGGGATAATATTCGGCGGCGGCGTGGCGGCAGTGCCGATGCGGGTTTGGGAAGAGAATGGCCCTAAGCTGTTTATAGCGGGATTGCTGTTGCTGATCATAGTGCTGATCCCCGGTCTCGGCGTAAAGGTTAACGGCAGTGTGCGTTGGCTGTCGTTAGGCGGAATGAGGATACAAGTGTCCGAAGTGGTCAAGTTTTTTTCGGTCATTTATATGGCCGGCTATGTCACCCGGCATCAGGACTCTGTGCAGAACTCGGCTTTTGGGTTGCTCAAACCGCTGGGACTGTTTTCGGTGGCCAGCGTATTGTTGTTGATGGAACCGGATTTTGGTTCAGCTGTAGTTATATTGATGATAGCCATGGGCATCATGTTTTTAGCCGGAGCGAGATTGTCGCAATTTATAGTGCTGCTGTCGGCAATTGGCTTGCTGGCAATCTTGCTGGTTTATTTTTCACCGTACCGTCTGGTCCGGGTTACCAGCTTTATGGATCCTTGGGCAGACCCATTGAAAAGCGGATTCCAATTAGTCCAGGCGCTTATTTCGTTCGGGCGCGGCGAATGGCTGGGCGTGGGATTGGGTAGCGGCGTGCAAAAATTATTTTATTTGCCCGAAGCCCATACGGATTTTTTGTTTTCGGTAATAGCGGAAGAATTGGGATTGGTGGGTGTAGTTACGGTGATAGGCTTATTTTCGTTATTGGTCTGGCGCACTTTTGCAATAGCCGCTGCCGCCGAACAGGTAGGTCAACGGTTTTCCGCATTTATTGCCTATGGCTTGGGGATCTGGTTCGGCTTTCAGTCATTCGTCAATATGGGCGTCAATATGGGAATTTTGCCGACCAAAGGCTTGACCTTGCCGTTGATGAGTTATGGCGGCGGCAGCATGATGATCATGTGCTGTGCGGTTGCATTGTTATTCCGGGTGCAAAGCGAGGTCGCTGAAATAAATGCCGGTATACCGAAGAGAAGCCGACATGGCTAAGCGTATCGTTATCATGGCGGGAGGAACCGGTGGGCATGTGTTTCCGGCGCTGGCGGTGGCTCATGAATTGATTGAAAAAGGCTGGCAGGTCAGTTGGCTCGGAACGCAAAAAGGTCTGGAAGGCCGGGTGATCCCGGAACAGGGCATAGAGATTGATTGGTTATCGGTCGCCGGAGTGCGGGGCAAAGGCTGGCTGTCGAAAATAACAGCGGTATTGTTGTTGGTGAAGGCCTGCATTCAGGCATTGGGAATATTGCGCAAGCGCAAACCGGATGTGGTATTGGGTATGGGCGGATTTGTAGCGGGGCCCGGCGGACTGATGGCGAAACTATTGGGCATACCTCTGATCATTCATGAGCAAAATAGGGTGCCCGGCACCACCAACCGCTTGCTGGCGCGCTTGGCCAATCAGGTATTGGAAGCATTTCCGGACAGTTTTAATAAAAAGGTCAAAGCCAAATTTACCGGAAACCCGTTAAGAAAGCAGTTTGTAGGATGTGCAGAACGCAGAGCAGCGCATCAGGGCATTAACATATTAGTCGTCGGCGGCAGCCAGGGAGCCCAGATATTAAATCAAGTTGTGCCGGGCGCACTAGCAGGCTTGGGTTCCAATGTGCAGATCAGGCATCAAACCGGTGCGGCCATGCAGGAGCAGGTCGAGAGTCGGTATAAAGAATTAGGCGTGAAAGCGGAAGTGAATGCATTTATAGAAGATATGGTGTCGGCCTATCAATGGGCGGATCTGGTGGTGTGCAGATCCGGTGCAATGACCGTCAGCGAAGTGGCGGCGGCAGGCGTTCCTGCCATATTTATACCGTTGCCGAACGCGATTGACGATCATCAAACAGCCAATGCCCGATATTTGACCGATGCCGGTGCGGGACTGTTATTGACGCAAAAAGACCTGAATGAAACAACGCTGGCGGAACACATAACAAAGGTAGTTAAACAATTGGATGTAATGAGTAAAACAGCAAAACAATACGCACGGTTGGATGCGACGGAAGTCGTGGCCGGTGTCTGCATGGCCGAGGCGGGGTTATGAACATTCCCAACAGTCAGATGCAGGCCCGTGCCTTGGGTGGCGTCAACCGGATACATTTTGTCGGCATAGGCGGAACCGGTATGAGCGGTATTGCCGAGGTGTTGTCGAACCTTGGTTATCAAGTCTCGGGTTCGGACATTAAGGAAAGCGCGGTCACAGAAAGACTGAGCGGCCTGGGTGTGACCATCAATATCGGGCATAAGAGGGAAAATATAGCCAAGGTCGATGTGGTGGTGGCTTCCAGCGCTATCGACCGCAGCAATGAAGAAATTGACGAGGCCTATATCCAAAGGATACCGGTCATTCCGCGCGCGGAAATGCTGGCTGAGTTGATGCGCTTCAGGTTCGGCATTGCCGTTGCCGGAACCCACGGCAAAACCACAACCACCAGCCTGACTGCAAGCATTCTGGCCGAAGGCGGACTCGATCCCACTTTTGTGATTGGTGGACGGTTAAACAGCGCAGGCAGCAATGCCAAATTGGGTTTAGGCCATTATCTGGTCGCCGAAGCCGATGAAAGCGACGCGTCATTTTTATATTTGCAGCCGATGATGGCGATAGTGACCAATATCGACCAGGATCACATGGCGACCTATGAAGGCAGCTATCAGCGGTTAAAAGACACGTTTAAAGAGTTTTTGCATCATCTGCCTTTTTACGGACTGGCGGTGATGTGCCTGGATGATGAGGGCGTCAGGGCAATCCTGCCTGAAATATCCAAGCCGGTAACGACTTACGGCGTCCATGAAGATGCCGATGTGCGGGCGGTCAATATTAAACAGCAGGGCATGCACACCACGTTTGACGCGATTCGAAGAGGCGACTATCCGCCGTTACAGGTTACCTTGAACATGCCGGGCTGGCATAACATGCTCAATGCGCTGGCGGCGATCAGCGTCGCAACCAAGCTGGCGGTCGACGATGCAGCCATCATCAGGAGTTTGGGGGCGTTTAAAGGCGTAGGCCGACGGTTTCAGATCAACGGCGACTTGCCGATGGGCGAAGGCAAGCTGACGTTGGTTGATGATTACGGACATCATCCGCGCGAGATTGCGGCGACGCTTGAAGCCTTGCGCCAGGCTTGGCCGGATCGGCGGTCGATAGTTATTTTCCAGCCGCATCGATATACGCGCACCCGGGACTTATTTGAAGACTTCGTGCAAGTGCTGTCAACCGTTGACGTGCTGATACTGATGGATGTTTATGCGGCAGGTGAAATGGTGATTCCGGGCGCGGACGGCAGGGCGTTAAGCCGGGCAATCCGCATACGCGGACAGGTTGATCCGGTATTTGTCGAAAATTGGGAAGAATTGCCGCAAATATTGGCGAGCATCGTAAAAGCCGAAGATGTGATATTGACGATGGGTGCGGGCAATGTCGGGCAGATTGCAGCACAGTTGCCGCAATTGCTGGTAGATACGTTGCAGGGCAAGACCTCTGCAAAACATGGCAATTGAAACAAGGGGCCGTTTGCTCAAGCATGAAAAACTGGCGAAGTACACCAGTTGGCGCGTTGGCGGCCCTGCGGATCAGCTGTATGTGCCGCAAGACCGGCAGGATCTGATCGAGTTTATAAAGACCCTGCCTGAATCCGAGCCGGTGTTCTGGATGGGCTTGGGCAGTAATTTATTGGTCAGGGATGGCGGCATACGCGGCACGGTGATTAATACCAAGGGTCGGTTAAAAGAGATGAGCTTGACCGATGACGGTTTGGTTTATGTTGAAGCGGGTGTGCCCTGCGCACATGTGGCGCGGTTTTGCGGGGAGAGGGGTTTGATCGGAGCCGAGTTTTTGTCGGGCATACCCGGAACCATGGGCGGCGCCTTAAAAATGAATGCCGGGGCTTTCGGCGGAGAAACCTGGGCTATCGTTAACAGTGTGGAAATGCTGAACAGGTCGGGTGAAGTGAGCCATAGAAAGCCGCAGGATTTCAAGGTGAGTTACCGGTCCGTAAAGGGTTTTGAAAATGAGTGGTTTCTGGCCTGTTTGTTGACGCTGCAGCCAGGCGATACGGCCGCTAGCCAGCAGAAAATAAAAGGTTTATTGGAAAAGCGGGGGGCGACGCAGCCGACCAATCAGCCCAGTTGCGGATCGGTATTTAAGAATCCGGAAGGCGATTATGCGGCGCGGTTGATAGAGCAAACCGGCTTAAAAGGCTATGCGATTGGCGGGGCTTGCGTGTCGGAAAAACATGCGAATTTTATCGTCAATACCGGCAATGCAACGGCAGCGGACATTGAAGCTCTCATTCATTATGTACGGGATAAAGTGGAACAACAGCAGGGGGTAGTCTTGCAGACTGAGGTTTGTATGGTAGGTGTAGCAATATGAAGGCGTTGGCGTTAAACGAGCCGAAACAATTCGGTCGTGTCGGGCAGTCCGATCGAGGCCTTGGCAGGGTTGAAGATCGACCGGGTTTTAACATTATCCACGGACGCGGCGGCAAAGATGGCGTGCTGCAATTGGGGATTCCCTATACGGGGGCGTCATGGCGTCTGCTTTAAGCATGGATAAGCTTCGAACCAAGCTGTGCTGGCAGGGTTACTGGCTGGTCACGCCGAAATGGTGTTTTTTGCAAGATGAAGCTACCGCTCCTCGCCTACGTCCTGTAGGCGAAGCCGATCTGGATGCTTGCATTGAAAAGCTGGGATTCCCGGTTATTCGCCTGGAGACACCTAATGCATTTTACGATTACGAAGCAAAATACCAGGCGACGACAACGCAATATCATTGTCCTTGCGGCCTGAGCGATGAACAGGAACAGTTTATAAGGGACTTGGCTGTAACAGCCTGCAAGGTCGTTGGCGTTAAAGGCTGGGGCAGGGTGGATGTATTTATCGATGATTTGGGCCAGTACCAGTTGATTGAGATTAACACCGTCCCCGGCATGACTGACCATAGTTTGGTGCCGATGGCCGCCAGACAGGCAGGCATGGATTTTGACGAATTGGGTGGGCGTATTTTGGAAACCAGTTGCGGGTAATCAGTCATGCATAGTTGTCCCTGTCAAAGTGCAAATCGGCTTCAGGCAGATTTGTGATGGCTGTAGTGAAAACCATGATGACCGTATTGCTGTTGACCGGTCTGGTTTGGGTGGCCGGTTACGGAGTTAAGAGCATACCGATTAAATATGTAAGAACCGAAGGCGTTTTTCAATATCTCGGTAAGGACGAGATAAAGGTCGCCTTGCAGCCGTTGGTGATGACCGATTTTTTTGATGCCGATATGCAGGCAATTCATCAGGCTGTTTCGGGATTGACGTGGGTAGATACCGTTACGGTGAAGCGCGTCTGGCCCGATGCGATTGACATAAAGATACGTGAAAAAAAGCCCTATGTGCGTTGGGGGCAACAGCGCCTGATCAGCGCACGGGGCGAGATAATTACACCGAAAAATATAGACCAGTTTAAGACCTTGCCAATATTGCAAGGGCCTGAATTGCAGCAGGTGAAGACGCTGGAAATAATGAAGGGTGTTAACACCGCATTAGCCGATCAGTCTATGAAAATGGCCGAGTTCACTATTAACGATCGGTGGGCATGGAAGATTAAGTTAACAACGGGCTTGGAAATACTGTTGGGACGAAATGAACAATTAAAGAAATTACAGCGGTTCTTGAAGACGCTGGATGTACTGGGACAAGAACAGGTTGAGCGCATGGCAATAGTCGATTTGAGATATCCCAATGGATATGCGGTTTCCTGGAAACCGGGAACCGAGGAAATTGACTGGTCGCATCGGTTCCCTACCGATAGCGACACTTCCGCCATCCTTGGCGGTCGGAAGAAAATTGCCAATCATCAACATGAAATAGATGGTTAATCATATAAAAATGATACAGAGTAAACAAAATGGCTAAAAAAACAGAACGTAATCTAATAGTCGGGCTGGACATTGGCACCTCGAAAGTCGCGGCTATTGTTGGTGAACTTACCAGTGACGGCAATATAGAAATCATAGGCATTGGATCAACACCATCGCGCGGTCTGAAAAAAGGAGTTGTGGTCAATCTGGAATCGACGGTGCAATCCATACAGCGCGCTATTGAAGAGGCAGAATTAATGGCCGGATGCCAGATCAGGTCGGTTTATGCGGGTATTGCGGGCAGTCATATCCGTAGCCTTAATTCTCACGGCATCGTGGCCATTAAAGACAAGGAAGTGACTCAGTATGATATAGACAGGGTGATAGATTCCGCCCGCGCTGTGGCTATTCCTGCGGATCAGAAAATTTTGCATATCTTGCCTCAGGAGTTTGTGATCGATCTTCAGGAAGGCATCAAGGAACCTATCGGGATGTCGGGCATTCGTCTGGAGGCCAAGGTTCATATGGTCACCGGCAGCGTCAGCGCCTCGCAAAATATCGTCAAGTGTATACGGCGCTGCGGCCTGGAAGTCGATGATATTGTGCTGGAGCAATTGGCGTCATGCAATTCGGTGCTGACCGATGATGAAAAAGAACTGGGCGTTTGCCTGATCGATATTGGCGGCGGCACCACGGATATTGCGATTTTCGTGGAGGGTGCGATAAAGCATACCGCAGTGATCCCCATCGCGGGCGACCAGGTAACCAACGATATTGCTGTCGCGCTACGCACTCCGACGCTGAATGCCGAGGATATTAAGCGGAAATATGCCTGCGCGTTAACGCAGCTGGCGAATGTCGATGAGGTTATTGAGGTGCCCAGTATCGGCGATAGGGCGCCGCGCAAGATTTCAACGCAAAACCTGGCCGAGATTATTGAGCCTCGATATGAGGAATTAATGCTGCTGGTTCAATCGGAACTAAGGCGTAGCGGATTTGAAGAATTAATTGCCGCCGGGATTGTGTTAACCGGCGGCAGTTCAAAAGTCATGGGATTGATCGATTTGGCGGAAGAGATTTTCCATATGCCGGTGCGTATGGGGGGGCCGCAAAATGTGACAGGCTTAACCGAGGTGGTAAAAAATCCGATTCACTCTACAGGCGTCGGATTGGTAATGTATGGAAAAGATCACCAGGGGGTTGGCAGAGGTATTGATTCTGACGGCCCCAGTGTGTTCTCGAGAATGAAGAACTGGTTTCAAGGTAATTTTTAATAGTTTTCGTAATAATTTAAGGGGCAGCGGTAATGGCTATGAAATATGAATTAATGGATATGAGTAATGAGCATGCGGTCATCAAAGTGATCGGTGTTGGCGGCGGCGGCGGTAATGCGGTCAGTCATATGGTTGGCAGTCTGGTTGAGGGAGTTGAGTTCATCTGTGCGAATACCGATGCGCAGGCATTGAGAAAGCTTAATATCGATACGATTATCCAGTTAGGCGTCGAATTAACCAAAGGTTTGGGAGCCGGCACCAATCCTGAAGTCGGCAGAATGGCGGCAGATGAAAACAAAGAGCGCATCAGGGAAGTTTTGCAGGGCGCTGATATGGTGTTCCTGACTGCCGGCATGGGCGGCGGCACCGGCACCGGCGCGATTCCTGTTATTGCTGAAATTGCCAGGGGTATGGGTATTCTGACCGTTGCCGTGGTAACCAAGCCGTTTTCATTTGAAGGCAAAAAGAAACTGGCTACTGCCGAGCAAGGCATAGCGGAGCTTGAAAAGTTCGTTGATTCATTGATCATCATTCCAAATCAAAAATTATTGCCGGTACTGGGCAACGACGTGTCTTTAGTGAACGCATTTAAAGCGGCTAACGATGTGCTGTTGGATGCGGTGCAGGGCATTACCGAGCTAATAGTTCACCCAGGCATGATTAACGTCGATTTTGCGGATGTCAGGACGGTAATGTCAGGTATGGGCGCGGCGATCATGGGTACAGGTTCGGCAAAAGGGGAATATCGGGCTCGGGAAGCGGCGGAGAAAGCCATTGCCTGTCCATTGCTGGAAGATATTAATTTACAGGGCGCGCGCGGCATTTTGGTTAATATTTCCGCAGCTGATATGGGTATTGCAGAGTTCGATGAGGTGGGTAATATTGTCCACGAATTCGCTTCGGAGGATGCGGTTATCAAAATCGGCATGTCGATTAATCCAGAGTTAGGCGATGATATTAAAGTGACTGTGGTCGCTACAGGAATGGGCTTGCCGTCACGGGTAGTGAAACTGGCGCCTAAAGCGACAGTTGGTTACGTTAATCAAAATGTGGCCGGTGAAGTCAGTTATGAAGGCTTGGATAAACCTACGGTTATGCGTCAAAATAAAACCGAAGGTAGAGAAACGCGTTTTGGGGCTCAGCCTAAAAAAGACATGGATTTAGATTATCTGGATATTCCGGCTTTTCTACGACGTCAAGCTGACTAATGAGTATGGCTCTAAAAATAGGCGCTTTTTAGGTGCAATGGATTCAGTTTTCGGGGCTGATTGTGATAAAATCTGCCCTTTTTGCCCTCTTTACTTAGCGTTATTGATTTTATGATTAAACAGCGAACTTTAAAAAACACGATCAGGGCAACGGGTGTAGGGCTGCATACGGGCGATAAAGTTTATTTAACTTTGCGCCCGGCCGAAGCGAATACCGGAATTAGATTCCGCAGAGTCGATCTGGATACTCCGGTGACTATTGAAGCAACGCCGGAAAATGTCGGCGAAACCATGTTGTCGACGACGCTGGTTGCCGGTGATGTAAAAATATCAACCATAGAGCATTTGCTTTCGGCTTTTGCCGGATTGGGCATAGACAACGCCATTATAGATGTCAGTGCCGCAGAGGTTCCGATTATGGACGGCAGTGCCGGGCCATTTGTATTTTTGCTTCAATCTGCCGGGGTTGAAGAGCAAGACAGTCCGAAACAATATATCCGGATAAAACGGAGCATAAGGGTCGAGGATGGTGATAAATGGGCTGCTTTTGATCCGTTTAAAGGGTTCAAGGTTACATTTACGATTGATTTTGAACACCCTGCTTTTGAAGATCATGTGAAAACCGCCACGATGGATTTTTCATCGACTACTTTTGTCAAGGAAGTGAGTCGGGCCAGAACTTTCGGCTTTATGAAAGATATTGAGATGCTGCGACAAAATAATCTGGCGTTGGGAGGAAGTCTTGATAATGCTATCGTGGTCGATGATGACAAGGTTATGAACGAAGACGGTCTACGCTATGCGGATGAATTTGTTAAGCATAAAATTCTTGATGCGATAGGCGACCTGTATCTGTTGGGACATAGTTTGATTGGCGAGTTTACCGGTTATAAATCGGGTCACGGCTTGAACAACAAATTGCTTCGCGCTTTACTGAATGACAAAGACGCCTGGGAAATGGTTACCTTTGACGATGAAGAAAACGCCCCGATTTCTTTTATGCGTTCTGCGGAGTCTCCGAGGTCTGCTGCATAAGGCTGCCGCACCGGGCACTGCCTGGTTTTTTAGGCGGTAGCTTGGCGGCGGTCCGACAGTTTTGCCAGCGTTGCGCTTAACCTCAGCAGCGCCAGCTTCAATTGCTGATCCGAAACAGTGAGACTGTGGTTATGGATCAGCTCTATTTTTTCCGCCGAAGGAATGTTCGGCGTCCTGCCGGGTAGTGATGCTGCGGGCAGCGCATCTACCGTAATTCTAATTTGCATAATCGAAACCGACTCTCGGGTTACCGGAGCAATAGCGGCGATAATTGCGCGGTTATAAAAGCGCAGCTGTGACGCCCAGGCAGCCGTATCGGTATAAACCAGCAGTTTCTTGCCATTAACAACGCAGTGCAGCACATGTTGGGCTATCGGTGCCGGTAACACGGCATGAATGCGTTGCAGTACCTGTTTTTGCTGCGCAATCTGGCTGTAAAAGTGCGCGATAGTGCGGTTTGGAAATGACAAAGCCGCTTTAAAAGAAGTTGGTTTTGTTGCCATAAGTATTTGTTTGTCAATTCCGCGGTTATTGGTTTATCCAGGATAGTGGGATATAGTTAGATTCTGTAAGGGAATAAGTAGCTTTAATGTAATAATCCGCTAGTATCATATCCATAAACATCAAGAAAGATAGAGCCACGGAGATAAAGTGAGACAATTTATTCAGGGTATCGCAGAAAACAGTCATTATCAGGCAACGCATTTGTTGCAGATACTAAGACAGGTCCAATCCCGCTATCATTATATCCCGCAGGCAGCGATAGAACAGCTGTCCGGCCTGCTGAACATTCCCCGGACGCAAATTATCGGCGTCGTTGAATTTTACAGTTTTTTTCATCTGTCACCCAGAGGGCAATATGAGCTGTTGATCAGTGATTCCATAACCGATCATATGCTGGGCAAGAAAGACCTGCTCGACTACCTGGCGAAACAATTGGGTGTTGCCGTCGGCGAGGTCAGGGAAGACGGCGTGGTCAGCCTGGACAACACTTCATGTACCGGCATGTGCGATCAGGGGCCTGCCGGCTTGGTTAACGGTCGTGCATTAACCAGGCTGGACCATTCCAAAATCGATAAAATCGCAGAGCTGATTAACCAACGGAAGCCGCTCGATGGATGGCCGGACGAGTTATTTCAGGTCGATGATAATATTTACCGATCCGGTTTATTGTTGAACCGGCCGATTGAGCAGGGCGCGGCGCTCAGGTCGACTCTAAAACGAGGCATCAAGGAAACGCTGGCAGAAATTGATAAGTCGGGCTTGCGGGGTCGGGGCGGAGCCGGATTTAAAACGGCGATGAAATGGCAATTCTGTTCGGAGGAACAGCAGGCTGAGCGCTATGTTGTCTGCAATGCCGATGAAGGCGAACCGGGCACGTTCAAGGACAGGGTGCTGTTGAATTCTTACGCACATCAGGTTTTTGAAGGCATGACGGTGTGTGCCGCGATTATGGGAGCCAAACAGGGCTTTTTGTATTTGCGCGGCGAGTACTTGCATCTTCAGGATAAGCTGCAAAGTATTTTGGATCAGCGTCGCCAAGACGGTCTGCTGGGTAGCAATATGTTGGGTTCAGGATTGGATTTCGACATTGAAATTTGCCTGGGCGCGGGCGCTTATATTTGCGGCGAGGAATCCGCGCTGATCGAGTCGCTGGAAGGTAAAGCCGGGATTCCGCGAAACCGTCCGCCTTATCCCGTTACCCAGGGCTATCTGGGTAAACCTACCGTAGTCAATAATGTGGAAACATTTTTGGCGGCGGCCGGTATTGCAGTCAATGGCGGCGACTGGTTTGCAAATATCGGCACCGAAAAATCAAAAGGCACCAAGATACTTAGCATCAGCGGCGATTGTGCGCGTCCGGGTATTTATGAATATCCGTTCGGCGTAACCGTCCAGGCCATTCTAGATGATTGCGGCGCGGACGATGCGCTGGGTATTCAGGTGGGAGGCCCATCGGGGACCTTTATTTCCAATCAGGAGTTCGACCGCAAGCTGGCTTTTGAAGATTTGGCCACCGGCGGATCATTCATTGTTTTCAACTCCAGCCGTAATATTCTCGACACGGTTTATAACTTCACTCATTTTTTTGCCCATGAAAGCTGCGGATTTTGCACGCCATGCCGGGTCGGCACCTCGTTATTGAAAAAACAGATCGATAAAATTGTCGAAGGGCACGGTTCGGCGGGTGATATTGTTGCACTCGAAGAATTGTGCCGGCTGGTCAAAAACAACAGCCACTGCGGCTTGGGGCAAACAGCTGCGAATCCGATATTAACGACACTGGAACGCTACCCTGATTTGTACCAAAGCAAGTTAAAAGAAATCAGTTATGAACCGGGATTCGATTTGGATGGCGCGTTGGAAACAGCGCGGCGCATGGCTAATCGGGATGACGCCGGCGCGCACTTGGCCCAAACGGACGCACCCGGTTCCCGACCGGTTGCGACACTTCCGCCATCCATGGCAGTCGGAGAATGAACATGAGTAAAACAATCACCATAGACGGCAAAGTCATCCCTTTCGAAGAGGGACAGACCATCATGGATGCCGCGATGGCTGCCGGTGTCTATATCCCGCACTTATGTCATCAGCCGGAGTTTACTCCGCACGGCAGCTGTAAGCTGTGTACGGTAAAAGTAAACGGGCGCAACTGTTCAGCCTGCACTTATCCCGCTATGGAAGGCCAGGACGTGCTCAATGAAACCGAAGAGCTGATCGGCGACCGGAAAAAAATGACCCAGATGCTGTTTGTCGAAGGGAACCATTTTTGCCCGTCCTGCGAAAAAACCGGCAACTGCCAACTGCAAGCCGTTGCCTATCATTTGAATATGCTCGACAACCATTTTCCGCTGTTTTACCCGGACCGGGAAGTAGATGCGTCCCATGCCGAGGTGATGATAGACCATAATCGCTGTATTTTTTGCACACTGTGCGTCCGCGCAAGCCACGAAAAAGACGGTAAAAACGTGTTTGCTATCAGCGGGCGCGGCATCAACAAGCATTTGATCGTTAATGCCGAAAGCGGGCTGTTGAAAGATACCGATTTGGACGCAACGGATCAGGCGGCGCACATCTGCCCTACCGGTGCGATTCTGATTAAACGCACCGGTTACCAAGTGCCGATTGGCGAGCGTATTTACGATCACAAACAAATCGATCAAGTGAGTTTAGAAACGGAGCATCCTAAACATGGCGAATAAAATTAGAGTGGCAACAACATCGCTGGCAGGCTGCTTTGGCTGTCACATGTCGTTTTTGGATATAGACGAACGGATGCTGCAACTGGCGGAAGCCGTTGAGTTTGACCGCTCGCCGATTACCGATATAGAGCATTGCACCAACTGCGACATAGGCCTGATTGAAGGCGGCGTGTGCAATTCAGAAAACGTGCATGTGTTGCGGGAATTCCGTAACAACTGCAAAATCCTGGTTGCGGTCGGCGCATGCGCGATTAACGGCGGACTGCCTGCCATGCGCAATCATATACCGCTCGAAGAATGCCTGAATGAGGCTTATTTGGACGGCATCGGCGTAGAAAATCCGCAGATTCCCAGCGATATAGAATTACCATTGCTGTTGAATCAGGTATACCCGATTCATGAAATTGTCAAAATAGATTATTTCTTGCCCGGCTGCCCGCCGTCAGCGGACGTGTTCTGGAAATTCCTGAGCGATTTGATTGAAGGGCGCGAACCTTCATTGCCTTATGAGTTGGTTCATTACGACTGAGCGGATCAACAAGCCGTGTAGGTTGGGTTAGCGATAGCGTAACCCAACACATCGAAGCAGCATGTCGGGTTACGCTACCCGACTTACAAATACGGGAATTATTATGTACGAACATTTAGAAACAGCTGAGAACCGGGACAGTTTAAAACGCGTTGTCGTCGATCCGGTCTCGCGCGTTGAAGGACACGGCAAAGTCACATTATTGTTGGATGCGGATAATAAAGTCCAGCAGGCCAGATTGCATATCGTTGAATTTCGCGGTTTCGAACGATTCATTCAAGGCAGGCCCTATTGGGAGCTGCCGGTTTTAGTGCAACGCTTATGCGGCATCTGCCCGGTAAGCCATCATTTGGCCGCCGCCAAAGCCATAGACCAACTGGTCGGGATCGATCCTGAGAACCTGCCGGTTTCGGCGGATAAACTAAGGCGCTTGCTGCATTTCGGGCAAGTGTTGCAATCTCATGCCCTGCATTTCTTTCATTTATCCAGCCCCGATTTGCTGTTCGGCTTCGAAAGCGATATCAGCAAGCGTTCCATTATCGCAGTATTGGGCGAATATCCCGACATCGGCGTACAGGGCGTAAAGCTGCGTAAATACGGACAGGAAGTCATACGCATGGTGTCGGGCAAACGGATACACGGCACCGGCGCGATTGCCGGGGGCATGAATAAATCGTTGACTAAAGCGGAACGCGACTATTTGTTGGAAGATATAGACCAAATGATAGATTGGGCAGCGGGTTCCGTTGCGCTGATTAAGAAAGTGCATTGCTCCAATCTGCCTTATTACGATGACTTTGCTACCTTGCGCACCAATTATCTGGGGCTGACCAAGCCTGACGGCGCACTGGAGCTTTATCACGGCGGTATCCGTGCAAAAAACGAGCGCGGCGAAACTATTATAGATCATGTCGATTATTGTAAATATAACGATTATATCCATGAAGAAGTCCGCTCCTGGACCTACATGAAATTTCCTTATCTGTTGTCGCTGGGGCAAGAAAAGGGATGGTATCGGGTCGGGCCATTGGCGCGGGTTAACAATTGCGACTATATTGACACGCCGTTGGCGGAAGCCGCCCGGGTCGAATTTAAGGCTCACAGCGGCGAAGCCATGGTGCATAGCACTCTGGCGTTTCACTGGGCGCGCTTGATTGAAGTTTTGCATTGCGCCGAAAGTATTAAACAGTTACTCAATGACCCGGACATCATGGGGCATGATTTAGTGGCGCAAGGCGAAAAACGTTATGAAGGCGTGGGTGTGATTGAAGCGCCGCGAGGCACCTTGTTCCATCACTATCAAGTCGATGAAAACGACATCGTCACCAAAGCCAACCTGATCGTCTCGACCACCAGCAACAACATGGCGATGAATGAGTCGGTGCGGCAAGTGGCGGCGGAATACTTGTCCGGCCGCGAATTGACCGAACCTTTGTTGAATAACCTGGAAGTGGCGATACGCGCTTATGACCCCTGTTTGTCCTGCGCGACCCATGCGGTGGGCAAAATGCCGCTGCAACTGGAATTGGTCGATGCCGAAGGCCAGCTGATCGACAAGTTGGTCAAGCACAGCGACGGTCAAATCGAGCGGGACAATGCCTAAACCGGTATTGCTGTTCGGCTACGGCAACCTCAGTCGCGGCGATGATGCGTTGGGGCCGCTGCTGCTGGAATACGCCGAAAGCCATTGCGATTTGGACGAGATCGAAATATTGTCCGATTTCCAGCTGCAAATCGAACATGCGCTGGATCTGGAAAACAGGGACTTGGTGTTGTTCGTCGATGCCTCGGTAGCCTGTCCCAATGCGTTTGATTTTACCGTGCTGGAACCTGCCAGGGACAAAAGCTACACGACTCACGCGATGAGTCCGGCGGCGGTTTTGGATGTGTACCAGTCGATCAAAAACCAAACCCCGCCGCCGTGTTTTTTGCTGAGCATCAAAGCCGAGAAATTTGAATTGGGCGATGGGTTGAGCGCAAGTGCTGAAAATAGTTTAGTCGAAGCGTGTTCGTTTGCAGGGCGTTTATTAAGCAATCCCGATCTTGATTTTTGGCTGAAACAGGCGAATTTGTCTGGTGCGGATTTGGTTGAGCTTACGAACTGATGCCTCGCCTGCGTTTCCAGACAGAAAGTCCGGGAACGCAGGAATGGATAGTTCCTGATTAAAAACTTCTTTTTTTAATAACTGATGTTACGCACAGACGGTA
>JALNYY010000048.1 GCA_023229605.1 Methylobacter sp.
GATAACGCTGATAAGCGTCGTCGGCTTTTTTTGCATCTTGGCAATCTTCCAGGTGCTCAAGCAGCACATTCTTAATCAGTTGTGCCGGGCTAATATGTTCCTGTTCTACTAATTGATTTAATAGGGTTGCGGTTTCATCATCCAATTCTAATGTCATCATCTGCTTTTCTCGCTTGAGTTAAGTAGTTAAGTAGGTTGGGCAACATCTTTTCGTTGCCCAACATTTTGCGCATATTGATGTCAGGCATAAACAGCATGCCTGACCTACCGGGCTACATTGATTAATAACAAGATACCTTGTCTAAGAGAACAGAATGACCAGGTTGGTAGGTTGCCATAAACATGTCTCTATACTTGCTACCCGCAGGTACATTTGCATGTTGAACAGGAAATTCGTTAAGCACAACACCATCAGATGAAATGCTTTTTGAAAAAACAAATAGATTCTTACATGGCTTAACCATCTCATAAGTTACATAAACGAATACTGAGCCGATGTCTGCATTTGATTCGTCCACCTCGACCTTTATCGGCTTAATGACCTCTTCCGCAGACTTTACCCATTTCAGACTTGTTGCAGCTTGAGTCTGAAAGGGCAAAATTCCGAATACGAAAATCAGAACGATGTAATTTTTAATATTCATTGCACACTCTTCCTTTTTAGTTACTGTTTTTATTTCTCTAACACGATACGTGTGGCGTCTATTGTCTTATAAAAAATAAAATTTGTCGTACATTTCTCGCAATACCACATAACTTATTGTTTATATTTAATTAATTATAAGGTGGCTGGGCGTAATGCACAAATAAAAACAACACTCACTTTTTTACAAAACGCTGTATTCCGGGCTTACTTGTAATGACCATTTCAACCCTAAACTACATCGCCCAAATGCCCATAAGCCGGTAAAGTTTCCAGTCGTTTATCTTCCAGCGGCTTACCCACGGTAAAATGATAAAGACTTTGAAACTTATCGCCCTTAATCCCCAAAATCTCATGCACGCTGTCATCAAAGTAACAGCCGATGCCTGTGCCGCGGATTCCCGCCGCTTCGGCTTCCAGATACAGCACTTGACCTATCAGGCCGCATTCCCAGAACAAGCGGCGGTAAAGCCACGGCGCCGCTTCGATTGTTTCGCCGAATTCCGCAACCATTCCCAAGCTGAAGGCGCTGTCGCTGGCGATGGGTTGATGGCAGGACAGCGTTTTGGCGATCTGCCTGCAATCTCCTGAATGCAGATGATAAAGCGGTAAAGCTTCGGATATTTTCTGCCAGTCAAACTCAGCCAAGGTTGCGGCCTGCAATTTTTCCAGGGCATCGCTGTCTCTCGGCAGCGCATAGATGCCGGGAGCCAAGCCTTCAACGCGATGGACGAAAATAAACAGGTGGATTTTCGGCGGCCAGCGCCATAGTTCGAATGCGGCTGTGGTCGGCATAACGGCGGCCAGCATCCGGTAAAAATCAGTCTGCGGCAACGGCGGCATTTTGCCGTCAAACTGCTGCGCGCTGCGGCGCTGGCGGATGATTTGAGTTGCCGTTCTTGTGCAGGATGATTTTATGAGTGGATGCAGGACTGTTTGCCGCTCAGGTTCTTCAGTTCGCGGTTTGCTTGCGGCGGCTGAGACTTCATCGATAACCGGCCATTTATACATATGATAAGCGCGTAGGCTGTCGGCCTTTCCGAACCAGTCTCCCGATAGCGCGGCTTCCAGCAGGGCTTTAATATCTATTAGCTTGCCGCCCGTATGAGTATCAATCCGGCAAATAATATCGGGGGATTCATGTTCCTGTTTTTTAAAATCGTCCCGGTCAAGTCCCAATAGCTGACCGATGTCGTCATCCGGCCATTCGGCCTGCAATTCAACCGTCCAGCCCAGTGTCGCCGCCGCGTAGCGCAACGCGCCCAAGGCATGGCCTATGTCATGCTGGCAATAGCGGAAAGCTCTCTCTCCGTATTTCCAGGCTTCCCGCCAATGGATTGAAGACAAGCCGATCAATATGCCGGCATCAGGCAAATTGTCGGAAAACCGACAACGCTGTTCGAGGCTGTGGTCGTGGCTGACATAGTGGTAAACCCCAGGTTCGATAAAATCATTGCCTGTGTTGATCAAGTAGGCTTCGGTCGGGTGCAGGTTGCCGCTGGAAGGATTGCAGCGCAATGCCCAACGGCTGGGGCCGTATTGTTTCCATGCCGACAGGCCGAAGGCTAATTCCAGCAACAAACCGGCATTAGCCATGTTCAACGGTTTTGCCGATATTGTTTCCGGGTTATCCAGGTCGGCGAACAACGGTTCAAGTTCGGCCCCCGGTTTGGGCAGCGCGACAATCCCGCAACCGGAAAATCGCCGGAATTGGTCGGGTTGGTCTTCCCAATCGATGGATTCCGGACCCTTGGCGTAGCGCTCCAGGCTGTGTTTGGTGCGGTTGTGGTAGTTCAGGACGGTTTCAGCTTGCTTATTCATAATCTGTTAAATCCAACGAGGAAAAGGCCTCGATTAAAGGGCTTAGGTTACCTAAGCTTTGCAGGAGCGGGCCATGCCCGCGATATTTTCGGCAAAGATGTGAATATTGAGCCATACCGTTCGCGGGCGCGGCCCGCTCCTACGGCACCCTTGCCCTGAAATAATGCAAAGGGCTTGGCATGAATGGCGTAACTCAACAGTATTGTCAAAAGCCCCCCTGCCCTCGCATATTAATTGACCAGCTTAGGCTCCATAGCCAAATCCTCAATCCAGCATCCAACCGGATTACCCAGATTCATGTCTTTATCTTCAAAGCGCACCAGAAAAACGCTGCGATCCGGCTCTTCTTCCACATGCCCTATCAGGGTGATTACACCGCGAGTTCCGGCTTCGGCCAATATTTCGCCTTCGACGCCATCGGGTATTGAGCCGTCATCCGTAATGGTATTGGCCGCATAGACTACATCACCTATATCTAAATCTTCTATCTTCATTTCATATCCCCTTTTATTTTGTAGCAAAGCTTACATTGTCAGCCGGTTGTGTGATTGAAACCTGTTTGATAAAACATTGCTTATTGTGCGGCTAATCTATTAAAACATTATTAAACAAGCAATTAACAGATAAACAACGAAGTGGCATACAGGTTGCTTTAGTTATTTACAAGAACGATGCCATACATTCAGGAGAGCATGAAAATGATTACATTAACAGAAAAAGCCATTAGCGCCGTCGGCCGCTTTATTGCCAGTTCAGAAACACCTAGTGCAGGTTTGCGGATAGAAGTCACCGATGGCGGGTGTTCCGGCTATCAATACGGGCTGAAGCTCGAAGGCAGCCACACGCCGGAAGACACCGTCATTGATTGCGGCGAGGTGAAGGTGTTTATCGACCCTACCAGTTTGCCGATGCTGGACGGCATGTCCGTCGATTTTCTCGACACCATTGAAGGTTCGGGATTCAAGTTTACCAATCCTAATGCAGCTAAAAGTTGCGCTTGCGGCACATCGTTTAATACCAGTAGCGATGGCACCGGCACTAAAACCTGCTCTTAACTTACCAGCAAACCCAATTCGAGGATATAGCCATGTGGGACTATTCAGACAAAGTAAAAGAGCATTTTTTCAACCCTAAAAATGCGGGCGCGGTCGTTGATGCCAACGCGACAGGCGAAGTGGGTTCAATCAGTTGCGGCGATGCCCTGCGGCTGACTCTAAAGGTCGATGATGAAAGCGAAGTGATCCTTGAAGCGGGCTTTCAAACCTTCGGTTGCGGTTCGGCGATTGCCTCGTCATCGGTGCTGACCGAAATCATTAAGGGCATGACGCTGGATGAGGCGTTAAAAGTCACCAACCAGGATATTGCCGACCATCTGGAAGGCTTGCCGCCTGAAAAAATGCACTGTTCCGTAATGGGACGCGAAGCCCTGCAAGCGGCGATTGCGAATTACCGCGGCGAAGAATGGAAAGACGACCATGAAGAAGGCGCGCTGATCTGCAAATGTTTCGCGATTGATGCGGTGATGATCGAAGAAATGATCTGGGCCAATAAACTGCGCACCGTTGAAGATGTCACCAACTTTACCAAAGCGGGCGGCGGTTGCGCGGCTTGCCATGAAGATATTGAAGCGATCCTGGAAAAAGTTCTGGCCGAAAAAGGCGAGAAATTCGATCCGACCGCCGCTCCGGTTGAAGCGCCTGCAAAAATCGCCGCCGTTAAAGCGCCGCTGACCAATCTGCAACGCATCAAAAAAATCGAGGAAGTCCTGGAATCGCTAAGGCCCTCGCTGATGGCTGACGGCGGCGACGTGGAACTGGTCGAAGTCATCGGCAACACCGCTTATGTCAACATGACCGGCGCGTGTAACGGTTGCCAAATGGCGGCGATGACCATTGCGGGCATCCAACAGCGCTTGATGGAAGTGATGGGCGAATTCATCAAAGTGGTGCCGGCATCGGAAATGGCGAAACTGGTCAATATTGAGGTGGCGTGATGACTGACATTTATCTTGATAACAATGCCACCACCAAGGTCGATCCTGCGGTGGTCGATGTGATGATTCCGTATTTTCTTGAGCAATACGGCAATCCGTCATCGATCCATAAATTCGCCGACGGCGTGGCGCGCGGACTTAAACAGGCCCGGCAGCAGGTGCAAGCCTTGATCGGTTGCGAACACGATTCCGAAATCATTTTCACTTCCTGCGGCACTGAATCCAATTCCACGGCGCTTCTTTCCGCAATCAAGGCGCAGCCGAATAAGAAAGAAATCATCACCACCACGGTGGAGCATCCGGCCATCCTGACGCTGTGCGATTATCTGGAAAAAGAAGGCTACACGATACACAGAATGCCGGTCGATAAAGCCGGACGCTTAAATCTGGAATCCTATAAAAAACTGTTATCCGACCAGGTGGCGATCGTCTCGGTGATGTGGGCCAATAACGAAACCGGCACACTGTTCCCGGTCGTCGAAATGGCCGAGATGGCCAATGCTGCCGGCGTGATGTTCCATACCGATGCGGTGCAGGCGGTCGGCAAGATTCCGATGATGTTGCAGGATACCAAAATCGACATGCTGTCTTTGTCGGGTCATAAACTGCATGCGCCCAAAGGCATCGGCGTGTTGTATCTGCGTCGCGGCACCCGTTATCGCCCCTTGTTGCGCGGCGGCCATCAGGAGCGCGGCAGACGGGCCGGCACTGAAAACAGCGCGTCCATTGTCGGCCTGGGCAAGGCTTGCGAATTGGCGCTGGAACATATCGAATATGAAAACACCAAGGTCAAAGCCATGCGCGACCGGCTGGAACGCGGCATTACCGAAGAGATTCCGCATTGCTTCGTGACCGGCGACATGTACAACCGCCTGCCCAACACCACGGACATCGCATTTGAATATATCGAAGGCGAGTCGATTCTGATGCTGCTGAATAAAGCCGGTATCGCGGCATCCAGCGGATCGGCCTGTACGTCAGGCTCTTTGGAACCTTCGCATGTGATGCGGGCGATGGATATTCCTTACACCGCCGCGCACGGCACGATCCGCTTTTCTTTTTCGCGCTATAACACGATGCATGAAGTGGATGAAGTTTTGAAAGTGATGCCCGGCATTGTAGCGACCTTGCGCAAATTGTCGCCGTATTGGGAAGGTGACGGACCGGTTGCCAATCCAGAGCAGGCATTTGCGCCGACGTATTCGTAAATGATTTGGAGAATGTTGGGCTGACGTAAGGAGGCCCAGCGTTATTATCTTAAAGAACCAATCGCTTGAGATAATTCTTAATTTCCATTATTAAAAATCACATTCCGTTAAGCCGGCATCTTTAAGCAATTTACTTAATGTGCCAATTTTTAAATCTTGATTGCCATGAACGGGCACAGTCAAAATTTCTATTCTGCTCGGATGCGTATAAATATGATGGCTACCTCGAATTCGTTGTAACTGCCAACCGTGTAAATGCAGTAGCCTACAAAAAGCCTTGCCAGAAATGGACTTCATAGTTCAATTTCGGCAATTTGTGTTTGGTTGTTGTTTTTGATTCGCATAGAGGCAACCTCTAACCAGCCTTCTGCCGCTTCTTTAATATTGATCAGCGTTTCTTCAACTGTTTCGCCTTCCGAAACGCAGCCCGCAAAAGCAGGAATTTCCGCCCAGAAACCGCCTTCTTCAGCAGGGTGGACTACAACTTGTAATTTCATAATTGCTCCGGTTTTTTGAATTTTCCTGAAAAACAAAGTGGGTCGATCTGTTTTTCTAACTGTTCTTGAGAAATGACGCGATCATTTAAAGAATCCTGTAAACCGCGCTCAATCATGCGTTTAAAAGCCAATTCTTTAATGATTTCTTCAACACAGACATCATCAAGCATTTTAGCTCCCAATCTTGGAGAAAGGATGGACTCCCATCAGGTGAGTATTGAGAACTAGTGCGAAAGTAATTAAAAATATCAAACTGAATAAACCTGCATTTGCATTTTGATTGAACGAGCAAGACCATCAAGATTTCCATAAAGACTTTTACTGGTAATATTCATTTTCCTAAGCAATGCGAAAATTTGCTCATAAAGACCGTTATGTACTCGATATTTATACATTGATACGTTTTCATAGGGAGGCGAATTGAGCACCTCCTGAATTTTTAAGCCGCGATTACCTGAAAGCAGAAATGAACCGGCTTGACGATCTAACCGAGTGTTAAGTTGTCTGGGTTCTGTAACCCAAGCAATATCATATGAAAAACGATCAACCACTTCTTCAAATATTTCATCTTGTTTTTCATATATAGTTGCACGTGTCTCCTTGAATGCCTCATCTTTTAAACTGATATGCTCTATGGAGCGATTCATGATTTCAGTATAGTCAAGTGCAAAAACCGCAAAATCATTAGATGAATGAGGATCATAAGCCTCTAATGCGAAATAGAGGGCTACATATGGACTTTCCGTGAAATCTAAGAGTCGTGTGGGAACACCGTAATGTTGCATAATTGAAAGCCATGCTAATTTGGAGTCAGGTATCACGTTTTCATGGTCATAAAGATGAAACTTTGGTTTAAACTGAAGCAGCGACAATTCTTCAAATTTCTTTGCCTTCTCAGTTGACCACTTTATACCGATAATTCTTTCCAAAGAAGATTGTAAATCCCATTCAGCATTTGCATGACCACGATAGAGAAAATGGTTCGGCAAACTATTGAGTTGCTCAATCAGTTCTTCAATGGAGTTAATCTTAACTTCTTTCATCATATCTTATTCTATGATAAAGATTAATCAGATCAGCTAACACCCGTTTCGGTTTGTGTTCTTCTTCGTCATAACGGCGTTTAACAGGATCACCTTTAAGATGAATTGTGATGCTTTTTTGAGACTCGCTTTTTTTGATTCTCGCTGATGCTTCATTTCCTGTTGCTGCGGTACTTCTGGTAACATCTTGAAGAACTTTTCTATTCAGGTCATCCCCTTGAATCTGTGCCTTGCCTTTCTCTCCATTCGCTGCCGACAAATAGACTGACAAAGGTTTTTGAAAATGTTCATCTGCATCGAACGGATTGGGACCACGAAAGAATGCAGTAAAACTGGAAACCTGATAAGCAGAAACAAGAGCTTTCAAGAACCCTTCGGGATCAGGTATAGGCTGTATTTCAACCGTAATATGGTTTTCCTTAATTATTTTGGACTGTGAAAAGAGATCCTTAATACGCTCAGCAATATTTATAGATGTTGGTGCTAGACTTGTTTTTTTTGCAATACCAATTAGACCAATTTCAGCATCAAAAACGCAGTGGGTATAAGGGCTTTCTTCAAGTTCTTCTTCAACAAAGTTGCCAGACATATCATCAAATTTCTCAATAGTCGAATTGGTTGTTCGGCCAACAGCAAAGTAACCCGTAGTATCTGAAAAGCTTTCGATGTTGCCAATATGCCAAATATTTCCTTTACGCAATTCGCCGAATGGTTTTTCAGATAAAGTAAAAAGAAATAAATCCTTCGGTGTCAGATTTTCATCGAAGAGTGAAAGTTGTGGTGATTTAATAAACTTTGCTCGGAACAGACTGTATTCGATAGATGCCATGATTTTATTGAACTGAGTTATAACATGCTTTTAAAGTATAACTCTTATAGTCATTATTAATACAGCTAAGTTAAGCCGCCTAAAGATCACAACTATTCATTCTTTGAGTTCAATTCTGAATTTGATCGCTTCAATCGGATCGGGCGGAGTTATCGCCTAGTGTTTGTTTTCGTAGACTTCGATTAAGGTGACCAGCACTTCCATTTCGTCGGCTTCGGGTGTGTCGCAAATAGTCAATGACGAACTTTCGCTCTGCATCAGTGAGGAGTTCTTTGGCGCGTCGGATGTATATTGGCTAATTTGATAGTTGTGGTCGGCAGGATTGCCAGTGTAAGCCAATGGCTTGTAGGCGACAAGAATATTACTTGGTTCTTCATAGCGGCTCTCTTTTGTCGGGTTTGCGACAATTTTATCTTGGCGCGTCGGATTGTTCTGTCATTGTCAGGCCATTCATCATTCTTAAGCCGCTATTCTTGCGGTTTGGTTAGTTGGCAAGTGTTTTGCATAATCTCTAATAAAGGCATTTTGTTCCGATCTTTGTAACAACACATACACGGCCTAAACCATGAATACGTTAACACGCCATATCATCATCGACGACACCACGCTCCGCGATGGCGAGCAATCGGCCGGAGTCGCCTTTTCGCTGGACGAGAAACTGGCGATTGCAACGCAGTTGGCGGGCTTGGGCGTACCGGAACTGGAAATCGGCATTCCGGCAATGGGGCCGGTGGAACGGGAGGAAATCAAGGCGATTGCGGATTTAGGACTGCCCTCGAAGCTGCTGGTCTGGTCGAGGATGCGCCGCGATGATTTACACGCTAGTCTGGGCTTGAATGTGGACAAGGTCGATTTATCCATATCGGCCTCGGATCAGCATATTCAGCACAAGCTGAAACAAAGCCGGCAATGGGTTTTAGACACCATTAGCAGTTGTGTTCAGGAAGCCAGAAGCTTGGGCATGGACGTGTGTGTCGGCATGGAAGACGCCTCGCGGGCGGATGTGGATTTTTTGATACGCATGGCCGAAACCGCACAGCTGGCCGGGGCGAGCCGGATTCGTTTCGCCGACACGGTAGGTATCATGGAACCGTTCGGCCTATTCGAGACGATCAAAAAGTTAAGGGCTGCAACCGACCTGGAAATTGAAATGCACGCCCATGACGATTTAGGGCTGGCTACCGCCAATACATTGGCTGCGGCGTTGGCAGGCGCGACCCATGTCAACACCACGGTTAACGGCTTGGGCGAACGTGCCGGGAATGCCGCATTGGAAGAAGTGGTGGTCGGCTTAAAGCAATTATATGCCATTGAAACCGGCATTAATTTACAGGACTTCCCTGCCCTGTCCGAGCAGGTTGCAAGAGCATCGGGCGATGCAATCGGCAGCCGGAAAAGCCTGATCGGCAAAAGCGTATTCAGTCATGAAGCCGGCATTCATGTCGACGGACTGTTGAAGGACCCCAATAACTATCAAGGAGTCGATCCTGCCATTGTCGGGCGCAGCCACCAGCTGGTTCTCGGCAAACATTCGGGCACTCAAGGCGTGATTCACGCCTATAAACAAATAGGCATAGCGGTAAGCCGGATACAGGCGCAAGCATTATTGACGCAGGTCAGGCGTTTTGTCAGCGACACGAAAAGGTCGCCAAGAACCGAAGATTTAAATCTCTTTCATCAAAATTTGTAGAGGGTGATTCATCATGAACGAATATAAAGAACAGCAGTCATGCGAACCGGAAGTTAAAGAGGCGTTGGAAATACCGGATCAGGACGATCATTACCCCGGTTCTTTTTTCAGGATACCCGGCCCGCCGATGCTGGGCAAAACAGGGTGGAGTTTAAATTAATAAGGTTCCTCGCCGCGACAGCCCGCAGCGGGCCATCGGGGTTCCCACGGTTCCGTGGGAACCGGGAGAAAACTACCTCCGCACTCAACAGGAGCTAAAAAAATGGTTATGGTCATGTCAGATAGTATTGCAAGTAAAGCTCAAAAGCCGCTGGGATTCCTGGCCCAATGGCATGAGGATGTCCATTGTGTTTTCGGCCGCGACCCCGCAGCGCATAGCGTCTGGGAAATATTGCTGACTTACTCCGGCGTCCATGCGGTGCTGGCGCATCGGATCAGCCACCGTTTATGGAAAGCAAACTGGAAGCTGGCCGCCAGAATCCTGGCCGCATTCAGCAAAATGATTACCAGTGTCGACATTCACCCCGCAGCAACCATAGGCAGGCGGCTATTTATCGATCACGCGCTGGGGGTGGTCATCGGCGAGACGGCTGAGATCGGCAACGATGTCACGCTCTATCACGGCGTAACGCTGGGCGGCACGACCTGGAACAAGGAAAAACGCCATCCTACCTTGGGCAATAACGTGATGGTGGGTTCCGGAGCCAAGATTCTCGGAGCGATTACCCTGGGTAACAATGTCCGTGTCGGCGCCAACTCGGTGGTGGTTAAGGATGTACCGCCTTGCTGTACGGTGGTGGGCATTCCCGGCAGAGTCATTCAAAGCAAAGGCACGCAAATACAAAACCGGCACGGCATTGACCTGGATCACCATTTGATTCCCGACCCGGTCGGCAAGGCTATCGCCTGTCTGATTGAGCGGATCGACGAGCTGGAAGCCAGACAGACCGAACCTTCCAAAGTGACGGTTGAAGAAAATTGCGATAACTGCGAGGCGGAAAACGTCTGCCTTCCCAAAAAAGAAAGTCCGGTAAAACTGGCGGCGAGAGCATAAATGGATCTGTTGGATTTTGAAGCACAAGGCTTGTATTTTGAAGAGCCGGATGTTGCAGGCGTTAACGAACTTATAGCAACGGCGGCGGAAAATTATGCGAACGGCGATGCCGAGCTGTCTTTACTGAAAGCGTATTTTCTTGCGCCGGAATCGTTGAACGTACTGGTGGCGTTAAACCGTTTTTATTATTACCAACATCGACTGGAAGAGGCATTGGATGCAACAGGTAAGGCGTTGGCTGTGATCAGGCCGATGGTGGCTTTTCCTGATAACTGGCGCGATTTGCAACCCGAGCATATCACCGGTACGCCTGTCGAATTATTAACCCAGGTCAGGTTGTATTTGTTTACCTTGAAAGCCGTCGGTTTTTTAAATATGCGCCTGGAAAGGCTGGATTTGAGTCAGGCTATTTTTGAAAAACTGGTCGAGCTCGACAGCAAGGATAGAATCGGCGCGCAGGGATTATTGGAGTTGGTGGTCAAGCGTAAAGCAGATGTAGGTGGGGTGGCCTAAAGCGCACCTACGCATTGAAGGCTGGAGTGCAGGCTCTGCCTGCAACTGCAAGTTAATATCGGCAAGCAAAGCTTGCACTCCCGTTATACGGAAAACGGTTGATATGTGTGGATTAGCGTAACGCAACCCAACACGGATTTTTTATTATCGGAGCAAGACCATGTTGAAAGATATAACCGATTCATTACTGACTACCCTGGCCTTAGCGGCATTTATTATCCTGGCGCTCTACCTTTTAGTTCAGGATACCTCCTCAGTCGGCCCCATTTAATTACCGGAGAGAAACCATGAGTTTTGAAGAAGAAATGGAAGAACTGGAATCCGCCGAAGATTTCTTGCAGTATTTTCAGCTGGATTATGTGCCTAGCGTGGTTCATGTCAACCGCCTGCATATCTTGCAGCGGTTTCACGATTATTTACAAAAAGCCGCCGATGACATGCCTGAAAATGAACCGGCGAAACGCGCTGTCTACACTAAACTGCTGATGCGGGCCTATCAGGATTTTGTCGAGTCCGATGCCCAAACCGAAAAAGTGTTTAAAGTGTTTGCAATGGGCGAGGCGTCGCAAACAGCGTTTGTTTCCTTAAGCGATATAAAAACATGAAGCCCGATCGCTTCGACGAAGGCCGGTTTGAATTCGGCGAATCGGTCCGGGTCACCAGAAATGTCCGTAATGACGGCACTTATCCCGGTATGGACGTAGGCACTTTGCTGGTTCGCCGGGGAAGTGTGGGCAATATCCTTAATGTGGGCACTTTTTTACAAGACCAGGTGATTTTTACCGTCCATTTCCTCGCTGTTGACCGAATGGTGGGCTGTCGCCTGGAAGAGCTGATCGGTGGAGACGAACCCTGGAATCCCAGCCGCTTCGAGTTCAGGGACAAGGTTGTTTGCACTATCGATTTGGGCATACAGGGTAATATCCTGTTCGCAAAAGGCACGGAAGGCGAAGTTTTTAAGGTGATCAGGGATAACGAATTGATTCAATATCATGTCGCTTTTCAGGGTAGAGTCCTGCAAGTGCCTGAAACGGCGCTTGCCCCAGCACACCCTGAGTCATTTAATGAACCAGAGGTTTGATATGACTGTAATTGAAAAACCTGTCCAGCTGGAAACATACAATTTATTAAGAGCGGCTTTAGCCTTATTCAAAAAATCACCTGATGAATTGGCGGATGCCGAGTTACAGCAGGCAAAAACGCAAGCCTTGAATGAATTCAAAATTGAGAGCCGTGTGCTGAATTCGCCTGAAGCGGCGGCAGTGGTCATTACCGAACAGGAGCTGGAACAGGCCTATCAGGAAATTCGTGGCCGTTATGACGCTGAGGATACTTTTTTCAGCGACCTGGAAAAAAACCAACTGAACAAAGACAGCCTGCTGGCCGCCTTGCATCGCCAGTGCAAGGTCAACACCGTGCTGGAGCTGGTCGCCAGCCGTGCGCCCGCTATCAGCGACGTCGACATCGGCATCTACTACCACCTCCATGCCGATCAATTTAACCGCACTGAGCGGCGTGAAGTCAGCCATATCTTCATCAGCATTAACCCTGATTATCCTGAGAACACCTTTGATACGGCTTTAAGGCGCACTCAGGAGCTCGTCGAAAAACTGCATAAAAAACCGCACAAATTTGCCGATCTGGCATTAAGGCATTCGGAATGCCCGACTGCTTTACAGGGCGGCGTTCTGGGCACAGTGCCGCGCGGCACGCTTTATCCAGAATTGGATGCCGTGCTGTTCAACTTAAAACAGGGGGAAGTCAGCGAAGTAGTCAAATCGGAAATCGGTTTTCATATACTGTTGTGCAAGAGCATACAAAAATCCGAAACCCTGTCTTTGGCGAAAGCGACGCCCAAAATACGCCAGCTAATGAAAGAACGCGCCCGGCGTACCTGCCAACGCGCCTGGTTAGCCGGTTTAGCCAATTCTGAATCCGGGGAGAGCAAATAATGAACGATAAAGAAACCAAACACTGTTCTTTTTGCGGTATTGAGCAGTCTGCTTCAGTGCCTTTGATTGCCGGTAGCGAAGGTTATATTTGCGGGGCTTGCGTATCGTTAGCCAATCAGGTCGTAAGCAACTGGAGCCGCAAAAAAGAGCTTTCCGAAATGCAGGGCGCATTGCCGATCCCCGCGAAGATAAAAGAGCATCTCGACCGGTACATCATCGGTCAGCATCTTGCCAAAGAAATACTGTCTGTGGCTGTTTATAACCATTATAAACGCCTGAAGCATGAAAGCGGCGATGCGGGTTTGGGCGAATTTGACAAGGATGTTGAAATCGGCAAATCCAACATCCTGTTAATAGGGCCGTCCGGCACCGGGAAGACGCTGTTGGCCAGCACGCTGGCAAAAATTGTCGGCGTACCGTTTGTTATTGCCGATGCGACGACACTGACCCAGGCCGGTTATGTCGGCGATGACGTGGAAAATATCCTGGTCAGGCTGCTGGATGTCGCGGAAGGCAATATGACCAATGCCGAATGGGGCATAGTCTACCTGGATGAAATCGACAAGATCGCCCGCAGTCCCGAACAGCAAACCGGAACCCGCGATGTGTCCGGCGAAGGCGTACAACAGGCATTACTAAGACTGGTTGAAGGTTCCCATGTTAAGATCCCTGCAAAAGGACGTAACAAGGACGGCGACACCACGATGGATACGCGCAATATCCTGTTTATTGCCGGCGGTTCGTTTCCGGGCTTGGAAAAACACGTCGAAAAACGCCTGGTGCCGACCAATTCCGCTATCGGTTTTCATGCAGAAATGAACAATACCGCAGAAAAACCGGCCCTGGAGGATATGCTGAATGCGACCCAGCCCAGCGATTTGCGCAAGTTCGGATTGATTCCCGAGTTTATCGGACGCTTTCCGGTGTTGGCGCCGTTGGAACCTCTGGACGTCGACGCATTGATCCAGGTGTTGACCGAACCTAAAAATGCGCTGGTTCGTCAATATCAACAACTGTTTGCCTATGAAGGCGTGGAGTTGAAATTCGAACGGGATGCGCTGGTTGAAATCGCCCAAAAAGCCATAGAACGCGAAACCGGGGCGCGCGGCTTACGCAGCATCATGGAGCAAATATTACGAAAAACCATGTTTGATATTCCATCCGTCGATGACGTTGAACAATGCATTGTCGATGCCGATGCGGTTAAAGGGGAAGGCGAGATCAAGCTGATAAAAAAAGCTGAAACCAAACTCAGGCAGCAGGCCGGTTAGCGTACAGGCATAAACATTCATGAACAATGGAATACGGATGACACAGATTGACGCCGGTTCCCAATCTCCAGAGACTATGAAAGTATTGTAAAAACCCAACTTAAAAATCTTTTTTTATTTTTAAGTTATTGATTTTTAGTTAAGTGCCCGGAGTACAAACCTAGGTTTGTACTCCGGATTCTTAATACTTGCACAGTCACTCCAGATTGGGAAATCAGGAGGCGAAGCTCCAGCTTCGCGATTCGGGAAGCTGGAGCTTGGGAACCGGCACAAATCCGCGTTATCCGTGTTCTATTTTCCTAACAGCAGTTATTACATCGAGAACCTTATGAAAACCGAAGACAAAATCCGCAAGCAACTGGCAGACAATCCGATCATCCTGTACATGAAAGGCGTACCGACTAATCCGCAATGCGGGTTTTCAGCCAAATCGGTCGGCATACTCGACGCGACCCATATTCCTTACGCTTATCTGAATGTACTGGAAGCGCCTTTCATCCGTGAAAAGTTACCGAGCATTTCCCACTGGCCGACTTATCCCCAATTGTTTGTTAACGGAGAACTGGTTGGCGGCTGCGACATTATTGAAGAAATGTCCAACAACGGCAGCCTGTTACCCTTATTAACTGCCGCAGCACCGAAACAAGCGGACGCCGCAAACGACGCATTAACCACCGCCGAAGTTGTGCAGCTGGTGCAACAAGGCGTTAACGATGCGGAAGTGATCGTCGAAGGCCAAGGCTGCGATCTAGTGATCACCGTGGTAAGCTCGCAATTTAGCGAGTTAACGCCGGTAAAAAAACAGCAGCTGGTTCTGGCAACGTTAAAAGAACCTCTGGCATCCGGCAAGCTTCACGCTGTCAGCGTTAAAGCGTATACCCCGGATGAATGGGCGGATAAACAAAATGCCGGCGGACTGCTGCAAATACAGTTGTAATAAAGGCCTCTACCGGATTTAACTATGGTCAATGGCACTAGGCGGGGACATCATGGCTAAAGTAGGCGTTTTTTTCGGCACGGATACCGGCAACACCCGGCGGATCGCAAAAGATATTACAACGGCATTGGGGCCTGCTATTGCCGCCAAGCCGGTGAATATCCGCAATGCCGACGTAGCGGATATGCTCGCGTACGACACTTTGATACTAGGCACTCCCACTTACGGGGACGGCCAGTTGCCCGGCTTATCGACCGGCAATGCGACGGAAAGTTGGGAGGAGTTTTTGCCGACGCTGGCAGGGCACGATTTTAGCGGTAAAAAGGTGGCAATTTACGGCTTGGGGAACCAAAAAAGCTATCCTGTGGAATTTGTCGATGCGATGTTCTATTTGTATGAGCAGTTTGAACAATGCGGCGCAACCATGATTGGCGCATGGGATACCGAGGGTTATAACTTCAAGAGTTCTAAAGCCGTCGTGGATAACCGCTTTGTAGGCTTGGCATTGGACCAGGAAAACCAGAAAGAGCTCACGCCCGTAAGATTGAAAACATGGTTGGAAATGCTGGCAACGGCTTGGGCCTGAAGTTTCTACACTCAACGCGTCTCTTTTTTCATCCTCCGGGAAACGGTCAGGATGCAATGGTGTTGACTTAAGAGTGTATGCTCCCTCCCCTCGTCGGACAATGCCGTTAAGTTAAGGATACGGTCATTAATAACCTCCCAGTATGGCTCGGGTAAAATTTTTCCGTTCGTCCTGAGCTTGTCGAAGGATGGACGGAAAAATTTCGGCCTACCGCAGTCAAGCCGATCATGCTTCGACAAGCTCAGCACGAACGGCTTGACGATAGAAGACAGTGATTTCTGGAAGTTATTTAACCAAATCTTAAGGCTCGTTCCGTTCACCCTAGCTTGTCGAAGGGCTCACCACGAACAGCCTAACTAAACAGCATTGCCCCGTTGGAGAACGGCTGCCATAAAAGCCTAAACCGCAGCCGGCAACATAACCATTCATAGCGGATTAGCCATGGTAAATGACAAGTTAAAACAAGTCTGCACTTGTCGCGAATTGCAAGAGGCCCGTTTTTTAATTCGTCATATCCGTTTTAAAAACCAACCGGTGTCCGCCATTATTTTCGCGTTTGAAGGCATTGCCTATGCGTATGTCAACCAGTGCATGCATATGCGCAGACCGTTAAACTGCGAACAGGACGCGATCTTTGATCAAACCGGAAAATACCTGCGCTGTTCCATGCACGGTTTTATCTTCGACCCCAAAACCGGAGAGTGCCAAAGTCCGGTTTGCTTTGGACAACGCTTGCAATCGCTACGACTGGAAGAAATTGACGACATACTGTATTTTGCCGAAAAGCATCTGGCCCTTATCGATTGAACGGTGACAGCGATGATAGAAGAATTAGCGGTAGTGGTGAAAATAGAAAACCATCAGGTCTGGGTCGAAAGCGGACAAAACAGTGCGTGCGGCGGTTGCCTGCAAAAAACGTCATGCTCAACTAACGCAATCGGCAGCGTTCTTAAGAAAAAGTCGGTGCCGGTCGATAGCGACATTCAACTGAAAACCGGCGATGAAGTCCTGGTCGCCATTGATGAAAACCTGTTGCTGCGCGCTTCGCTGTTATTGTATCTGGTGCCGTTAATAGCCTTGTTTACAGGCGCGGCCATGGCCGACTGGCTGCTGGCGGATGATGTCCCGCATGCGGATTTATGGATTGCCGGTAGCGCCGTAGCAAGCTTTTTGCTTTCTCTGTGGATAATCAACAAAGCGCAGAGTCTGTTGATCCTGAATTATTACGCCCGGCCTGTCGTAGTCAGGAAGGTTTAGCCTTTGCCGCCATGAATGTTTGGGCTATTAACAAAGATATTCCGCTTAAGCTCCTGCTATTGGAACTGGTTCATCGTTACGGCGAAAATACGCTGGCGCTGAACAATCAGGAACGGCATTTCCAGGCCATCGATCTATGCACGGTTAACGAACCGGAGATTTCCGCCTATATCTACACCTTTGGTCAAAGCTCAGGGCGTTACGGCATAGACCTGAAATATCCTATTTCCGCGCATAATATTGTCGGAGAAAATGAAAACCTGACCCTGGACCAAATAATAGAGATTATTTCCACCCATCTATTTTCTTAAAACCTACACATCATGCATCAGGAACAACAAACCGAGTTTCGCTACTTCGTCAGTTACAGCGGCATCAAACTCCCGCTAAAGCTGGTCAACGAAATCACCGAAGACAGCTTAAATAACCGAAACACCTATTATCGCAGTCGTTTTGACGCCCAAGACAGAATGCTGCTGTGCCAGAAAATTGTTTACGGCGAGGTTGAATCGGAACACCAGTACCAATATTACGATAACGGCGTTTTAAAGTCGGCGCAAATAACCGAAGATGACGAAGTCAGGGAGATTCATTTTAATGAGCTAGGTGAAGTGGTGTGATTCTACAAGGCTGTTTTTTACGGGCTGTTTCCGGCCCTAAGGAGCCACTCAATCCTGATTTCCGAATGGCGACATACCCACGAAAGCGGACAGTCATTGTTGTTGCCCCGGAGCTTTATCAATCAACTTGATAAATTTATGACAAATATGCGACAAATTAGATTTTTTATAAGACAGCCAATGCTGTCTATATCACATTAGGTTGCTACGAGGATTGCATGATGGGTGATTGTTGTGACAATAGTTGTTCTTTAGACCGACTGCGGGAACGGCAGCGCGGAACGTTACAAATTGTGCTCGGCATTAACGCCGTGATGTTCTTTGTCATCGTTGCTGCAGCACTTTATGGGAAGTCAACCGCGCTGCTAGCTGACAGTCTTGATAACCTTGGAGACGCATTGACATACAGTCTTACCCTCTACGCGGTTTCGAGGAGCACCGCTGTTAAAGCCAAGGTCGCACTGTTTAAAGGGGGGCTTATTTTCCTTGCTGCTGTAGCTGTGGCGGCTCAAATTACTTACACGTTTTTTGTCCCAAGACTGCCCATATTCGAGGTTATGGGCGTATTTAGTCTTCTTGGCCTTGCGGCAAACTCCCTTTGTCTTTTTCTGCTGTGGCGACATCGCCACGAAGATGTGAACATGAGTTCAGTGTGGGAGTGCTCGAGAAACGACATCGTATCCAATCTTTCGGTTTTTGTGGCCGCTGGAGCGGTCTGGTTCACCGGTTCAGGTTGGCCTGATATTGTGGTTGCACTGGGGCTCGTGGGGTTCTTGATTCGTTCGGCTAGCAGCGTTATTTCTTCGGCCATGGCCGAACGTCGTTCTGCAACCTAACACTTCGGTCGAGAGGGAGGCTTGTAATTGGCGCAGCGCCCCGCTCGCAACTGTTCTTCTGCCTCCAACGTTATCTGTCCATAAAACGACCGTTTTATGAACCGATTTCAATGCTCATGCTGGTGGTGAGCATCCGGGAAATGAGAATGTAAATGAGTCATTGGTATGTGCCGATGCAGGTGTCGGTGCTTCGTACCAAGCTCGACGGGAATGTCATGCTCATGCTGGTGATGCTCGTCGTGGGTGTGCTCATGATCGTGTTCCAGAGCCTTATGCGCATGAGGATGCTGATGCCGCTCAGTCAAGTGCAGCCAGATACCCAACCCCATCAACGCTCCAGCGACAACCAGTGTCAGCGTCAACGGTTCACCCATTGCCAACGCCAGTATCACACCGATGAACGGAGCGACAGAGAAGTAAGCTCCGGTACGAGCCGTTCCAAGGTGACGCAAGCCAACAACGAATAGAACCAGACTCACGCCATAGGCGAGAAACCCGACGACCAACGCCCCGGCAAGATTCAACAACGGAGGAACAGTTGCGCCTACAATGAAGGCCAAGGCTAAATTGATTGAACCGGCGACCAGTCCTTTCACCGAGGCAATCCAAGTCGCATCATATAGCGACACTTTACGGGTCAGGTTGTTGTCGATGGCCCACATGAAACAAGCTCCAACGACGGACAGAGACGGCCAAACGCCGGTAAAAACCGCTTCGTCCGGCCAACTCAAGATAGCGACCCCGGCCACAATGGCGGTCATGCCTAATGCAATCCGCCGGTCGAAGTTTTCCTTGAAGGCGAACCACGCCAACAGTGCAGTGAATACCCCTTCGGAATTCAGCAGTAGAGAAGCCTCCGATGCAGGTATCCTGGTTAGGCCTAACATCAACAGTATTGGGCCAATGATCCCTCCCGTTACAATAGCACCAACAAACCACAACGCCTCGTGGCGAGGCAGTTTGACAGCCGGGGTTTTGCTAAAATACCGGTATAAAGTAAGGCCGACACCGGAACCTAAATACAACAGCCCAGCCAACATCCAAGGGCTAACTGCATTCAGCAGCAGTTTTGCGAGCGGAGCGCCCACTCCGAATAACATGGCTGCGCCAAGTGCAGCGGGTACGCCTGCTTGGCGTAGCCCATCTATTAACTTCATCAAATACATCCTCCCTCATTAGAGGTTGTTAGTAGCGGTAAACACAGAACCAAGTATAAGACAGACAATACCTAGCGTCCCAAAATAACCGTTTGATGAACAGTTATTCCGACTTGCAAGCTTCCCCACTTGCCCCCTATCAATCAAGGCGCCGAGTCGTACATTTAATTGCTGTTTGTTTTTTCGTATGCTAGCCTATAAATAAATTGAGTCAGCTCAAAGAGGCCTTGTGATAACAGCGTTGCATTTCAAAAGAAATCGTCCTTACTTACGCACGTTGGTGTTCGTGCTGCTGGTGAGCTGGATTTCTTTGACTATTTCAGCAACCTGTACCATGCCTATGCCCTCGGTATTGACGGTAATGCCTGATCAGATGCAAGGATGTTCGGATTCCGGCGCTCCTAAGCATACGCCCAAGGCTATGCAGGATTGCACGTTCAAGCCCTGCCTTGACTCGCAAACTAATCCGCTCACCGATTTTAATCGTCTGACTAAACCGGATCTACCGGTTTTTATCCTCGTCCTCATTTTGACTTTTTTGTGCTTACTTCTAAGCTATTCACCCACAAAAGTTCCTCCTAAAGCTGACCCGCCGCTCGGGCGCCGGATTCTGCTCATCTATCGGTTCTGCACACTGCTGAATTAGCCACTCCTCGAAATCGCCGTGCCACGCCATTAACTGGTTAGGTGCATTGCGGCTCTGCGACCTGCGGAGCCTGTTTGTTCCGATTTAAAAGGAAATTTCGATGTTTTTCGTTCTCTGTCCGAGACTGTTACGCCGCGCTTTTCCGCTGCGGGTAGCGGTGACTTTTTGGCTGGCGCTGTTTACACCTGGCCTGTGTTTTCATATTTCAACCGGCACAATCCGTGTGAGTTGGGCTGAGGCGCTAGCCGAATCCCTCCCCGCTCGCACGGATGAAGCTATCCTGACACTCGACTTGGCGATCGAACATGCCTTGTCAGGCAACCCCGGCTTGGTGGAAATCAAGGCTCGCGCCGAGTCGATGGCGGCAATCCCTTCACAAGCGGGATCCTTGCCGGATCCCACAGTGAACTTCGATATGCTGAATGTACCGACGCGCAGTTTCGATCTACGCCAGGAAGACATGACTATGATGGGAATGAGTATTAGCCAGGCGATTCCTTTTCCCGGCAAGCTGGCTCTACGGGAAAAGATTGCCGAACAGGAAGCGCTGGCCGCCACCGATTCGGTTGATGAAGCGCGTTTGCGGTTGGTGCGGGAGGTAAAAAAAAATTGGTGGCAATTATTTTATTACGATCGGGCGTTAAATTTGCTGGACGAGACCGAACGGGTATTCCAACAACTGATCGACATTACCCAAGCCAAGTATAAAGTGGGCAAGGGAACGCAGCAGGATGTGCTGCTGAGCCAACTTGAATTGTCCAAACTTAAGGACGAAAAACTGAGCCTGATCAGTATGCGTCACGCCCTGAGCGCCCGGTTTAATGCGTTACTGGATCGGGTCCCGGAAAAGCCGGTGCAGATTCCGGGCGAGGCCGAATTCAAGTTGCCGGTGCTTACGGAATCGGCTTTGCAGGACAAGGTGCTGCAAATCCGTCCTTTATTCGCCCAGCACCGCAAGATGCTCGATGCCGCACTGGCCAAAGTCGACCTGGCGAAACAGGATTTCTACCCTGACTTTACCGTTGGCGCAGGCTATGCCTTCAGGCAAAACACGCCGACAGGACAGACGCGTAGCGATTTCGCCAACCTCCAATTGAGCATGAATATACCGATATATGCGGACCGCAAACAAGCCAAGGCGGTTGATCAGCGCCAGAGTGAACTGTTGCAGGAGCAGTACGCCCTACAGGATGAGCATCATAAAATTCGGGCCGAGATAGCGGTCAAAACCGCCGAGTATCAACATGCCAAGGAAAAGCTGTTGCTGCTCGAACATGAAATCATCCCACAGGCGCAGCAAACTGTTAATTCTCTATTGGCTGGCTACCAGGTGAGTCAGACGAATTTTACTGATCTGCTGCGTACGCAACTGAGCCTTTTTCAATATCAGACACAGTATTGGCAGGCCTTGGTCAATACTCAAGAAATCTTAGCCGAGTTATCCGCCGAAGTCGGCGAGGAGTTGAGCCATGATTAGAACTGTTTTGGCAGGTTTGATTTTGATACTGGGCTTAAGTCTGGGATTTTGGGCGGGCCACCTGAACGTTCAACAAAATCCTGCCGCAGTCGACGAAAAAAAACCGCTGTATTATCGTCACCCGATGAATCCCCAAGTCACCTCGACTACGCCTGCCAAAGACGAGATGAATATGGACTACGTGCCGGTTTATGCAGAACAGCCGACTTCAGCTGTATCGTCGCCGAAATCAGGAAAAATTCTGTATTATCGGCATCCGATGGGCGCGGCGGACACTTCGCCGGCGCCGAAAAAGGATGAAATGGGCATGGACTATCTCCCGGTCTATGAAAAAGAACTCGCCAACTCCGGGCAAATTCAGATCAGCCCGGAAAAAATCCAGAAACTGGGTGTTAAAACAGAAACCATAGTAAAACGCACACTGACTCGCAACATTCGTGCGCTGGGTAGTATTCAGATCGACGAACAGCGCGTTCACGCCGTAACGCCCAAGTTTGAAGGCTGGGTTCAGCGTTTGTATGTCAATGCAACCGGGCAAGCCGTCAAGCGCGGTCAGCCGCTGCTTGAGGTATACAGCCCGGAGCTGATGACCGCTCAGCAGGAATATCTGATCGCCCGGCAAGGACAACAAGCGCTGCAACAGGGTAGCGCCCAAGCGCGTGGTACGGCTGAGCAGCTGACCGATAACGCGTTGCAACGCCTGCATTATTGGGATATTGCCCCTGCACAGTTGCAGCGTTTACAAATCCAACGACAGCCTTTGGATACCCTGCCGTTATTGTCGCCGGTCAATGGCGTGGTGCTGGATAAGCCGGCGCAAGAAGGGATGCGTTTCATGCCCGGCGAGCTGTTGTTTCGTATCGTTGATTTAAGCACGGTTTGGCTGTTGGTGGATGTGTTCGAGCAGGATATAGGCGGAGTGCGTTTGGGCCAAGTCGCACAGGTACATATTAACGCTTACCCGGATAGACTGTTCAGCGGTAAAGTCGGGTTCATCTATCCGACGCTGACCCCCGAAACCCGCACCGTCAAAGTGCGTGTCGAATTGCCCAATGATGAAGGCTTGCTAAAACCGGGGCTGTATGGCAGCGTGACGCTGGCAGCGCTGGCAGCGCTGGCGGATAAGGACGCGCGATTGGCGGTTCCTGATTCGGCAGTCATTGACAGCGGTGTCCGGCAAATCGTTTTAGTGCAAAGAGGCGAAGGGCGGTTCGAACCGCATGTCGTGAAACTTGGGCGTCAGGCTGACGGATACTGGGAAGTATTGGGGGGGCTGGATGCAGGCGATGAAGTAGTAACGCATGCCAATTTTCTGATCGATGCCGAAAGCAATCTGAAGTCTGCCTTGGATGGGTTTGACACTCATGGCGCTGACGCCGGCCAGGCTATCCCCGAAGCAACACCGCAACTTCAACGCGGAGGCCGGTAGCCATGTTAAATCATGTTATTGCCTGGTCGCTGCGCAACGTGTTTCTGGTGCTGCTGGCAACCTTTAGCATCGTAATCGGCGGGGTTTATGCCTTATCGCTTATGCCGCTCGACGCGCTGCCCGATTTGTCCGACGCGCAGGTCATCGTTTATACCGAATATCCCGGACAAGCGCCGCAAGTGGTCGAGGACCAGGTCACTTATCCGTTGACCACTGCGATGCTGAGTGTGCCGCGTTCGAAAGTCGTGCGCGGTTTTTCCTTCTTCGGCGCTTCTTTCGTGTATGTCATTTTTGAGGACGGTACCGATATTTACTGGGCTCGTTCACGGGTTTTGGAATATCTGACCACGCTAACCGGAAGCTTGCCACCCAATGTAAAGCCTAAATTGGGACCGGATGCCACCGGGGTCGGTTGGGTTTATCAGTACGTATTGCTGGCAAAAGACCATTCACTGGCTGAATTACGCACGCTGCAAGACTGGTTTGTGCGTTACCAATTGACCAAAGCCAAAGGTGTGGCTGAAATTGCCAGTATCGGCGGTTTTGTGCAGCAGTATCAGGTCACTGTCGATCCGCATAAGCTGCAAGCTTACGGCATCTCTTTACGCAGCCTGAGCGATACCCTCCGCAACAGCAATCGCGATGTCGGTGGGCGGGTTATAGAACTTGCCGAAACCGAATACATGGTGCGAGGGCGCGGTTATTTGCGCGGCCAGGCAGATTTACAACGGCTGGTGTTGAAAGTCGACAATGGCATTCCGGTGTTGGTGCGTGATGTTGCTCGTGTGGAACTGGTTCCCGACGAGCGCCGCGGCATCACCGAATGGAACGGCGAAGGCGAAGCGGTTTCAGGCATTGCGTTGGCGCGCTATGGTCAGAATGCACTTGAAGTAATCAGTCATGTAAAAGACCGATTGCGCGAAATTACTGCCGGATTGCCAACCGGTGTCAGTGTACAGACGGTTTACGACCGCTCCGAGCTGATTCATCGTGCGATTGAAAATTTGCGCCATACCTTTTTGGAAGAAAGCGCGGTGGTCGCCGTGGTCTGCGTACTCTTCCTGCTGCATTTGCGTAGCGCCCTGGTGGCTATTCTAATGTTGCCGATCGGCGTACTGATCGCTTTTATCATCATGCAAACACTAGGGATGAATTCTAATATTATGAGCCTGGGGGGTATTGCCATCGCTATCGGCGCAATGGTGGATGCCGCGATCGTCATGATCGAGAACGCTCACAAACATCTGGAACGCGACGCAGGCCGTCTGCCGCGTGCCGAAATCCTGTTCAATGCCTGCAAGGAAGTCGGCCCGCCGCTGTTTTTTAGCTTGCTGATTATCACGGTCTCTTTCTTGCCGGTGTTTGCGCTGGAAGCGCAGGAAGGTCGGCTGTTTCACCCGCTAGCCTATACCAAAACGTTCTCAATGGCGGGCGCGGCGCTGCTGTCGGTGACGCTGGTTCCGGTATTGATGTCGCTGTTTGTACGCGGAAAAATCCTGCCCGAGCAACGCAATCCGATCAACCGGGTTTTGATCTGGATTTATCGTCCGGTTATCGCCTGGGTTATGCAGTACAAAAAGCTGACTCTTGGTTTCGCACTGCTGATGTTGGCAGCGAGCTGGTATCCGGCTTCACAGCTGGGCGGCGAATTCATGCCGACGCTGAACGAAGGCACGCTGTTATTCATGCCGCAAACCCTGCCGGGGTTGTCGGTAACCAAGGCCGCCGAATTGCTGCAAACCCAGGATCGCATCATTAAACGCTTTCCCGAGGTCGAATCAGTGTTCGGCAAAGCCGGGCGGGCGCTAACCGCCACCGACTCGGCTCCGCTGGAGATGTCGGAAACCCTGGTCAATCTCAAGCCGGAATCCGCCTGGCGGCCCGGCATGACCGTCGATAAACTGATTGCAGAAATGGATCAGGCGCTGCAAATTCCCGGTGTCAGCAATGCCTGGACGATGCCGATAAAAAACCGAATCGATATGCTGGCGACCGGTATCCGCACACCTATCGGTATTAAGCTGTTCGGTAAGGATCTGGCAGAAATGGAAGGCTTGGCGCAACAAATCGAGCAGGCGGTCAAAACCGTCCCCGGCACCACCAGCGCTTACGCCGAACGCGTTACCGGCGGATTTTATCTGAACATTACCCCGGACTATGAAGCTTTGGCACGGTATGGACTGTTGATCGGCGATGTGCTTGATATTATCTCCACCGCCATTGGCGGTGAAACCGTCACCACGATGGTGGATGGACGCGAACGTTTTGCCGTCATCGTCCGTTACCCGCGTGAACTGCGTGATAACCCGCAAGCCATCGCCGCGCATGTGCTCGTCCCGGTATCCGGCGGGGCAATGATTCCTTTGGGGCAACTGGCGCAGCTGAGCCTGAACAAGGGGCCTCCGGCAATACGTACCGAAAACGCCTTGCTGTCGGTTTATATCTATGTTGATATGCGTGGGCGAGACATCGACAGTTATGTGCGGGATGCCAAGCAGGCTGTGCAGCAAGCGGTCAAATTCCCTGCGGGCTATTACATTGCTTGGAGCGGCCAGTTTGAATACATGGAGCGAGCCAAACAGCGTTTGCAGCTGGTTGTGCCGCTAACGCTAGGTATTATTTTCGTTTTGCTTTATCTGAACTTCGGTCGCCTAACCGAAACCCTGATTGTCATGCTATCCGTGCCATTTGCTTTGGTCGGCGGTATCTGGTTGTTGTGGTTTTTGGATTATAACGTCAGCGTGGCGGTCGGCGTCGGCTTTATCGCCCTGGCTGGGGTCGCTGCAGAAACCGGCGTGGTAATGCTGATTTATCTGGATCAGGCATACAGGGAAAAGCAGCGGCAATGCATGGAAGAAAAGCGGGTCTTCACCGAGACCGATCTTTATGCCGCGTTAATGACCGGTGCGGCGGAACGCCTGCGTCCCAAAATAATGACCGTTACTGCGATCATGGCGGGACTTTTGCCTATCCTGTGGAGCACCGGTACCGGCTCGGAAGTCATGCGCCGTATCGCCGCGCCGATGGTGGGGGGCATGGTGTCGTCAACGCTGTTGACGTTAATCGTCATTCCGGCACTTTATGCCCTGTGTAAACAATATTCCATCGACAAACAATCCCAATAACCATGAAGGAGGTAAATCTGAGCTATATATTAAATCTCTACGGTAAACAGGCGGAAGATTTAAAAGCGCATTGTCAGGCTAATTGATGTGTATGAAAAAGCCGTCGTCGCTAACCGGAAAATAGCAGAGATGCATCAGGAAATGGCGCGGTAAGAATTAAAATAAAGTTACAAGCCCGGTACCTTAAAATTTAAGGCGCCGGGTAATAGTTTACGTTTAACTGATGTTACATAATTAGTCGAGTTTCGAGCGTTTGAACATTAAGGAGTCGCTAGCGCGACACTTGATTGAATCGGGTTGTCGCACCCGAAGGCAAGTTACTTTCTTTTGCTTCGCCAAAAGAAAGTAACCAAAGAAAAGGCGACCCGATTGCCGCTTATTTCCTGTGCTCCTCGCTTTTATCGAGGGCTGTTCTCGATAAAAGCTCCGGTGCTCGGCGCGGCAAACGGGAGAAATACCATCCGTGCGTAATATCAGCGTTTAAGCTGAATGCGAGTGATGGCATTGCAATGATGGTATAA
>JALNYY010000049.1 GCA_023229605.1 Methylobacter sp.
TACTGGAATTGTTAGCCGAGAATATAGCTGATTGTGGTGCGCACCCTACCTGAGCCCATTTTTATTATTTCAATCCCATCTCTCGCACGATTGCGAAAGCCTTTGATATGATGTGCAATACGTATAATCTACGATTCAGGACCTGAGCCCTTGCGCACAATCCAAGCAGCACAACAAAACTATACACGTTCACCATGACTAGATCACACCAAGAGCCCCCCATTCATTTAGGTTCGCCCGGCGAAGAAATCAGCATACAGGACCTCCAATCGATCAAGCATCGGTTTAAACGCTTGAGCCAACTTCGTGAACAGCGTATTCAAAAGTCTCTGCATCCTCGCCAACGCGTGTTTTCGGAATTATTGCCTTTACTCTTTCATGGCAACTTTACGATGTTGCCGGGATTTATTTCCCCGGAGACCCCAGCGGGAATACCTGAATACAATCCTGGTGACCAGACCTTAAATACCGCCAGGCAGTTGGCCTCGACTTTCAATTATACCCGTACGGCATCACTCAGTTATCCTATTGAAGGACTGTTTTTAATGGGCAGTGTCGGCAGCATTGCTGTTTCAAAAAACAACGATATGGACATCTGGGTATGCCATCAATCCGACTTATCGCCCGACGCCATTAATGGACTGCAACAAAAAGCCTCGGCTATAGAGACCTGGGCCGAATCATTAGAGCTCGAAGTGCATTTTTGCTTAATTGACAGCAAACAATTCCGGCTCGGTCAACATACGCCTATGTCTACTGAAAGTAGCGGCCAAACACAGCATCATCTGCTGCTCGAAGAATTTTACCGGACTGCAATTTATATTGCGGGAAAAAGCCCGGCATGGTGGCTGGTTCCTCCTCATGAAGAAGGCAATTACACGCGCTATATAAACCACCTCATAACCAATCGCTTCATTCCCGAGCATGAGCTTATCGATTTTGGCGGTTTAGAAGCCGTCCCTGCTGACGAGTTTGCCAGCGCAACCCTTTGGCATATTTATAAGGCGCTGCATGCACCGTACAAATCGTTATTGGAACTGTTATTAATGGAGAGCTATGCCAGCGAATATCCTCAAACCGAATGGCTATGCCACGACATAAAAAAGGCCGTTTATCAGGGGAATTTTATGACGACCGACCTCGACCCGTATTTGCTCATTTATACGAAAGTCGAAAGATATTTGCAAAATGCCCATAACCAAGAAAGATTAGATTTCGCTCGCCAAAGTTTTTATTTAAAAGTAATGGGGCCATCCGACACCACTCTGGATGCCCCGACCCGTATATCCAAAGAACGCTATATCTACCAGATTGCTAAAATATGGAAATGGCCCGCATCGACTATCGATGAGGCTAAACAGGTTCTATCATGGAATATACAAAAAGCAACAGAGGAGCATGCCGTTATTGTGCGACAGTTGACCCACTGTTACCGCATGATTATGGGATTCGCCAAAGACCATGTGACTCCAAACCAGGAAAGTAATAATGATCTGAAATTAATCGGCAGAAAGCTCCATTCCTTTTTAGAAAAAAAGCCGGGTAAGGTTGAAATCATTACGACGCATGCCGACGTGCATTCAAAAGAAAATGCATTATCTATCGTAGAAAACACCCTCGCCGCCAAAATCGAGGGATGGGCTTTATATCCAAAATACGTGCAGATGACTACGGCTACAGAGTTTGAGCCCATACAAAAATGCCGGACTTTAATAGAAACGCTTTGCTGGCTGGTCATCAACGGCCTCTATCACAAACACCTGCTGATCAATTTCAGCTCTCATTCCCTTAAAATGCCGGATTCGGAGCTGCGTTCAGTTTTGAGGCAGATCAACCTTTTTTTAAGCCATAACTTTACTTTCGACGCCCCGCTGGATGCCTACAAAACCCCAAAGATCCCACTGCATTCACTGATTTTTATAAACATGGGCATCGCGGATAATGAGCGCCTATGCGTTATGAGTGAGCGGCGCTCCGACCCGCTGAGTTATGGCATAGACCGGCAGTGCTTTATTCAAACCATAAGCAGGATTTCATTATCCAGCTGGAGCGAAATTACCACCAGCCATGAGGATGGCTTGGATGGTTTATTTACGTGTTTAACAGACGTCATTAATAACAACCAAAAACCGCTGTCTTTGAAAAACGTGAAGTTTGTCTGTCACATGCCGAATCGGGCTAGAGACATCATTTTCCGCGTTGAGATCCTATTTAGCATCTTGGTTAAGCTTTTTTCCGCGCCGCAACAAAATCACTCACCCCGTTATATTTTGCCTGGCGGAACTGCGTTTTATGTCTTCCAATCTATCAATAAAACCCTAAGCTACAAAATGCTGGCAACTGAAAAACTGTTGTTAGACGAAATAGGCCGCCCTCAGAAACAGTTCAGCTCCATTCATTTTGACCAAGCTATCCTCGAAAATACCCCCGTCCGTCTTATTTACTCCATGAATAAGCCGCAAGTGATCCAGCTTTTTTATTATGACAATAAAACGGGCATCAGTGTCTATATTGTTGATGAAAAAGGATCTTTGTATACCCAGCAGCATAACAAGACCAACGTTAGCCATCTGCTGAAACACTATGCCGCTTTTTTAGAGTCAATCATCAGCCGCACGCTGTCTGAAAATGTCGTGGATATTGAATATTACGAAATCGAGAAAAGTTCTGACGACATCTTTTCCTGTAATCCTGTGCAACTGAGTACCGCATCTTTAAATCAGGAATTAAGCCTACGCATTACAGGGGAAGACACCGATAAAGGCATTGCCTACACGATCTACTGTAATGAAGAAGAATTCTCTTCGCTGGAACACGGCAATAAAGTCTTTTATGCAGCTTACCAACATATCCTTCAATTCAGGAGCGCTAAGAGCAATTACCCGGTTCATATTACCGATATAGACCTGCCCCTTGCTGCATTTCGGATCAGCAACCCTGCGCAACTGCAAACCATCCATTATTTAAACTACAAACAAAAAATTGAAGACAAATTTAATGTTTCGGGCTCCTAAGCCCCTATATTGAAGTACATAATTACTGCGAATTTTCCGGACAATAAAAAACCCGCTAAGCCTTACGGCTTGCGGGTTTCTATTTGATTTAGTAATTTGGTGGAGGCGGGGGGAATTGAACCCCCGTCCGCAAGTACTCCGCCACAAGGTCTACATGCTTATCCCGCTCTTTTGATTTAGCCAGTGACTACCCGTCGGGCCAAGAAAATCACCAGCGATTCCGTAAGGTTTTAGCGCATCCACACCGGACAGACTTCAGCGCGATCTTATGTAGATGACCTCTGAGCGCCTCTCATACCTAAAAGGTACTAAAAACTCCACCCGCATAAGCACAGATGGTCAAAGGAATGGTGCTGGTTTTAAGCAGCTAAAGCCATTGAGTAGTTTTCGTCATTTGCGAATACTTTAGTTTCAGTAGATTTTACGAGGTGTACTGTCCTCGGCATGCACTTAAGGTTTTGCTACCCACGTCGAAGCCATGTCGCCCCCGTGATGTTCATATTATATGAATTGGATAAAAATTGTACAATTATTTTTTTAGGCCAGTATTTACAAGGGCTCCAGGGGGCTCTACCCCTTCGACAGGGCTCTCCTGAGCGCAGCCGAAGGGCTCAGGTCGAACGGTAAAGCCTTGACTGTAGTTTTACCCTTATTTTCAATACTCCTCGGCAATAGCTCCTGCATTGCTCTACCTCCTGCATCCATGCAGTCGTCTCCTAACCCTCTCCAACAGGAGAGGGAATAAAAGCATCATGTTAATCAATAAGCATCCGGGACAAAGGACTGTTGCTGTCTATTGATGGTTGCCGGTCGGCATCGGCGACACCGCAAAGCTCGACAATCCCGGCAAGCTGCTTTATCTGTTCTGCATGTTGACTGCCGATGTTTTCTATCACCTGCAACACTTCCCCATCAATCATGTTGATTGCGTTGGTTAGCCCCTTGTTAAGTCCTCTTAAGGCGCTTTTTTCCAGCGACGGCTTTAATTTTTTCAGGATGAAAAAAGGCGTCAGCCAGGTGATGGCTATTAACAAACTGCTATGGATCGCAAAATCCACGCCCAGATAATCTACGTTGGTCATGTTGCTGGTGTAATAGCCGATAAAAACCTGATAGCCAACCCAGCAAATAGCCGCAAGCGGCAGGATGATTTCGCATAAACGCATAAACTTTAAAAAGCCGCGATGCACTGCATTGCCGGGATTCGCCAAGGCCTGTCTGGCCGCCAGTTCGGTTTGCGCCTGGATGATTTTGGGGGCTTTTTCCCGTAGCGCGGACAACTGCCGCTTAAGCGGACTGACCGGAATGCCAAGCTGGTCGGCATTGATCACAAATTCATCAAGCGCATCGTCTAAACGGGCTTCGGCCCAATCGTCCCATAAGTTGAATTTAGCGCCGGTTGTTGCATATTTGGCGGCAGCGGGATTGCCTAGTAAATCGGCCGAGTGATCGGCATAATGCTGCGCCAGTTGCTGAATAGGCCATGCAAAACCCTGTTGCAGCACCTGGGCGGTGCGCTGCCATTGCTCCTGCCACAGCGCCGGCACGGGTTGAAAAGACGCCGCCGATCCCAGCAACCGGCTGGTGCCTTGCAGGTTCTGTTTTAACTCGTCTTTTTTAATCTGCGCGCTTCTTTGTTCCAGTTGCTTAACGATATGCTCGGTCGCCAGAGAACCGATGGTCGCTTCCAATGCTGAAAACTCATCGGCTTGCGGATCTTCGGCGCAGACGGTCTTGAATATAATCGGCTCGGCAAATCCCGCTTTATGCAGTTGGCGTTTAAAATCCTCATACTGCTCTGTCTGGCCTCTGTCCCACTGATTCAGGACAAACAGCCAGGCATGCCTGCCGCCTTCCGCCAGCAGCAAGCGCCAGGCTTTTTCATCCCGATAGCGTTCGGGGCTGACCACATAAATCAGCACATCGATATGCGGCAACCATTCCAGCACCTGATGTTTGTTGCTTTGTTCGGTGCTGTCGAAATCGGGCATATCGATCCAGACCACATGTTTTCTGGACTCATCGTCATGTTCGGCGATTTTGATTTGCGCCAGCGGCAGTTGTTCGGGCAAATGCTTTATTGCAACGCTATGGTGATGATATAGCGTGACTTCTCGCGAAGTGGGCCGCTCGACTCCGGCTCTGGCGATGGCTTTGCCTGCCAGGCGGTTCAGCAATGAACTCTTGCCTACGCCGGTGCCGCCCATGAAGGCGACTATCAGCGGCCTGGAACCGTCATGATCAAACAGGGTATCGGGCGTTCTCGCATCGACATCGCTTAACTGCCGGGCAATGTCGGCATTGATCCAGCCTGCCGACGACGCCTGATCCGCCCAGCGTTTTATTGTTTGTACCAAACTAGAGTAATCGTAAGCCATGGCGCTTTTCTGTCAGTTGTAGCTCTGCCGCACGCAGCTGGTCAGGGGAGATATTGAAATGAGTCGTCATCGATAATTGCTCGGGCAACTGCAACAGTTTATTGCGCAGGCTCTCGATAAATAACGCCTGTTTTACGGTATTGAATTGGTTTTGTTTTAACTCGGCTTCCACTTTATGCATATAGCCGCCAACTGCGCTTTCAGCCAACAACGATGTCAGCGTCAGCATCGCCGGGGCAATGACCAGATCATGCAGCCCTATGCCGCCCATCTGCAAAGTCAATGCGATAACAGCCGCATCGGCAGTCGCCCGGGTTGCGCGCAAACTGTTTAACACCACCGGCTGCTCTTGCAGCTTGTAATACATCCGGGACGCGGCGCTTTCCACATCCACTTGAAAAGACTGATGATAATCTTTTGCTGCCCGGCTAAAATCCTGCAACACATCCTGCCGCTGATTGCGCAACACGCTGTTGATTTGTCGCCACCACTGGCCCTGCTGGCTTTGGTCGGCCCTATCCAGCAGCTTGTCAGCCAGCTGTATCAGCGTATGTTCAGCTATTTGATTTAACAAGGCTATTTCGTGGCTGCTGTCTGAAATATGCGGTCTTTTGCCTCCCAGTTTCATAATCTGTCTGACCGGCCAGGTCAAGACTTGACGAGTACCGGCCAAAATACGGGCCAATCCGGGAATTTCCATTAAATTCAGCAATTCCGTCATCGCAAGCTGAAAAGTTTCATAATGATGCGGGTGATTCAGGTAATCGCGCTGATAACTTTCCATCGCCTGCTCGATCATAAGATCGATTAATTCATGCCAATCGTTTAACGCCTGATGTTCGGCAAAAACCGGCTCCAGCCAGGTTTGCCAGTGTCTTTTCAATAACTCCTGCTCAAATCGCGCATGTTTTGCAGGCTTTACCTTGTGCGCCAGTTGAATAAGCAGCTGTTGCCTGGACTCGGGCCAAACAGGCAGCCCGCCCGGTTTTTGGTAATACAGCGGCACGACCTCGGGGAACTCGTCGGTTCTGGCTTGCCGCCATTTTTCCTTTAATGACTGGATAATGACCGACTCCGAACCTTCGACCAGTTTATTCAGGCAAATAATCGTCGGCTGATGCAGTTCTTCGACAGCGGCCATAATGTCCCAGACCGATTGATCCGCGTATTTTTCCTTGCTGACCACCAGAATAACCATATCCGCCAGGGCAATCGCCCTGATAACGCCCTCCCGGTAAGTTGCCGAGTCTATCGAATCGAAATCGGGCGTGTCCCACAAGACGCCGTGCGGCAAGAACTTTGAGTCTGTGCTGTTTTCGGTTAGCGAATAGCAGTCGTGCCGGTCTTTGCTCAGCTGCGTTTGTTGTAATTGCTGAAAACGGCCGAAATAACGCTGCACATCGCCACAGTCGCCAAGACTTACGCCGTTGCAAAAACCCTGGGGATGGATGGTGTAACCGGCCAGAGGACTCACTCCGGCGGCGGCGCTGTTTAACAACACATTGACCAGCGAACTTTTTCCTGCCTGCGTCGGCCCCACCACAGCCATGTGTAACAACGGCTGCTGTGCCGCATCGATCATCTGTCCCTTGCGTATGAAGGCCTCAGCCAGAATAAGCTGATCGATCCTCTGCTGATAACTTGCCTTGACCGTCTCATTGCCCAGTTGAGTCAAAACCGTCTGGTAACGTTGTTTTAATAATTGGATAAATTCCAGCATAAAAAGCCAGCTCAGGGTTATAATGACCGACCATTTTACTTTGTTTGGCGATCCGGCGTTATATAATAACAACCGCAATGCATGCAAACAGCATGACATGCGTCCGTACTTAAACTTGAGGTTATCTATATGAAGAAATTTCCTATTCTTCTGCTCATTCTCTGCTGCACTTCTTTAATTGCGTGCAGCAAGGGGCAACAAATTAACGGTCATAATACCCGCACTGCTTTGAGATCAGTTAAGGCCTTAAAAAACCGCTTATCTCCCGATGCCCGCATTGAGTTTGAAGTCTCTTTCTGGATGCTTCGCGACTCTATCAAAGATGAAAAGGAATTTCTTAACGCTGTTGACGGCAAAAAACCGGAAGAGATCATTGCAATGGGCAAAGAACTTTATCAACAACGAAAAAATGCCGGTTTTGCAGGCTATGAAAAATACACAAGCTGGGACGATATGATCGCCAAATTCGGCAAGGAAAGAATCGACCAGGATAACCGCAAAGGTCAAAAAGAAGACCCTAAAGACAAGGCCAACGGGGTTTTGTACAAACTCTAACATCACCGGCTGGGCAAGGCTTTTTGATCGGTTAATACCGCAACGAATTGGCTTGCCTCAGCAATCGTTTGTTCCATGGCTTGGATAAGCTGGGAAATATCTATCCCTATCTCGATAAACTCATGCCTTAATGCCGCGATAGCCTGGGCATTGAGGTTATGTTTCAAATACAACACCTGATCTTTGAATGCCGCCAGCACCGGCTGGATTTTAGCCTCGGCTCTTTGCATGGTCCTGATAAGCCTGGCGTAATTTTGTCTGGCCGCCTTTAACTGCTGCTTACTGTGGCTGCGCAAGTTACGGTTGGTGTATTCGTTGAGTTCGCTTTCCCATTCTACAAACAGCGCCTCGCTGACCTGTTCAATCGCCCTGATTCTACTGCTGACCGAATCGGATTTAGCGCAGCAAAACTGATACTGCCTGTTCAGCAGATTGTATTTATGGTCCAGCGCCGTTTCATTGACGCAGACCAGCGTCTTAAACCGCTCCAGCGCATCTTCGAACTCATTTTTGGTTTCCCGCAACCCCACGCAGGCCTGCTCGACATGAGCAACGACTATATCGCGCTTATGCTCCCCGATCGATTCTCTGGCGCTGTAATAAACGGTGCGGATTTTTTTGGAGAGGAAACCTCTGACTAAATTGAACAATATTGTTACCAAATCGTTGGCTGGCGGTTTATTTTGATCGGCCATTGGAACCTTGGGTTACTTGCTTGAATTTTAATAGTTCCCGAGCTCCGGCGCGGGAATTCAGCCCGCAACGCTCCTGCGTTGCGGGACGCTGAAGCGTCTACCACGACATCCCCACGTTGGAGCGTGAGAACGATAAAAATGTCCGTGAAGTTACTCACGCCGCCAGCTGGTTGTGCCGTCGGGCGAATCTTCAAGAATCACGCCCTGCTCTTTCAGGTCGTTACGGATTTTATCGGCCAAAGCCCAGTCTTTGGCTTTTTTGGCATCCAGACGGGCTTGGATTTGTTGCTCGATTATTTCTTCGGAGACACCGCTCCCTACTATTAATTCTGGAGCATCAACATGGGTTGCAGTCAAAAGATCATGCACACCATGAAGCGTAACATTACCTTTCAGCCAACCATCAGGATTGTTTTGCAATATTCCCAACAAGCCGCCTAAATATTTCAGGTTGGTTGCCAACGTTTCGGCTTTCTCCTGATCATCAGCCTCTTTGGCTTTATTCAGCTCTCTGGCTAAATCGAATAACACAGACAGCGCGACCGGCGTATTAAAATCATCATCCATGGCTAGCTCGAAGCGGTTTTTATAAGATTCCTCGACCGCCGCCTCGGCTACTGTTTCTACCCCGCGTAATGCCGTATACAGCCGATCCAGCCCCGCTTTTGCATCATTAAGCGATTCGTCCGAATAATTCAATGGACTGCGGTAATGACTGGACAGGATAAAGAAACGTATTATTTCGCCCCTGTACCTTTTCAGCACCTCGCGCACGGTAAAGAAATTACCCAACGACTTGGACATTTTTTCATTGTCGACGCGGACAAAGCCGTTGTGCATCCACAAGTTGACAAATTTTTCGCCGGTCGCGCCTTCCGATTGGGCGATCTCGTTTTCATGATGCGGAAACTGCAAATCCATGCCGCCGCCGTGGATGTCGAAATGGTTGCCCAAGCAACAGGTGGACATCGCCGAACACTCGATATGCCAGCCGGGACGGCCCAAGCCCCATGGGGATTCCCAGGCAGGCTCATTGGGCTTGGCCATTTTCCACAGCACAAAATCCATCGGATTGCGCTTGGCCAAATCGACATCGACCCGCTCGCCGGCTTGCAAATCGTCCAGGTTCTTGCCCGATAACCGGCCGTAATCCTTAAATTGGGTCACCGCATAAAACACATCGCCGTTTGTGCCGACATAAGCCAGCCCCTTGTCCACTAAGGTTTTAATCATTGCGATAATGTCGTCTATAGATTGCGTCGCCCTCGGCTCAATATCGGGAGGCAAAACGGCCAGCGCCCGCTCATCCTCGTGCATCGCGTCGACAAACCGCTCGGTTAGCTTACCGTAATCCTCGCCGTTTTCGATTGCCCGCTTGATAATCTTGTCGTCAATATCGGTAATGTTGCGCACATAGGTCAGCTCATAACCCTGATAGCGAAAATAACGCGCCACCGTATCGAACACCACCATGACCCGCGCATGACCGATATGGCAATAATCGTAAACCGTCATGCCGCAGACATACATGCCGACTTTGCCCGTTACGCGCGGCTGAAACAGTTCTTTTCTTCGGGTCAGGGTGTTATATATTTTCAACATGTTATTAAATTATTCAATTAGGCAAAATTTTCCATTGCCGATAAGTCGGGACCGGTTAAACAAAACGGTACAATCTACCAAGCGCATGCTTCTCTTTCAAGACAAAAACACTTAGAATTTGCTCTTTGCATCACTCTACAAGGAAATCCATGCGTACCTTCATTTTCTCCATGATGCTGCTTTTAACCACAACACTCTCATTTGCAACGGAAAACAAAATGTCCGATACACCATCAAAAGTTAAATTAACCACCTCTCTGGGTGAAATCATTATCCAACTGAATCCTGAAAAAGCGCCTGTTTCATCGGCAAATTTTCTGACTTATGTTAACGAAGGCTTTTACAGCAACACTATTTTCCATCGCATAATTCCCGGATTTATGGCGCAAGGCGGCGGATTTGACACTGATTTTAATCAAAAACCGGTTCATGACCCTATCAAAAACGAAGCCGATAACGGCTTGCCGAACAAGCGCGGGTCCATAGCAATGGCGCGCACCAATGTTCCCGATTCCGCAACCGCTCAGTTCTTTATCAACTATAAAGACAACTCGTTCCTGAATCACACCAGCCCGACACCTAGCGGCTGGGGCTATGCCGTATTCGGCGAAGTCATTGAAGGCATGGATATTGTCGATGAAATGGCCAAACAGCCTACAGGTAACCGTGGCGGACACCAGGACGTGCCGAAAACCGACATCATTGTCGAAAAAGCTGAAGTTATACAATAGACGAAAGGCGCAAGGCTAAAGGCGAAAGGAATTCCCACTGCTCGCCTTTAGTTTAGCCTTTTGCCCTTAGCCTTTTGCCCTTAGCCTCCCTTGAATCAAGAAATCCTGTTTATATCAGACCTGCATATTTCCCTGGAAAAACCTGAAATCACCCGCCGGTTTCTTTCATTTCTTCGCGATAGAGCACCCAAAGCCTCCGCCGTTTACATACTCGGCGACCTTTTCGATGCCTGGATAGGCGACGACGACCCTACCCCGCCCAATAATACAATCCGAAAGCAGCTTAAGCAGCTGACCAGTTCGGGCACACCGGTTTATTTGCAGCAAGGCAACCGCGATTTCCTGCTGGGCAAGCAATTTTCCGAGGATACCGGCGTTATACTTCTCGATGAGTACGCTATGATCGATTTGCACGGCGCACCGACGCTGCTTACCCACGGCGATTTACTGTGTACCGATGACCTGCCCTATCAGGCATTTCGCGCCAAATCGCATACCCCGGAATGGCAGCAATCCGTGTTATCAAAACCCTTGTTTTTGCGGCTGCTGGCGGCGCGTTGGTATCGTATCCGCAGTTATTTCCACAAGCGCAAAAAATCCCAGGACATCATGGATGTCAATCAGGACACGGTAATTAACATTATGCGTGAGCGGGGCTGCCAGCGGTTGATTCACGGACATACGCACCGCCCTGCCGTCCATAGCTTTGAAATAGGCAACCAACCTGCCCAGCGCTTTGTTCTTGCCGCATGGAGCAAGAATTCGGGTGAAGTATTATGCTGGAACAGCAACGGCTATCATATCGAAACCCTTTGACTTAATCGTTCCCTATAACACTTAAATCAATAGCATTTCCGTCGGTCGCATCCGCAACAAAATATCCGGAAAAATTTACACCCCTCGCAACGACTGCGCGGATGCAGAACAATTGCCGGACACCCTGTGTTTTATCAAAACGTTACAGAAAATCACTTTGCATCAACGCCTATAAAAGTTGACTTTTGGGGCAAAATCATTAAATTTAGGCTCCTAGAGTGAAAATTTCCTGTCTCCATGGAACATGAAAGCCACCCTAAAACTAATATTAGTCCTAAAAAACATAATCACTATTCTGTCAAATTAACAGGATACCAGGAGAAATATAATATGAAGAAGCCTTTGAAAAGTTGGCTGCTTGCTTCCAGTGTGGCTGCTATTTTAGCCGCGCCAGCAGTTTCAACTGCTAACAGCGATCTTGAAAAACTTACCCAAAACCCAGCCAACTGGGCTACTTGGGGTGGTGATTACGCGGGTACTCGTTACAGCAAACTAAGTGAAATCAACGCCACTAACGTGAAGAACCTGCAACCAGCCTGGTCTTTTTCTACAGGTGTATTGCGTGGACACGAAGGCGGCCCATTGGTTGTTAATGATGTTCTTTACATTCACACACCTTTTCCTAACACTGTTTACGCAATCGACCAAAAAACTCAATCTGTAATCTGGGAATTCACGCCAACACAAGATGCTGACGTAACTATTCCGGTTATGTGCTGCGACACTGTCAACCGTGGTCTGGCTTATGGCGACGGCAAAATCTTCTTACAACAATCCGATACCGTTTTGACTGCGTTAGACGCTAAAACCGGTAAACGCGTTTGGAGCGTACAAAACGGCGACCCTAAATTGGGTATGACCAATACTTCAGCGCCTTTAGTTGTGAAAGATAAAGTTTTGACTGGTATTTCCGGCGGTGAATTTGGTGTTCGCGGCTTCTTAGCGGCTTATAACATCAACACTGGCGAGTTGGTCTGGAAAGGCTACAGCATGGGTCCTGACAAAGACACCCTGATCGACGCCAAGAAAACTACTACTTGGAAAGACGGCAAAGTCACTCCAGTCGGCGAAAACTCAAGCTTAAGCACTTGGCAAGGCGACCAATGGAAAATCGGCGGCGGTACTACTTGGGGCTGGACAAGCTACGACCCTAAATCGAACCTGATCTATTACGGATCCGGCAACCCATCTACTTGGAACCCTGTACAACGTCCGGGCGACAACAAATGGTCCATGTCTTTATGGGCTCGTGACGCCGACACCGGTGCTGTTAAATGGGTTTACCAAATGACTCCACACGATGAATGGGACTTTGACGGTATCAACGAAACAGTCCTGGTTGACCAAGAAGTTAAAGGCAAAATGCATAAAACTATCGTGCATTTCGACCGTAACGGTTTTGGCTACACTTTAGATCGTGAAACCGGCGAACTGCTTGTTGCTGAAAAATTCGACAAATCAGTTAACTGGGCAACTCATGTCGACATGAACACCGGTCGTCCGCAAGTTGTCTCTAAATACAGTACCGAACAAAACGGCGAAGACGTTAACACACAAGGCGTTTGCCCTGCTGCGTTAGGAAGTAAAAACCAACAACCGGTTTCTTACTCTCCGCAAACCGGCTTGTTCTATATCTCAGGCAACCACTTGTGCATGGACTACGAACCATTCGAAGTTTCATACACAGCGGGTCAACCATACGTTGGCGCTACATTAACCATGATGCCTGCCGGCGCAGACGTTATGACGGGTAAACCAGACAATTCAACCAACCTGGGTCAGTTCACGGCTTATGACGCCAAAACCGGTAAAATCGCTTGGTCTAACAAAGAACAATTCTCTGTTTGGTCAGGTTCTGTTGCAACTGCGGGTGGCGTAGTATTCTACGGTACTCTGGAAGGCTACCTGAAAGCGGTTGATGCTAAAACAGGTAAAGAACTCTACCGGTTCAAAACACCTTCCGGCATCATCGGCAACGTTAATACTTGGGAATATAACGGCAAGCAATATGTTGGCGTTCTTTCAGGTATCGGCGGCTGGGCAGGTATCGGTATCGCTGCCGGCCTTGACAGCGGTGAAGCAAGCTCAAACTCTGAAGGTTTGGGAGCTGTGGGCGCTTACAGAAGCTTAAGCTCTTACACTAAGCTGGGCGGTACATTAACTGTATTTACATTACCCAGCAACTAAATCGATCTGATTTTTAGATTGTGAATTAAAAGCCCTGGTTGATTTATCAGCCAGGGCTTTTTTTTGGCTCTTTATGCAGTAAACTATGCCCCCTTACTGTTTGATACACACAAGGAGATCTTAATGAGGAACTTACCTCAACATACAGCATGCTTCGCCATCCTGTTTCTAGCCGCGCTAAGCTTTACCAGCTCTGCTGAAGAAAAATTCAAGGTCTGCGCCGACCCGTTGAATCCGCCTTATTCCACAAAAAACAAAGACGGCTTTGAGAACAAAATCGCCGAGCTGTTTGCCAAAGGGCTTGGGCAAACAATTGAGTACACATGGTTACCGCAACGAATCGGCTTTATCCGCAACACCTTAAATGCGCCATTAAAAGACAGCGATGTGGAAAGCAGTGAATATAAATGCGACGTCATTATGGGCGTCCCTGAAGGTTACGACCTCACCTTAACAACCTCGCCGTACTACCAGTCGACTTATGTACTTTTAATCGCCAAAGGGCGCGGTTGGGACGATATTACCGACGCCGCCCAATTAGCCGATCTGCCGTTGCAAAGACAACAATCATTAAAAATCGCCATGTTTGATCGCGGCCCGGGAACAACCTGGATGCAAAAAAACGGTTTACTCGACCTGGGCATCCCCTATCAATCGATGTCTGGCGACGGCGAAAATAATGTAGCCATGCAGATAGAAAAAGATCTTAAAGCGAAGAAGATTGATATGGTAATTCTCTGGGGACCTATGGCGGGCTATGTTGTTGCACAAAGCCCAAAAAACAGTTACACCATGATCCCGATGAAATCAACCCCGGACATGAAATTCGAATTTGCGATGGCGATGGGGGTTCGCAAGGGCGATAAAGCAAGGAAAGAAGCCCTTAACAAGCTGATCGCGGCCAAAGCAGATCAGATCCGATCCATTATGGCGGGTTATAACATTCCGTTGCTACCGCTGCCTGAACAGACCAACACTGAAAACAACGATTAATCCGCTTTTATTTGCCCAAGGGCGGCTGTCAGGTCGCCCTTTAGACGATATTATTTACGATTAAACAAGCCAACCAGATACGCAAATCTGACCGCCCGTTCATGTGACAACTGATCCCACTGAAAACGCCACGTCCAATTTCCTTCCGTTGTGCCCGGGGTATTCATACGATGCTCGGAATCCAGCTCCAGAATATCCTGCATCGGGATTACCGCAAGATATGCAACCGATGCCAATGCGGCGTGAATTAACGCGCAATGCAGCGGCATTGCCGGCTTGCCGAGATAATCGTAAATGTAGTTTTTATCATTATCACTAATACCCTGCAACCAACCTAAAGTCGTATCATTGTCATGCGTACCGGTATAAACGACACAGTTTTTTTCATAATTGTCAGGCAAATAAGGATTATCAGGCCCGCTGCCGAACGCAAACTGTAAAATCTTCATGCCCGGCAAATCAAACTCATCCCTTAACGCCTCAACCTCGGGGGTAATAATCCCCAAATCCTCGGCAACCAATGGAATCGACCCATGCGCCGCTTTTATTGCATTCAATAATGCCTTGCCTGGCGCTTTAGCCCATACCCCATTAATTGCGGTATTTTCATTGGCAGGTATTTCCCAGGCGGCTTCAAGCCCCCGAAAATGGTCGATCCGAATAATATCAAACAGCTCAAGTTGGGTTTCCATCCTTTCGACCCACCAATGAAATCCGGTTTTCTCCAGATACTCCCAGTTATAGTGCGGATTTCCCCAGCGCTGCCCTGTTTCAGAAAAATAATCCGGCGGTACGCCGGTCACGACAGACATTTCGCCTGATTTTTCGAGCTTAAATACATCGCGATGAGCCCAGACATCAGCGCTGTCATAAGACACAAAAATAGGAATATCGCCAAACAAAAATACGCCATGCCGGTTAGCATAGGTTTTTAATTCCAGCCATTGCCGGAAAAATACATATTGTTCAAATTTAATGCATTCAATTTGTGCCTTTAACCGGCGGCGCGCCTCTTGCAGTGCTTTTGCATCTCTCTCTTTGAAATGCTCAGGCCACTGATTCCAACACTGCTGATTAAATTCAGCCCTAAGAGCCAAGAATAAAGCCAAATCATTGAGCCAGAAGGCCTTTTCCCGGCAAAAGCGCGCAAAACCGTCCTTATCCTGCGGCTCGGCGTATTCCAGGAAACCGTAATACGCTTTGGTTATTAAACACCTTGTACTGCAATCGCCTGCACAATATTCGCATTTATCAGTGCGTTGCATCCAGCCTCGCGCCACTAACCAATCAATATTGATTAATGACGGATTACCGGCATGGGCGGACAGGCACTGATAAGGCGAACCATCCGCATGAGTTATGCCTAAAGGTAAAACCTGCCATACGCTGACCCCGGAATCATGCAGAAATCTTACGAAATTGTAAGCTTCCTGCCCCAAATCTCCTTGCCTGCCCACACCCGGTAACGATGTAATATGCAACAGAATACCGGCGCGGCGTTTATTTAAGATGTCATTCACTCTTAATGAACTCTCGTTTAAGTTGTAGAGTGGATGTGCGCCGCATATCCACCAAATTTGCAGGGCTCGGGGCTTATCCGGCCTACGGGTCTATCGATTATGTAAGTTCGACGCCGGGACGCATTGCCCCGCCCATGACCGGAGCGCCGGAGCCCTGAGTAAATGACAGCGCCAGATAAGCGGGCGGTTCTTCACCCAGCAACCTGTACAAATTAGCCAAATTAAGCCTGTACTGTTTTTCAAAGTTGCTGACCGCTTCCCCGGGATTATAATCGCCAAACCACCAAAACCAGTCGGAACCTTCACAAACAGCCAGTTGAAGCTCAGCCTGCCGCACTTGTTTATCCGTTAATCCTCCGGCTGAGACTGCTTTGTCAAATGCCCACTTGGCATCGCCCAGCATATCCCAACCGCAATTCTTATCCGCATCGCCTATCCAGGTAGAAAAAGTACCATAGACCCAACTGCCAGCAACTATTTTAGCCAGCGGCTTAACTTCAACCTTATTTTGCAGGCATTCCGAAAAAGTCGTTAATTCAATATTCGGATGATTGGCCAGCCGTTGATACAAGGCGTTAAGAAAGTGATAACCGTTATCGGGAAAATATTCCCAGGCATTCTCACCATCCATGATGATTGAGACCACCTTGTCACCCGCCTCATGTGCAGCAATATTTTCCAGGTGATGGATCAAATCGCCGACAGCATCATCAGCATGCCATTTTGAATACTCAAAACCGATCAGATCGGACAGCCCGTCATCCCGGAAAAAACAGGTTATATCGGTTTTTTTAAGCTTAAACGGATGATGAATGCCTGAGTGCTTCGCATTTTCAGCGAGATTTAAACTATTCTGCAATACGGAACCGCCGCTTGCCGTCCAGTCAAAACCGAAATCACCCAGTATTTTTAACGTCTGCTCACTAATGCCGCCTTCCGAAGGCCAACATCCGCTGGGTTTAAAACCAAAGAATCGCTTAAAAGTCTGCACACCCTGTTCAAGATGCCAGTTTACCCGCTCTTCACCCCCCGGATAAACATTCAACTCCGGCAAAGGGGCATTCGGCATAGCCTCTTGGGCAGAATTCAAGTCCAGCAAAAGCGGCATAATAGGATGAGCATAAGGCGTCACAGAAAGCTCAACCTGGCCTTTTCTGGCTAAAGCCTTATACCGACAGATAATACTGGTCAGCTGCTCGGCAATGACCTCTAAAATCTCGATCCTGTCATGCACGGTATAACCGGACCCTTTCTCTATCAGGCGTTTTATCCGGCTATCGGTCAATTTTACCGTTTCACCCATCCAGACCAGATGATACCAAGTCAGAATATCGCTGATAAACTGAGAATTGACATAACTTAAAGAGTCGTAATGATGTTCGACCCAATCGGCCATTTCAATCAATCTTTTGAAAGTCGGATAACGGTTTATTTGCCTTTCCCTGTTCGCCCGCATGCAATCTTTGACCAGTTTCATGCGTTCTTCAGGGTCTGCCGGGATGCTGGGATTAACCAGCGCATCCAATAAAGGGTCTGTGATCGAAATGCGATCATGCAGGTAGCCGTTGACTTGCCGGGCATATTCCTCAATCTGCTCCAGAAGTATGGGGGCGAAATTCACTACCGCCTTGGCATTCGGCACTGCTTCCAGATGCGCGACCATATCCACATAGTCTTTAATAACATGCAGATACGTCCATGGCAGCTTAAACACCCCTGTTTGCAGGTCTCTATATTCCGGCTGATGCATATGCCAGCACAAGACTAATTTCAACTTCCTTTTATCTGACATAATGTCTTCTTTGCCCCAGCATATCAGGCGTAACCAGAACGACTCCGCCGGGACTCACGTGAAACCTGCTTTCGTCTTCCTGTCTATTTTCACCGATTACAGTGCCTTCCGGAATTTCACTGCCTTTTTCTATAATCGCCTTGGTAATGCGGCAATGGCGACCGATGTTAACTTCCGGCAAAACGATGGTGTCCTGCAAGGTCGTATACGAATTAACGCGGACATTCGAAAATAGCAGGGAATGCCTGACTTTTGCCCCGGAAATCACACAACCGCCTGAAACCATGGAGTCAACGGCCTGGCCCCGTCTTTTGTCGTTATCGAAAACAAATTTGGCCGGCGGCGTTTGTTCCTGATAAGTCCAGATAGGCCAAGTCTTATCGTATAAATTTAGGTCCGGCTTTACGCCGATCAGTTCCATATTGGCAGACCAGTACGCGTCTATAGTACCTACATCGCGCCAGTAACTTTGCTCCCCGCTTTGCAAGTCCAAAAAGGGATAAGCGTTGGCCACATATTTATCGATTACGGCAGGAATAATATCCTTACCGAAATCCCGGCTTGAGCCCTTGGTGTCGGCATCTTTAAGTAATTGTTCAAACAGGAAACCGGCATTAAAAATATAAATCCCCATTGATGCCAACGCGGTGTCCGTTCTGCCCGGCATCACAGGAGGATGCTCCGGTTTTTCTATAAAAGCCCTGACCCGCCGGTTGTCATCGACATCCATGACGCCGAAGGCCGTTGCATCCTGCAGCGAGACTTCGATACAACCTATCGTTAAGTCGGCATTTTTTTCAACATGATCGGCGAGCATTGCGCCGTAGTCCATTTTATAAATATGATCGCCGGCCAGCACTAAAATATGCTCGGGATGACGGCTGCGCAAAATATCAATATTTTGAAAAATAGCATCGGCGGTGCCTTTATACCAGGAATCCTCATCGTGCCGTTGCTGGGCAGGCATCAAATCGACATACTCGCCAAATTCGCCACGTAAAAATCCCCAGCCCTGCTGGATATGCCTGATCAGAGAATCCGACTTGTATTGGGTTAAAATGCCTATTTTGCGTATGCCGGAATTCATGCAATTCGACAGCGGAAAATCAATAATCCGGAACTTGCCGCCAAAAGGTACAGCCGGCTTGGCGCGCCAATCGGTCATATTCATTAACCGTGAACCTCGACCACCGGCCAGTATTAATGCAATGGTATTGCGGGTTAACTGGCTGACATTATGATCATACTTGTGATTACTTGACGCTGACATTTTTCATCTCCATGTGGAATAGACTGACAACTCTTGATGTGTTTGGTAACATTCACGCAACTATTATTCCACTACACCGAGGCTATTCATAGTGAAAAAGCAATCTAATAACGTACTTGATTCAGATGCTATAAAAATCATGGAAGCCAAACATCATGATCCTTTCTCACTTTTAGGCCGCCATCCCAAGAACGATCACATTCAGGTTAAAGTGTACCTGCCTTACGCAGAAACGGTAAGTTTCAGTCACAACGGCGTTGCTTTAAACCGGATCCCGGATACGGACTTTTTTGAATATAGCGCCGAACCAGGCCGACTGCCGGCTCATTATCGCTTGTCGTGGACAGATAAAAGCGGCCACACCCACGAAAACTATGACCCGTATGATTTCGGCGTCCAGTTGCCGGAGTTTGACCAGCATTTATTCGGTGAAGGCAAACACTGGCATATTTACCAAAAACTGGGCGGACATCTGCACAGTGCCGATGGTATTGACGGGGTTTTGTTTACGGTGTGGGCGCCCAATGCCGGACGGGTCAGCGTGGTCGGCGATTTCAATCGCTGGGACGGGCGTTGCAACCCGATGCGCAGCCTGGGCGGCAGCGGCATTTGGGAACTGTTCGTACCTGATTTGCAAGCCGGCTGTTACTATAAATTCGAGATATTAAACCGCAATACCGATGAGGTTCTGTTAAAAACAGATCCTTACGGGCAGCAATTCGAATTTCGCCCCAATACCTCGTCAATTGTGATCAACGAAAACAGCTACATTTGGCAGGATCAGCAATGGCTGGATGACCGTGTCCGTCACAATTGGCTGCATGAACCCATGTCTATCTACGAAGTTCATCTGGGGTCCTGGCGCCGCGATCACCTGGGTAATTTCCTCAATTACCGCGAATTGGCTGGGCAGCTGGTCGACTACGTCAAGGAGATGGGCTTTACCCATATTGAATTATTGCCGGTCACCGAACACCCGCTGGATGCCTCCTGGGGTTATCAAACCACCGGCTATTTTGCCCCGACCAGCCGTCACGGCACGCCGGATGATTTCCGCTATTTTATCGATACCTGCCATCAAAACGGCATCGGCGTGATCCTGGACTGGGTGCCCGCGCATTTTCCAAAAGACAGCTTTGCGCTGGCCCGTTTCGACGGCAGCGCGCTTTATGAACATGAAGACCCGCGCAAGGGCGAACACCGCGATTGGGGCACATTGATTTACAACTACGGCCGCAATGAAGTTAAAAACTTTTTGCTGTCCAGCGCGATGTTCTGGCTGGAAGAATTCCACCTTGACGGCTTGCGGGTCGATGCCGTGGCCTCAATGCTGTATCTGGATTATTCCCGTAACGATAACGACTGGATTCCCAATATGTACGGCGGCAACGAAAATCTGGAAGCGATAGATTTTCTGAGGGAACTGAACGCCGTTACCCATGACCAACACCCCGGTACGGTGATGATGGCGGAAGAGTCCACGTCCTGGCCGCAGGTAACCCGGCCGACCTGGACCGGAGGCCTGGGTTTTTCGATGAAATGGAATATGGGCTGGATGCACGACACACTGGCCTATATGAGCCAGGAACCGATACACCGCAAGTATCACCACGACCAGCTCACGTTCGGAATGCTCTATGCCTTTACCGAAAATTTCTGCCTGCCCTTTTCCCACGATGAAGTGGTGCACGGCAAAGGCTCGCTGGTCAACAAAATGCCGGGGGACGAATGGCAGCGCTTCGCCAACCTCCGGCTGCTTTACACCTTAATGTACACTTATCCCGGCAAAAAACTGCTGTTTATGGGCTGTGAATTCGGGCAAGGCTCCGAATGGAACTTTAACAAGGCATTGGACTGGTATGTCCTGGACTACCCGCATCACCAAGGCATACAAGCGCTGGTAAAAGACCTGAATCACCTTTATAAAAAGCACCCGGCTTTATACCAGCATGATTTTGATCATCAGGGTTTTGAATGGATCGATTGCCATGATGTGCAGCAATCCATCATCAGTTATCGGCGCAAAACCGAACATGAAGACTTGATTGTCGTGCTCAACTTTACCCCGGTGACCCGTGAGCAATACCGGATCGGCGTACCCATGGCAGGCACTTATACGGAAATATTCAATTCCGATTCCGGCTACTACGACGGCAGTAATGTCGGCAACAGCGCGGCATTGTCGGAGCCTACGCCGTGGATGAATCAGCCCCACTCGATCAGCCTTACTTTGCCGCCCTTGGGGGCCGTGATTTTGAAATTATAACTATCGGTAAACTTACTCGGCGGCTAAAAAATAGAACACGGATGACACGGATTTGACTGATAGACACAGATAAAATTTTGAATTTTGATAACCAATTTAGTTAAAAACTGTTTGCGGATGAAAAAATAAAATTCGTTTAAACCCGTCTAATCAGCATCATCCATGTTCCCATTAAATCGGCATCAGCTGAGTAGTTACCATTTAATAAAAACAATAAAAATCAACAACCAAGACAATGAAAAAAATACTTTTTGTCACCAGCGAGGCCCATCCTTTAATTAAAACCGGGGGCTTGGCCGATGTTTCCGGCAGCTTGCCCAAAGCATTGGCGGAATTGGGTGAAGATGCGCGCATCATCATGCCCAATTATCAAGCCATCAAAACGACCGAAGAAGTGCGCTACTTAAGCACTGTCTATGTCAATAATTACGCTGTAAACATCCTGGAAACCCGGCTGCCGGGTACCGGCGTAATCGTGTGGCTGGTGGACTCCCCGGAATTCTTTAATTTTCCGGGCAACCCTTATGTAGACGAACACGGCAAACCTTGGGCGAACAGCGCTGAACGTTTCGCCCTTTTCTGCCGTGTCACCGTAGAAGTTGCGATGAACCGAAGCTACCTGGACTGGAAACCTGACATCGTCCACTGCAACGACTGGCAAAGCGGACTGGTGCCTGCGTTGCTGTCCCTGGAATACAGCCGCCCCGCAATCGTTTTCACCATACATAACATGGCTTATCAGGGAATATTCCCGAGATCGACTTATCTCTCTTTAAACTTGCCGGGGCAACTTTGGAATCCGCACGGTATAGAGTTCCATGACATGCTGTCGTTTCTTAAAGGCGGCCTGATCTATTCCGACCGCATCACCACGGTAAGCCCGACCTATGCCAAAGAAATTCAAACCGCCGAGTTCGGCTATGGACTGGAAGGCCTGTTAAGTTACCGAAAAGATTTCCTGAGCGGCATTATCAATGGCATAGATACCGACCACTGGAACCCTGAAACCGACACCAACATCAGCCAAACATTTAATCACTTAACGTTAAATAAAAAACTGCTCAATAAAACAGCGCTACAGGAAAGATTATCCCTGCCTGTCGACAAGAACATCCCCGTATTCGCACTTATCAGTCGTTTGGTAGAGCAAAAAGGCATCGACCTGATACTGGAATGCCTCCCCGAGATGCTGACCCACCCGCTGCAATTCGTCTTGCTCGGCAGCGGCAACAAGGGGTTTGAGCAGCGTTTGCATAATTTTGCCGAAAGCCACCCCGATAAAATATCGATCACCATTAGCTATGACGAAACGTTAGCGCACCTGATTGAAGCCGGGGCGGATATTTTCCTGATGCCCTCGCGCTTTGAACCGTGCGGCTTAAACCAGATTTACAGCCAACGCTACGGCACCATACCCATAGTCAGAAAAACCGGCGGACTGGCCGATACCGTCGTCGATACCGTCCCGGAAACGCTGAGCAACAACACCGCGACGGGTCTTGTTTTCAATGAAGCAAGCTCCGGAGCGTTGATGGAAGCCATTAAGCGCTCGCTTATTTTATACAGCCACGCTAAAACCTGGAAACAGCTACAAACCGCCGGCATGCAAAAAGACTATTCATGGAGCAAAAGCGCCCGGCAATACATGACCTTATACAATCACCTGTAGCAGAGGGGCGGTTCTGTCGAAAAAACTGTCAAGCAAGGCAATAAGTTAAAATATGCGTACAACCCGATTCAGTAATACACCCTGAACGACCGCCGTATTTGCTCAAACTCATACAGATACGGCTTCGCCACTTCGTAGTTAGCCGCCACGACCAGCAGGTCATGCGAAAAAACCGAGGTGTTGTACCAGTTGAAACTGCCTTCAATGACGATGTAATCGTCAATAATGCAGTATTTGGAATGGATCGGGGAATAAGGCACCGGATGATCGTCCTGCCCGTAAACCAGGCCTACCGAAATGCCCGCATACTTTAGCCGATCCACTGTCGGCAGCAACGGACGGGCCAGTTCTTCAGCCATCGGCCGCTCAACGCCGATACGCCCTTGTCGGGCCAGATGCCCGTTCAATAGGATATGCACGTTGACGCCCCGGTGATGGGCATTGATCAACGCATTGACCACGCTGTCATGGTGATCGCCCAGTAAATCGCCGATCAGGAATAACGACACTTTAACCGAATATCGGGCGCGGTTGATTTCGGCCAATATCGCGTGATGCGGGCGGTAGGGCTTGCCGTTCAGCATCACGTGCCGACCGAAGGTATAGAGCAGGTTGAAATGACTCAACGGGTCGATGCCGTATTTCTGGTTGACACCGCCGCGCTGGCTTTGAAAGATGTTATCCAGCAGTCGGCAGACGCCTTTGGAATGGAAAGTCATGCCCGATTCCCAGTTGGCCCACCAGCGGTCGAAGGTGATGTTGAACGAACCCAGTATGCAGTCCTCGTCATTAAAAATAATGAACTTGGTGTGCATATCCGGCTCCACCTCGATCAGGTGATGCTTGGGGCTGCAAAACACGCCGATCAATTCGATCCGGGAACGCTTTAATCGCGCATAGTTTTGGCTGTTGGTCAGGGTCATTTTCCGCCAATCCACGATGCACTGCACCAAGACTCCCTGATCGCTGGCGTGCAGCAAATGCGTCGTAAAATCATAATCGTCTATGCAATCGACACTGACTTTTATCGTGCATAAACGCCCGGGATTCTCGTGCTTGCAGCGGATCACCTTGTCGATCAGGTCGTGAATATAACGCTTCGGATGATAAGGATGGTGTTGCTGTCCTTTGGTGAACTTCGGCACCAGCTGCAAGGCTTCAAAATGGTGGTTATACCAATCCACATCGCTCTGCAATTCACCGGCATTCAGCTCGTAGGCCCGATAGCTGCTGGGCGTCGACCAATCGCCGGTAATCCTTCGGTGCTGCGGGCTGTCTCCCTGAAGCTGGTGCCAGTCCATAAAGATATATTCGTTTTGGGAGGCAATAGAGTGCTCGTCCAGATGCACGATAAAAGCGAACTTAACACAGTTAATCCGGCCGAAGCTGCTGGAAACCGGATGGATATAAAAATCCCGCGTACAGCGCTTGTGGCGGTCCCATTGAATATCATAAGCGTCGGTATCGACGATGTAGGTTTCGCATACCTCATCGCGATAGACTTTTAAGATAACTTTTACATTAGCCTGAATGCCGAAAAACACATCGAAATCTATTTTCCCCCAGCGGATATAGAATTTGTCGTTGAAATCGTTAACTCTCTGGAAAGAGCCGCCCAGGTTTCCGTGAGTGGGGGAGGCATAGTGTTCGGCTATCTGCATAGGTTTATCTCCATGATAAAAGGACATAGGCATCTAAACAACGTGTCATCCCGGCAGGGATTGCCGGGATCCACGCGCCATGGAGGGCAATATCGAAATTCGCTAACCGTTTTTTAGTCACATGAAACCTCTTTTTGATCGTCTTTCACATCCCTGTGTTCTGGATCCCGGCATTCCCTGCCGGGATGACGATAATACAATCCATGCGAATACCTTATAAGCTGCTTACAATTTCTCATTTAGGCTCAAAGGTCATAAAATAACCGCAATGATCGGAAACCCGGCCGTAATCCTGATCGGTAAACAAAACCCTGGCCGAGGTGACATGCAGCTCACTGGCTTTATTCAAGAAAACATAATCGATACGGTAATCGTCGCTCAGGTAATCGCTCCAGTGGGGATCGTTCACCCTGAATACTTTTTCAAACACGCCTTCTGAATTGGCCGCCAAATACTGGTCGTCATATTGGTGACCATCGACGACCAGATGGTAGCCTTCGGACCCGGCGGCGATGTTAAAATCGCCGCACAGCAACGTGGCGCCGACCTGCGCCGACTGTTGCTTCTCGGCCCACTCGCACAGCCGTTTGAATTGCCCGGCAAAACCGTCTTCCCACCAGCTTAAATGCGCCGAAAAAACATTAACCCGGCCCATGTAAGGCGCCTTGATTTGGGCCATGACCACTTTTCTGGAATGGATGCTGTAGGCATCATGGCTGTCCGATACATACCTGGCATCCTGCTTGATGAACGGATATTTGCTTAGAATGGCGACGCCTTCGCGGTACTTGTCGAAACCCAGATGCGACCAGTCGGTATGGATATGGTACGGCGTAGGCAGGCGGTCGTTGATTATCCTGGCGGAATTGGACGCCCAGTCCCCCGCCCCGTCATTCCATAATTCGGCCACTTCCTGAAGGCAGACGACATCGGCATTCAGTTCATCAATCGCCTTGGCTATCTGGGAGAATTTATAATCCTGATTATCTTCCTGATAACAATGCAGGTTAAGAATCAAGACCTTCAGCGGCTCGCGGCTGAGCGAGTAATTTTTGCCGTGATTATTGTCCCAAAAAACCCGGCCGTGGCGCTCAAGCGAGATGCTGTATTGCAAGCGAAAAGCCTGGCCGATCCTGAGCCAGCCTTTCCAGGCTGCAACCCCGTATTGGTTGGGGTTCCTGGCATTGCTGAGCGATTCTTTATCCCAGTAGGTTCTTTTGAAATGGCAGGCCGTTTTATGGGTATGCCGCCAGTTGTCGGTCGTCCAGTACACCATCACTTGGTCGGCATCGATAAACTTGTCCACCGCCACGGTGATCGGAACGAATTTTTGCCCGTCTTCCAGCTTGTTAGCAAAACCTGTGCTTAAAACCGGAACAGGGTAAGCCACTTGGATGCCGGAGTCGGCCTGGCTGGAATAATTCAAGCCCTGTTTATTATCCCAGCACTCGCCTGCCGGGGTCTGACAGCGAAGCCCGAAGCGGATATTACCGGGCAGCGATTTGGCCGGGCTGAGCTGAAAACTGACTTGCGCCTGCCAGTATTCCTGATCGTGCTCCAGCTTGCTGTGATAGTTTGCAGGCAGGGTTTGCCAGTCGCCATCTTCACCCGCCCAGACCACATCGACCCGTTTATCGTAGCTTGCGCTTTCCACCTGCATAAAAAAAACCAAGGTCTGCTGAACGCCGGTTTTTTTTCGGGTAATCACATTTTCAACATACAGCAGTTGGATTTTGTCCATCCTTTGTCTCCGCGATGACCGGCCTAAAATGCAGGTTAGATAATGTAAGGTACGCTGTGCGCACCTTACGCTTTAGGCTTAAAACCCGCCCCTACGCTTGGAGGATTGTAATCCCGAAAATCAATGTCAGGAAAAATATTATCCATGATCTCCAAAGCGGTCAAGTAACGCTCGTTGAGCCTGTTCTTACGGATACTGTCGTGTAAATAGTTAAACCGGGCCAGGTGATCGGTAATGCGTTTGTTCGCATAATCGATGGTTGTGCCCGATTTCATGATA
>JALNYY010000050.1 GCA_023229605.1 Methylobacter sp.
AGATTGCGCCGGGCTTCACGCTGATCCTCCGGACTTGTTGCCAGCTGATTGGCTGAGCAGTAGCTATCGTAGCAGGCAAGGTCCAGCGGCTGCATCTGTTTTTCCAGTCCCTTTAGCAAATGAAAGATATCGGTCGCTTTCATCGGCGCCAACTCCCGCCAGTGCGATGCCATAAAATCGCTGAATACGCGGTTCTTCCCGGTATCATAGGTAATGGCCATCACATTCTTAAGTCCCGGTTGCGCCTCGGAAAACTGAACCAACTTGCCTTTGCCTCCCGTTACCTCAAAGTCTTGCCAAAATACCGCATTTTTGAGTACCGGACCGTCGAAACCGCCATGGCTGATAAAAACAACCCGGTCGAAAAGAAGCGACTGCCGCGCCATTTTCTCGACCTGCCGGTAATAATCGCTCCAACTCCAGACATCCCGCAGCTGCGTAACATCCGCATTGAACCGGTTGCGATAAAAGGCTTCCATAATACGGGCGGGCTGCTCGGACCACCTTGGACTCTCAGTCGTGTGCGGGTCCATGCTCAATAAGGGGACAAGCAACACGCGCCTTGGCGGTTGCCGCACGTTCAAGTCGCTCAACCTGCTGGTAAAGGACCGGCATGATACTAAGTGCTTTTCATCACTGTACGCATTGGTCGCACAAATCCACAGTAATAATGAAATCAGTAATCGGATACGCATGATAGTGTTCAAAAAGGGCTATATAAAAACCGGACGCTAAGAGCATGCCCGTAAAAATAAAAACGCAACGGCTTATTAAACTCTTCCGAGCAATGCAGGATAAAGTTTGAATGACAACATTATATGTATTGCCCGTTCAAGCTGAAAACCGGCATGGCGCGCTTCGATTCTTACAATTTTAGCTGACGAATGAATTTTACACCGCTAAAGCATAACTTACTAAGATGATTAAATCACAGGTGTATAGAATGCCTATATCCAGCATCAACTGCACGTCTTTATGGGTATGGATGCGGCTTTCGGCTTTGTAGCAGGAGCACCAATCAACGCACGGTGGCCGAAACAAACCGACATAAAAAATCCCCGCTTGGAAAAACCCGAGCGGGGATCAAAATAGATCGTCCTGATGATGGCAGATTGCTTCACAGTGGTAAGCGTCTAAGCGGCCAAAATCGAGCCACTCCGAACCATTACATAATGCTAACCTTCAAACCCGATATGCCCATTCTTAAGATCGTATAGCACTCGGCCTTGGAAAAATGGAATCAGGCCGGTATTGACATAACCATCCTGCGGATTTTGTATGTTGAGATTTGTCGCATTTGCCAGATTAACCCCGGACTGGCCGCCGGTTGTGAATTGCAACAAGGTATCGGAAGCGGAATCGCAGGATGCCGCCGACAGCGTCAGCTTGGTATTGTTCTTGACGCTGGCGCCGCCTTTTCCTGCATTGGCCAAGTCCTTATCGAGATACGGATCCAGCTCGCTGTCGGTTAAGATCTGCGTGCCGGTATGAATTTCCATGGTAGGCGCACCGGTATCGAAGATAAAACTCAGCTGCGAGGAGATAAAGGGAGTCGCCTCGGCTGACGGCGCAAGCCCCAGCGTTCCAGTGACCAGCTCTTCGCAATAAGTGGGCATCCCCGACTGCGGAAATTGCTGCCCCGATGGCTGCATATTGAACCGGTAAGGAAAACTGCTAATGTCCTGAGCTGTAATGCCTATCTGTATAGATCCTTGCTGCACCCAACCTTCCGACGTCAGCGGTTTATCTTCAGGGCAAGATCCGAGATCGATAATGAAACCGTTGCAGGAAGCCAACTGCGGAATCACCGCGAAGAATACGCTTTCGGCCTCATCCACATTCTGAGCCATAAACGGAGCGAGCCCCATACCGAAATCACCAAAAAAATGACCGAACAATGGTGCCGGAGGATCGGACTCGGTTAACGCATTTTTCCAGTCTTGCGCAAATTGTTCGTTATTTCCTTCCGTAGCCTCGGTAATCCATGCCACCGTCGTAGACAGCGGCGAAATCGATGCATTCTCGAAATAGATATCTGTCACTACCGGGTTCGCGGTGTATTCTATTCCGCTCGAGTACTTGATATTTTGCGGTTCTGGATCAGGATTCGGCTGCTTAGGGTTAGGCCACCAGTTCTTATTGCCAGCAGCCCAGAAGCCGCTGCCGCCGGTATCGAACTCGTACATTTTGAATGTCTTTCCGTCGAAACTGATCTTGATGCCGATTTTAAAACCGCTTTTGCCGAGTATCGGAAAAACGTATAGGGGAAGGGTAACAGCGGATGTGTCAGTCATATCGAAACTCCGAAACGGCTTTCGTTCAGGCAATTGCGCCTTGAACGGAAGCCTCATGTTGAAATATTTTAGGGTGAAAATCAGGGTGGTCATGCGTTACAGGTCAGGCAGAATCCGTAATGCCCAGAGATTTCGGGTTAACCGGCCGGGCTCAAAGACTTTAAGCCTACCCGATTGTTGGTCGGGTCGAAAATCATGCCGTATGCGAACAGTGGATTGAAACCGGTATTGATGAAGGCGCTATTAGCCACATCCGGATTGCTAATAATGACATGCACCAGCGTTGGAGCCGGCGTACTTACGCTGGCGCTATCCAGTAATTCAACAATACCGTTCGTCATGACACCGCTGACACTGTTTTTTGTCGTATATACGCTTGTGGTTGCGGCATTGCCCGGAGAAAGCCGAGCCTGTGCCGTGCCTGTCAATGGAAAGCTGAAGTTGGGCGATGAACCGCTATCCGCGTTAATTGCAATCGCAATATTGGCGGTGTCCCAATCCGAATTGGTGCCAGGTGCTGGAAACAGGGTTCCCATATTATTTACCATCATCAGATCAAGGCCGGTATCGATCAGCAGGGATACCGGCGTCGAATTCAATAAAGTTGCGCTATTAGCGGATGTTACGGCGACTGTACCGTGCGGCGTAGTCCAGTTCCAGTCTTGGTACTTCTCAGTACCCGTTGTCTGAACCGTCAACGTTTGGTACACGAATGAATTTGCAGGGTCAGCACCAAGTTGAACCGTCTGGTGATCCAGGTAATAAGATGGATAGAGCTGTGCGGAATACTCGGCGGAAATTAGGGGGGCCAAGAATGCATTATCGGCAATCAAGGGTCGATCAAAGCCGACCCCCATCATGAAGGGAGAAGCTCTGGTCGCACCCATCACTTTTACATTTTGAGCAATCACCAGCGGATTTCCGTGACCATCGTCGCCTATGCCCAGTTCGGCGATGTAATAATAGAAACCAATTATCGAATCGCCGGATGGCTGATAGACGATAGTCGCAGGCTCGTATTTCGTGGTAACACCAGGAATTAGTGGCATCAGTGCAAGCTGGGCCTCAGTGCACGCTGTTTCTCCAGTTGCCGAATCCTTGGTAGCGCTTGCTGTGGCAGATATTACTGCCGTGGAATCATTCTTCTGATATAGGGCTGTGGCTGGTATGACGATGCCGCAAGAACCCGTATCGATCTGAACTTGGAGCTCAACCTCATAGCTATAAGCGCTGTTTGTTTGATTTGCCACTCCTATGTTGATCATGAATTTTCCGGGGACACTTGTGTCATGAGGTATGGTAATCGGCGAAACGTAGTTGGTCATTTTTATACACCTAATTATCTAAAAAAGTACAATGGCTAAGGAAGCCTACGGAAAATTGCCCATCCGCCGGCTTTGCCCACAGCAATTCTTAATTACGCGGCAAGCCGATGAAATTCTTTGAGAACTTTGTATGAGCGTTGTTTGAGGCGTCTTTTACCATTATCAGAAAAATATACCTCGCTCCCATGCGCTACGCTCACCGCTATATCCCTCTTCCGCTGGTTCCTACATATCCAGTTTGGTATCCGGCAGCGAAGCTGGCCGGAATCTTGGGCATAAGCGGCATGCCCAACTTATCGACTGCATATTCGGTCGAGATAATGAATACAAACTCGTTACCTAGACTTGATTCAGATTGCTTATTCTGTACTGATATTCGCGGTAATATTTACAGCGGGCGCGAGCGCAGTCGGGGGCAGTGAAGTAATACCAAGAGTCGCCGCGCTGAAGTTGATCGTCTGTAAGTCGATCATCATCGGCGTCATGTTGCTCGATATTCTGATGTAATAAAGCAGATTAGTCATATCGCGAACCGACACATATTGCGTATAGTCTTGGGTATTTAGTATGCCGCCACTCTGACTGATTCCCTGAGGAATGTCGACGGTATTCAGCAGGTGGAAGGCTAAATTGACGCCATCAACCGCAGTGGCCGGCTTGTCGGCAAATTGTTTGAGATAGGCGATGCGAATGAAGCGGGATGGCGGCGTCGAATCGCCCGGTATACTCATTAAGCCGGATCCATGGCCGGGCTGGCTGAAAGTCTGCCCGTTGATCATTATAGGGGCAGCATCGGTAGGCGTCAGACCGGTATAATTGCCGATATTGGTAAGATGCCAATCGAAGGTTGGACCGTTGGTACAGACCCCAACAGTATTTTGATAAGTTACTTGCTGGCCATTGAGGAGTTCGACTACCAATCCATTGCCTGACTTGTCGAAGATCGAAAAATGTGCCGTCGTATAAGTCTCTGTCCCTTCGCTGAAGCCCCAGATTTCGACGTTTGGCAGATTGTTGATCACTTCCTGCACGGTAGCGCAAGTGCCGAGCACCCAGTCGCAAACCCACTGGCAGGCCAGCGCCTTGGATGTGTCTGTCACCGTTTGATATTGAGCCTCTGGAAGTGTCTGCATCGCAATCGACAGTCCCTGTGTGTTCATACCATCGGTCACCCAATTGAACCCAAGTGCGTTGAGTCCGACATAGCCGTACGTTGTCGTCCAGCTCAGGCCATCCGGATCGCGCTCATTCAACACGCTTGATGGCGACGTGATCTTCTGACCGACGCCCCGGACGACAACTTGACTGTTCATTGGGATGCCATTTTCCATTGACCGGCCGACAATATGGGAATTGTCAGACGGAGAAATTAAAAAATTCGTACACATTTCAGCTTTCCTTCTAATTGTATTTTTTATTATGGATCAGCTTGGATCAACGGAGTCAGACTTGATTGATTTCAAGCGCAATCATTAAAAGCCCGTAAGATGCTGGGACGTGCGAAACGCATCAATCGAGAATGATGATGCGATGCGGTTCACTTCGTTTACCGTATCCTGCGAATGACATAGGCCATCGGCGATGGCCTTAAAGCGGACTATAACCATCCAAAAAAAAGAAACCCTACAAAAACCTACAGAAAATCGCCCAGCCGCCGGATTTTCCGTAGCAATTCTTTTATCGCGGCCAAGCAAACACAGTTACGATGAAATCCGCTGACAACTTGATATGAGCGTTATTTACTGATGTTACGCACGAAGGGTATTTCTCCCGTTTGCCGCGCCGAGCACCGGAGCTTTTATCGAGGGTCAGCAGAGGGGCAACAGGAAATAAGCGGCAATCGGGTCGCGCTAGCGACTCCTTTGGCGGCTCTTGGGCAAAGTTGTGTGTAACGTGCGTAGGAACGAAAAAATGTTGCATTACTCCACGATCATCTTGATACATAACTGATAGCCCTGCCCACGCACAGCCTTGATGGGTTGATTGACTGCGCCCGCTTGCATCAGCTTTTTGCGCAAACGGACGACCTGGACTTCCAATGCGTGTTTACTTAAATCCGCCCCCGCTTTGCCGGACAATTCGATCAATTGCCAGAATTCCAGTCGGTGGCCCGGCGCGCGGGCTAAAACTGACAGCATGGCGGCTTCATGCGCGGAAAGGCTGACGCCGTCCTGGGGGCCTTGCAAAAATAAAGCGCCGAGATTCAGCAGAAAATCAGGCCGCCCCTGTTCGTGACGTTTCATCCGTCTTGCGAGGGCTTGTACGGCGGCGCCAAGCTCTTCCACCGAGGTCGGTTTGGTCAGGTAAAGATCGGCGCCGCTTTCATAACCGGACAGTTTTTCATTGATCTGGTTGCGTGCGGTCACCATGATAATGCCGATCCCAGGTTGTGCTGCGCGGAGGCGGCGCGCGAGGCTGATACCGTCTTCGCCCGGCAGGTTGAGGTCGATCACCAGCAGGTCAATGGGGAATGCGCCGATTTCGTCATCCAGGGCCTCTGCGCAATCTACGCCAACCACGTTATGTCCCATGTTGGATAACGCTACAACGGTGACTTCACGTAGGGCGTCGTGGTCTTCCACCACGACGATGTTCAGCAAGGTATCCATAATTCGAATCTTACTTCGTTTTCAGACGGGCAATAGCGGATCCATCCGTCCAGCAGTTCGGTCACGCTACGCACCAGGTACAGACCAAGCCCGGAGCCGGTCTTGCCTTGGGCGCCGGGACCTCGGTAATACTTGTCGAACACGCGCTGCGGGTCGGGCATGCCGGCCGTGCCGGATGCATTGGCAATGCTGTTGAGAATGCCTCGTCGCCCTTGATGTTCAAACAGGTTGACATTGATATATACGGCGCTTTGTGGTTCGGCGTATTTGAGCGCGTTGTCGATCAGGTTACCCAAGGCAATGCGTAGCAGCTGAGGATCGGTGTCGACTGCAGGCAGTACTTCGAACTGAATCACCAGTCGTTGCGGCGTTGCGCTGGCTGTACGCAGTTCGTCGAGCATCGTGTCTACTCGGCAAGGTTCCCGCCCCAAGACCAGCCGCCGTTGCTCCAATTGATCCGCTTGCAGACAGCGCTCGATGACGGCATCCACGTCCTGCACGGACTGCTGGGCGTGTTTCTTGACAGTTGCGCTAACTTCTTTCATTCCCAAAGTCATGCGGATGACCGACAACGGCATTTTAAGTTCATGATTGAGCATGGACATGAAGCGGTTTTGCTCTTCGCGCTGACTCCGTTCCATTTCAAGCTGCTGCCCGACTAATGCAAGTTTCAGCACCGCCTGTTCGCCATCGCGCAGCAACCGGCGGGTGCGCAGATGCAGCAACGCGAACATCAGGCAGGCGGCGATGAAACCGTTCACCGACATGGCGTACAGGTTCCACTCGATGGCTTTGATCCAGCCCAGTAAAGGCAGTTGATTTATGAGCAGCGAAACGGCCAGTAAGCTGTATATTATACGCAGGATGCGGCGACCGGGAGCTGCTTCCCGGCGGGCGCTAAAGGCCAGAACGACAATCATGGGGATGCACAGCGTAATCATCAGTGCGGAGATATGCAGCGCAAGGCGCATGTGCCCGGAAGCCATGATCGCCAATGCGCCCAAAATCACCAGAATCATGGCATCAACTCCCCGCATGGCGAGACGCAGGGGCTCAAAAAGAGCGAGCAGTGTTCGATGGAATATCGCAGCGACTAATGCGTTCGCCCATACGATGCCGCTGGTCAGTTTATCAACGAAGCCTGAAGGATCGGAAGCGAGCAGCGGTGCGAGCCACCCCATCAGTGCGAAGTTATGGCAAAGATGGGTAATCTGGTGAAAGATGAACCAGGCTACTACCCGTTGACGGCTGTAAACATAGTTGTTGATGGCCCAGACCAGCAGCGATAGCATGAACCCCAGGTAACACGTCTGATACATGCCGAGCCACATGTCCTTGATCTGGGCTTGATGCGGTTCAAGCGCTTCCACATTGAGCGTTGACGAGCCGGTGGTTTTGAGCCGCAAGTAATAGACGCTGTCCGGTTTGACCGGTTTGACCGCAAAACCCAATGCCAGCGATGCCCTTTCACGTGCCGAGTAGGGTGTGCGGTCGCCCGTGACTCGGACTTTCCAGCCGCCCGGAACAGCGGGGTCAGGTTCGTAAAGTTTGATTTCATCGAGAAAGGCGGGGCGGATACGCAATACCAGTTCGCCGCCGTCAGCGCGTGGCCGTACTACAATGCGCAGCCAGTGGACTGAATCGGTATAACCTTTGGATAGAATGGCGTCGGACGGTAGAAACGTTGCCTGAGCGACTTCCTCTATGGACAATGTAGCGGTGCTATCTTCGAGAACGGCGCGCGAAACAATGAAATCGCCGCCCCAAGCCGCGAATGAGAGACTCCAGCTCAAAACCAAGAACAAAAGACAGGGAAATGAACGCATAATTCAATGATAGATGGTTAAACTAAGAGTTACCTGATTAGCAAGAGTACGATTAAAAGTGATGCAAGCCTATCGAACGGGTTAAATTTTCGATGGCTCCCAAGCCCTATCTTTAAAACTCAGTCCGTGGAAGCTTTAGCTTCCCGTCTACCCTCACTACACCAGTCCCCTGTCCGGCAATGCCGAAGTCAGGAACGAAGCGCTATTCCTGCATCTCATGTTGAGCCGCCGCTGGTAGCCAAAAATTCATGAGCAGGGCCTGCGGAAGTTCGCAGGCCCTTCGCCCGCGATATTATCAACCTTTATTCCGATCGTCCTTTGAGCAGCCCGGTGTCAAAACCGAACAATTCTCCGATCCAGATGAACACCACCCAGACCAGAATGCCGAAAGGCAAATAGCCCATGTATCCCAACAACGGCATTTCGGAAAAAATATGTATAACATTGACGTAGGGAATATCGTATATCCAGTAATTGGGGTTGGTCGCCGGCAAGGCCGGATTGGCGTTGCTGCCCCAATTCCACAATTCCCAGAAAAACCCGTTGCACAGACTGCCGATTGCCACCAATAAGACCGGCCCCCAGTCGCCTTCAGCCATCGCGGTGAACGGATTCCATATGCTTTTCCTGATCAGTTGTCCGGAGAAAACCGCCAGCGTCCCGATCCACAACACCCAGAACAGCGGATAGGGAAAAAACACCATGATGAAGATCAAAAAGAAGCCGCCCCAAAGCAAGAGTCCGCCCGGCAGCGCTACTTTTGGGCCGTTACTGTAGCGGCAGGCCAAGCCGGAAAAGGTATTAAGCAAGGTGTACCATTCGAAGATGGCGGGCCAGACCGTGGTATAGGCAATCAGGAACAGCAACACGACAGTAGTGTGGCTAAGCGGCATCACGCCGTCGGCGGTGTTTGGGTAATACCAATTGCCCAATGCAAAATAATCGAAATACTCGAAATAGAACCAACCGGCTATCGAGACCGCCGCACTGATGAACAGTGTTTTAGGCCGTGTCGCCAGCAATGAATAACCGCCGCTACGGCGATATACCAGCCCGTCCAACGTCAGGATGAAGCCCCACCACAAAGGTGTGAAGGCGTAATACACCAAGTCGCCGAACGGCGTGACCCGTGTCCACATCAACCACCAGAAAAACAGCGTCAGCGCGGCGCCAAACCAGAACCATACCGGAAGCGCCGCCGGGAGCGGCTGGGGTGGCGGTGTCGGTATGGTAAAGCCGAACCATTGAGGGAACAGCAGAAACAGGGCGAAAGCGGCTTCCACCAGCGCCAGCGCAACGAAAATTATCAGGTTGAAACCGGGAGCTTCCGCCACCAAAAGCGGCGGAAATACGCCGAAGCCCGGCGGCAAATGGGTTTCGGGATAGGCAAACCACGCCGCCACAAGCGGCAATACGATCGACAACACGATCGGCCAAACCAGACTACAGATTCGCTGCATGACTATTCTCCTCGTTATTTATGTTAGAACTGATTTTTTTCTGACCTTCATAGCGGCTCCGTTTGCGAAGACGCTTATTTTCGTACATTCGGCTATCAGCCATATGCTTGAGTTCTTCTTTGCCCGGATTTTCGTGGACATGCACCGAGCCGGAACTGGCTCCGGCAGACTCAAACCCGCCGGCACGCATGTCTTCAACTGCCTGCATCAGCATCCCCTCGACCCACAACACATCCCCTTGCTCGCAAGTAATGGCAAACTCGTCGCCGCCCAGACGGTACGCCTGCGCCCTGATATCCAAGCGCTTGCTCAGGTACCTGCCAAAGACGCGCAATAATTCGTCGCCGCGCTCATGCCCGAACCGGTCGTTGTAATACTTGAGGCCATCCATATCAATGAACGTCAAGCTGCCATTCGGCGGCAGGCTTTCCAGCGCCAGATCCAGCGCCACACGATTGGGCAGGCCGGTCAGGGCATCGGTGCGGGCAACGCGGACGCTCTGCTCCATGCGTTGAATCGCCCGTTCTTTCTCGCGATAAAGCAGGGTAAACTGATGCGTCAGCACCAACGCCAGCAGCATAACTTCTACCGACACCGAAAACAGGCCCATGTGTTCGATATACAAGGTATAGAAACTGAGACTGTTGATTGAAATTGAGGTGATCCCCAGTACAAAAAAGGTTCCAATCGCACCCAGGTAAAACTGCGCTATAACGCTACCTTCGCGCGAACGCACAATGCCGGCAACCAAACCATAAGTCAGAAACAGGCCGACGCCGTAACGATCAATTTCCAGTGACCAATTCGGCATAACCGCCGCCAGCATTATCAGTCCTCCCAACAGGGCCAACAGCGCCGCACCGGCTGTGTGCAGACGCGGATAGGCGTCATGCCGGATTTTCAGCAAGGCCATCACAAACAGGATGTAGGCGCAATTGGAAAACAAGATAGGAACGCTGACCAGGTAAATCCAGTGCATGCCGAACAGTTCCGGAAACACCAGCAGCGCCATGCCGTTGTATAGCAGGTTGCCGAAAATGAAGGTCGCGTACATCGCTGAAGACAAACTCCAGCACACAATCGCCAGCGCCGCGTAATAGATCATCAAGCCCAAAAACATGCCCAGGCAAAGCAGTGTCAGGGCATTTCCCGGCTTGATCGCTTGTCGGTATGCATCCAGCGTGTTTAGATAGGGTTGCGGGTCGCCCAGGAAGAAGGGGGAATTCAGTTCGGTCATCAGGCGATAATGGCCGACAGGGAGCTCGACCTCACGGCCATGCCGCAGAAAAAAAGGATTGATCTCCCGGCTCTGGATTCCGCCTTGCGCATCGGTAACCGGATGTCTTTGCGCATCGAGAATGATATGGCGAAAATATCCGATGGTACTGGTGTTCTTGAAATCCAGCACATAGCGGCCAGCGGTTTTGATCTCGAAATCCGCCTGTTGCCAGAAATGGCCGCCTGTCAACTTTACCCGGGCTACCGGCTTGAGTCCCGCAGCCGCAAGGTCGACCTGCCCCTGATAGGCCCAATCCTGAGGGGCCTGATACCAGAGTCCGGCAAGTTCGTGCTCATCGGCCAGACCAACACACGGCCACGCCACGATGAGGCATGTGATCGCGCAAGCAATCATCCGGAGGAATGTCATGTGCTGGGCATATATTTGGGAAAACAGTTGGACTGCCCAAACTTTATCATACTTCCCCGCAAAGAAATTCAATATCGTACGCTATAGTTGAGTTCCACTAAACATTCGTAATATGAAAAGATCGTGGGGCTATCTTACAAAGCAAATAACTCCCTCATCTTCTGCCCCGGACTTTCCGCCCGCATAAATGCTTCGCCGACCAGGAAGGTGTAGATGCCGTTATCCAGCATCAACTGCACATCCTCATGGGTATGGATGCCGCTTTCGGTGATGATCATCCGGTCTGCGGGAACATTCGCTTTTAAATCCAGCGTGGTCTGCAATGAGGTTTCAAAGGTGCGCAGGTTGCGGTTGTTGATGCCGATCAGTTTGGTGTCCAGCGTTAACGCCCGTTGCAGTTCTTCCGCATTATGGACTTCCACCAATACGTCCATGCCCAGTTTGGTTGCTGTATCCGACAGCTCGTGCATTTGGCCGTCTTCCAGCGCGGCGGCGATCAGCAGTATGCAGTCGGCGCCCAACGCGCGGGCTTCGTAGATCTGGTAAGGGTCGATCATGAAGTCTTTTCTTAGCACCGGCAGCGGGCAGCGTTCCCTGACCATTTGCAGGTAGACTTCCGAGCCTTGGAAAAACTCCTTATCGGTCAATACCGACAGACAGGCCGCGCCGTTCATCGCGTAATCCTGGCCGATGGCGATCGGGTTAAAGTCTTCCCTGATCACGCCTTTGCTGGGCGAGGCTTTTTTGATTTCCGCGATAATGGCCGGTTTTTTTGCCAATACCTTGCTTTGCAGGGCGTTATAAAATCCACGCGGCCCTTCTACGCCTTGGGCAATTTCTTCCAGGTTGGCGATGGTCATGCCTGTTCTGCGCCGAGCTACTTCTTCGGCTTTTTTATCGAGGATTTTTTTTAAAATGTCTGGCGTATCGGTCATGGTTTTAGTTTTCTATAAGGTTTTTGAATAAGCGATCAATGCATCGAATTTGGCTTTTGCCGCGCCGCCGGCGATAAGCTGCCCGGCTTTTTCTATGCCCGCGCTTAAGGAGTCGGTGATATTGGCTGCGTAAATCGCCGCCCCGGAATTGAGCGTCACGATGTCCCTTGCCGCTCCGGCTTTATTGTCCAGCACCGATTTTACCATTACCAGGCTGGAGGCTGCACCATCAATGGCCAATTCGGCCAGGCTTGCACGTTTGAATCCGAATTGTTCCGGCGTAATCGTGTAGGTAGCGACGCTGCCGTCTTTAAGCTCGGCAATGCTGGTTGGTGAGGCAATGCTGATTTCATCAAGCCCGTCCTCGGCATTGACGACCAACACATGCTTGCTGCCGAGTTTTTTCAGGACCTGCGCCAGCGGCTCCACCCACTGTTTGTCAAACACGCCGATCAGCTGGTTGGGCGCTCCGGCGGGATTGGATAACGGGCCCAACAGGTTGAACAGGGTTCTAACGCCCATTTCTTTGCGGGCATTGCTGGTATGCTTCATTGCGCCGTGATGCTTGGGCGCAAACAAAAAGCCGACGCCGATTTCATTGACGCAATGCGCTACCTGCTCGGCGGTTAAATCCAGGTTTACCCCGGCGGCTTCGAGCAGGTCGGCGCTGCCGCAACTGCTCGATACGGAGCGGTTGCCGTGCTTGGCGACCTGCCCGCCCGCGGCGGCCACGACAAAGGCGCAGGTGGTGGAGATGTTAAAGGTGTTCGCGCCGTCGCCGCCGGTGCCGCAGGTGTCGATGACATGCTCGCCTTTTACGTCCACTTTGGTTGCCAGCTCGCGCATCACTTCGGCGGCGGCGGCGATTTCGTCGATGGTTTCGCCTTTGCAGCGCAGCGCGATTAGGAAGCCGCCGATTTGCGCGTCGGTGGCGTTGCCGCTCATGATCTGCCGCATCACCTCGCGCATTTGATCGTAGCTTAAATTTTGTTTGTTCAGCAGGGCTTGCAGGGCTTGTTGTATTTGCATTCGGGTTTATATTTGTATTTAAAAATTGTAAATAGAACGCGGATTAGACGGATTTAAAAGGATTTTTTATCTGCGTTTATCAGTCAAATCCGTGTCATCCGTCGACTGCATGGATGCAGGAGCAATTGCCGAGTTCCATTATGTACGTTCAGCCGTTCAAAGCATCCTGCAAGCGCTGATAAATGCCGCCGAAGCTGCCGTTGCTCATCAACACGAAATGGCCGCCGTAACGCGCTTCGAATTTCAGTTTATTGATAATCTCATCCAGCGATGAACAAATTTCGATATTGCCGGCGTATTTTTTCAGCTCGCCCAAATCCCAACCGATGCCTTCCGGCTGGTAGATAACAGCCAGATCGGCATTGCCTAAAGAGTCCGCCAGCGTTTTGGTATGCACGCCCAAACGCATGGTGTTCGAGCGCGGCTCGACTATCGCAATGATGCGCTCCTGCCCCACCTGTTTGCGCAATCCGTCCAGCGTCGTTTGTATCGCGGTAGGATGATGGGCGAAATCGTCGTATATAGTCACGCCTTTAATTTCGGCAATCACTTCCATGCGGCGCTTTACGTTCTTAAACTGCCCGAGCGCGGCTATCGCATCCTTGGGCAGGATGCCGACATGTTTTGCAGCGGCTATCGCCGACAGCGCGTTGTAGACATTATGATTGCCGGTCAGCGGCCACTCGACACAGCCTTGCGCTTGGTTATCCATCATCACGTCGAACTTACCGCCGTCGCTGTTGATCAGTTGGGCGTTCCACTGGGCATCGGCATCAATAGAAGTCTTGGCAACCGGCGTCCAGCAGCCCATTGCCAAAACATCATTGATATTGGCGTCGCATTCGGGACTGATAATCAGACCCTCGCCGGGCACCGTCCTGACCAAGTGGTGGAATTGTTTTTTGATCGCATCCAGGTCGGGGAAAATATCGGCATGGTCGTATTCCAGGTTATTCAGGATGGCGGTGCGGGGCCGGTAGTGGACAAACTTCGAGCGCTTGTCGAAAAACGCGGAATCGTATTCGTCGGCTTCGATCACGAAAAAATCGGACTCGCCGAGCCGAGCCGAAATGCCGAAATTCAGCGGGATGCCGCCGATTAAAAAACCCGGCTTAAAACCCTGATGCTCCAATATCCAGCTCAACATGCCGGTCGTGGTGGTTTTGCCGTGTGTTCCGGCAACGCCCAGCACCCATTTGTCCTGCAACACATGCTCCGCCAGCCATTGCGGGCCGGATACATATCGCAGCCCCCTGTTAAGCACCGCTTCGACTTCCGGGTTGCCTCGCGACAAGGCGTTGCCTATGATCACCAAGTCCGGTTTAGCAGCCAGGTTTTCCGCCCGGTAGCCTTCCATCAATGTTATGCCTTGCTGTTCCAGCTGGACGCTCATCGGCGGATAAACATTTTGATCGGAACCGCTGACCTGATGCCCCAGCTGCCGTGCAATCACGGCGAGTCCGCCCATAAATGTCCCGCAAATGCCTAAGATGTGAATATGCAATGTTTTATCCTTACCGGTTTGTAACTGTCATTAACTTTATTTTTTAGCCGGCGGTTTGGCTCCCGGATTATCCGCCGGCTTGCCGCCTGCACCATCTTTGGCTGCTGCGCCGTCTTTCGCCGTCGCTTCTTCTATCGGTACTTCCGCCTCTTCTTTCGCCCCGGCTTTTTCCAGGATTTTAATGACTTTTTCATGGCCGGTTTTTTTTGCCCTGCCCAGGACAGTCACATTTTGTTTATCCAGCGCATTAACGTCGGCGCCTGCTGCGATCAGTAAATTTACAATGTCTTCATCGCCGAAAACCGATGCGTCCATTAACGCTGTCGTCCCTGAATTGTCGGCCAGGCTAACATCGGCCCCATACGCCAACAGGGTTTTAACAATCAGCACATTGCCGCTAAAACTTGCGGCCATCAGCGCGGTGCGGCCGCTGGCGGTTTTGCTGTTAACGTCTATCCCTTGCGCCAGCAGAGCCTCTGTTCTTTCAAGCTTGCCCATCATCGCCGCCGCAAATAAATCTTTGGCGTCTTCTGCATGAATCGCCGGGGACAAGGCAAACAACAGGATTAAAAAGCAGTCTTTGTATTTCATACTGAATAGTTACTTGCGTTTAATGAAAAGTTACGATGAAATAATCAACATATAATCTATATGATCCAATAATGAACGCAAAAAACAAAATAATAGTTGAAGCCACACCTCATTTCATAGAAGCGCAATCTTCTCCGGAAGAGGATCGCTATGTCTTCGCCTACACCATCACTATCACCAACGCCGGCGAAATACCGGCGAAGCTGCTCCAGCGCCATTGGCTGATTACCGATTCAAATGGCAAGGTCCAGGAAGTCAGGGGCGATGGCGTCATCGGCGAACACCCGTATCTTAAACCCGGCGAGTCTTTCCGTTACACCAGCGGCGCAATGATAGCGACACCTGTCGGCACGATGCAGGGCGACTATACAATGCATTCCGATGACGGCGACCATTTCCGAGCAGACGTTCCCAGATTTACCTTATCAATCCCAAGAACCCTGCATTAGAGATGTCTATTTATGCTATCGGCGATATTCAAGGCTGTTTTGATGAATTGTTAAGACTCCTGGATGCTATTTCCTTTAATGAACATTCGGACCAACTGTGGTTTGCCGGCGATCTGGTCAACCGCGGCCCCAAATCCTTAGAAACCCTGCGCTTTGTCAAATCGCTGGGGGATTCTGCAATCACGGTGCTGGGCAACCACGACCTGCATCTATTGGCTGCGTCCTGCGCGCCCAAAATAGCCAATAAAAAAGACTCGCTGTTGCAGGTGCTTGAAGCGCCGGATAGGGATGAGTTAATCGATTGGCTAAGGCATAGGCCGCTGTTTCATTTTAACGGGGATTTCTGCCTGGTCCACGCGGGTCTTCCTCCGCAATGGGATTTTAAAAAGACCCAGAAAATGGCCTTGTTGGCTGAACAGGCCTTACAAAATCCCGATTATCAGGTGTTTTTGAAACAAATGTACGGCAACAAGCCCAATCTCTGGTCATCCAGCCTGAAAGGTGTCGCGAGGCTGCGTTTCATCATCAACTGCTTTACCCGCATGCGTTACTGTGATATTAACGGCCGGCTGGATTTTATTCATAGCGGGCCTTTAGGCTCCCAACCCAAAGGCCTTGTTCCGTGGTTTGACGCGCCCAAGCGTAAAAATGCAGACATGCGCATTATCTTCGGCCACTGGTCCTCTTTGGGCTATTACGAAGGGCCGAATTGTTATGCAATCGATACCGGCTGTCTGTGGGGCGGCCAGCTGACCGCATTAAAACTCGGAGAGCAGGTACAGCGTTTCAGCATCGATTGTCCCGAGGCTAAAAAACCCCGCAAAAACAATCTGGCTGTGGCGGGTTAACTTAAACGCTATCCAATGGAACACGGATGACGCTGATTTAACTGATAAGCACGGATAAAAAAGAGATTCTTTATAAAGGTATTACCGGTATATTGGCTAAAACACTTTATGAGGCATACACCAACTTGGTCTCGGCGCTTGTTAAAAATCCGTTTAAATCCGTCTTATCTGTGCCATCCGTGCTGGAGTCCAAAGCTTGCTTTGGAATGAAACATCCAAAGCAAGCTTTGGACTCCTACTGTTTTCGTTTTTCCAGCTTCAAAAAACTGTAGCTGAATTCGACATCGGGATCATCCTGAATATCTTCCCGCTCCACCTCAGTCCACTGATCCGCATCGATCTCGGGGAAAAAGGTATCGCCGGGAAATTCCCGGTGTATTTGCGTCAGATAGAGCGTATCGGCAACCGGCAGCATCGCCTGATAAAAATCCGAGCCGCCGATAACAAAAACTTCTTCCGCATCACCGCAACTTGCCAGCGCCTTGGCTATATCGTTAAAAACCAGGCAGCCCGGTTGGCTGTATGACGGATTCCTGCTGATGATGATATTGGTACGCCCCGGCAGCGGCCTGCCTATCGACTCGTAGGTTTTCCTGCCCATCAAAATGGGCGCCCCCATGGTTATTTTTTTGAATTTTTTAAGGTCGGCGGATAAATGCCAGGGCATCTGGTTATTCAGGCCGATGGCCCGGTTGCTCGCCATCGCGACGATAAGTGATATTTTCATTTTAATGCAGTATTCTTTTAGGAATTAATTTTACCCCAGCATCATACTATGAAAAATATACTGGTTGTATTTACCGGCGGCACTATCGGCTCTGTTGCAACTGACGGCACTATCGATACATCCGGCAGCACATCGTTCAAATTGCTTCAGCTGTTTCAACAGCATTGCGAAAACCACCGGCAAATCCATTTTGATACCCTGCAACCCTTACAGATATTAAGCGAGAACCTTGCGCCCCGCGCCTGGAAAACCATCATCGAAGCCATGGAAGCCGCCCGGCCCGATCAGTATGACGGCGTCATCGTTACCCACGGCACTGACACCCTGGCGTATACCGCTTGCGCATTGAGTTTTTATTTTAATGCGTCCAGCATCCCAATACTGATGGTTTCCAGCGATTATCCGCTGGATCATCCCAAAGCCAACGGGCTGGAAAACTTCATCTGCGCGGTCGAATTTATCCTGCAAAAAATCGGGACCGGTGTTTTTGTACCCTATCGAAACCAGCAACAAATCACCCAACTGCATCACGGCACCCGCCTGGCCTGTTCATTACAGCTGAGCGGCGATTTTTTCAGTGTTCAGGGCAAGAGTTACATGCAATTTGAAAACCGGCGGTTTTCACTATTGAACCCGCCTGCACAACAAACTACAGCCAAAAATATCCCGTTAAAAACCGACTTTTCCGAGCGCATCTTAATGATAAAGCCCTACCCCGGACTGGATTACAAGCGCTTCAACCTGGACAATGTCGATGCGGTTTTGCATGATTTATACCACTCCGGCACCGCATGCGCCTCACTGCAGTGGGGCGAAAACCATTCCTTAGTCGAATTTATCAAACGCTGCGAAAAACAAGGAACTACCGTTTACCTGGCTCCGGCTATTCAATCGGCCGATGCCTACCAAAGCACTCAAACCTTAATCGAACAGGACGCTAAAATAATCTGGAATATGTCGATCGAAGCCGCTTATGTAAAACTGCTGCTGGCTTATGGAAATTTTGACGATAAGCGGGAAATAATGGATTTTATGAACGAGGACATTGCCGGGGAACACATTTAACACAGTAGGTGCCGGCAAAGCATAGCAGGAGCAACCACAAGCGATTGCCCTACTTTAAAAACCTTACTCAGCAATAAAACGGCTTTGATAATCGTCCATGGCTCGCCTGATCACTTCATGCGCTTCATCCCGCCCGTAAACATTGGTTATTTCGCAGGAGCTTTTCTCGCTCGGCAGCTGTTTATAGGTCAGGAAGTAATGTTTCAAACGGTTGATATAAGACTCCGGGCAGTCTGATACGTCATTCCATTGCCGGTAAAACTCATCGCCTCTCATAACCGCAATAATCTTGTCGTCGGCCTCGCCCCCATCCAGCAAGCGGAAACCGCCGATAGGTATCGCCTGCAACAGAATATCGCCGTGCGTCACGCTGCGTTCGCTCAAAACGCAAATATCCAGCGGATCGCCGTCGCCCTTGGCAACCTCTTTACCGGACTTTAATTCGGCAAACTCGGCAACCCTTTCTCCGCAATAGGTTTGCGGGATAAAACCGTAAAGCGTAGGAATCGTGTTGGAATACTTTTGCGGCCGGTCGATTTTAAGATATCCGGTTTCTTTGTCGATTTCATATTTAACGGTATCCGACGGGACAATTTCGATGAAGGCTGTGACCACAATCGGCGTATTGTCGCCCGGACTGATGCCGTGCCAAGGGTGCGCTTTGTATTGTATATTCATGTGTGGTGGATAGTTTGCTTAAAAAGTAATCATTCGAAAATTACAAAAATAGAACACGGATAACAAGTTCAAAAATAAAATCGGCCTAATCCGCGTCGCCTAGAGGCGCCTACTTTTGGCATCCATGTTCCGTTAAAAACACGGCTAAACCGAAATCGGCGCCTTGATATGTTCATGCGCCTGGTAATCGATGACTTCAAAATCCTCATATTGATAATCGAATATCGATTCCGGCCTGCGCTTTATTTTTAATGTCGGCAACGGATAAGGCTTGCGGGTTAATTGCAAGTCAGCCTGCTGCCGGTGGTTCAGGTAAAGATGTACGTCACCGCCGGTCCAGATAAAATCGCCCACATCCAAATCGCACTGCTGGGCGATCATATGCGTCAATAAGGCATAACTGGCTATATTGAACGGCAAACCTAAAAACGTGTCGCAGCTGCGCTGATAGAGCTGGCAAGACAGCTTGCCGTCGGCCACATAGAACTGGAAAAACGCATGGCAGGGAGCCAGAGCCATTTTGCCCTGCGCGACATTCTGCTGCGGGCTGATGCTTTCATCCGGCAAATCCGCGATATTCCAGGCGGAGACGATAATCCGGCGGCTGTTCGGGGTTGTCTTGAGTTGGTCGATGACCTGCTGAATCTGGTCGATATGCCGGCCGTCGGGCGTCGGCCATGAACGCCATTGATGGCCGTACACGGGGCCTAACTCGCCGTTTTGATCCGCCCATTCATTCCAGATCTTGACGTTGTGCTGATGCAGAAAGCTCAGGTTAGTGCCGCCTTTTAAAAACCAAAGCAACTCATAGATTATTGATTTTAAATGTATTTTCTTGGTTGTAACCAGTGGAAAGCCTTCCGCCAGCGGAAAGCGCATTTGGTGTCCGAAAATGGACAAAGTGCCGCTGCCGGTTCTGTCGCCTTTTGAATTGCCTTCTTGAAGAATCTTATCCAGTAATTGGAGATACGGCTTCATGCGGTTTTTATTTTTTTATGCGCAAAATAAAATAACCCGGCGCCGATCAGGATCATCGGCGCAGACAATATCTGGCCCATCGTCACCCAGTCCAAAGCCAAATACCCTAACTGCACATCCGGCATCCTGAAAAATTCGACAAAAAACCTGAAACAGCCGTAACAAAACAACGCCAAGCCGGTAGTGGCCATAACCGGTCTCGGTTTGCTTGAATACACCCAGAGTATTGCAAACAACACAACACCCTCCAAAAAAGCTTCGTACAATTGCGAAGGATGGCGGGCGAGAGGGCCGCCGGTAGGAAATACCATGGCCCAGGGCACATCGGTGGGTCTGCCCCATAATTCGGAATTGATAAAGTTTCCGAGACGGCCGGCACCCAAACCGATAGGCGCCAGCGGCGCAATAATATCGGTCAATTGCAGCATGCTGCATTGCTGCTTTTTAGCGAACAGCCACATCGCGATAAAAACCCCCATCATGCCGCCATGAAAGGACATCCCGCCTTGCCATATTTTAATCAGCACCAGCGGGTTATCCAGGAAACCGGCAAAATTATAGAACAGGATATAACCGATTCTGCCGCCCAGGATGACGCCGAACGCGCCGTAGGTAACCAAATCCTCTATGGCCTCCGGTTTGATCGGCGACCAGGGTTGGGCCGCCCGTTTTTGCCCTAAAAACCATACGGCGGCAAAACCGAGCAGGTACATCAGGCCGTACCAATGAATCTTTACCGGGCCTAAACTTAAAGCGATGGGATCAATTTGTGGAAAATTCAGCATAATTGTCGAGTGAATGATTTATTGAAATGGTGGTTATCTTTATATCCATCGAACATTATTGTCGCTATCTTCGTTCCCTCTCCTGCTGGAGAGGGTTAGGGTGAGGAGATTTAATAACCGACAATGATGTGCGAACACTATATTTGCCTTATTGTATCTTTAGCCGCATCTACCAGCCTAATAAGATTTGCCTCTCAGGCCTCGTGCTTGCATAGTCGATTTGCCGCTTGAATCTTCTTATTTATTCTCAATTTCCGACTGGCATTAAAATTCATCAGCAATTATCTACTTCTTATGTTGCTCCGGCAGAGCCTTAGCGGCAGCCTCCAACATTTTCATATTGTATGCCTCACCTTCAGACTCCAATAGTGCCCGGCGCTGGGCAGCGAATTTCGCCTATTCGGCTTCGGCATGAGCGTCGGCTTGTTTCTTGGATAGATTGATTGACCTGCCGTGAGTCCTCTTGGCGAACTATCCGGAATTTCCGGATAGTTGCCCCCGGCTCCAGTTCGCCTTCTTCGTAAATGTTTTGCAAGTGCTCGTTAATGGTTCGAACATCCTTCTGAAACAATTCCTCCATCAGCGCTTGCGTCAACCACAGCGTGTCTTCTACGAACCGACATTCGACTCGGGTTTTGCCGTCTTCGGTTTCGTACAACAGAAACTCACCTGGAATCATTGGTTATTCCTATAACAATTCTGATAGATCAACATCAGTTACTCTAAGGCTGTAGGTATTGAGGCGCTTTACTTTGTTCAGCGTATCTACAGGCTAGAAAAAACAAGGTCATCAGGAATCTTGATTTCTATCTTCCAACGTATGCCAAATCTTTAGGATCACAATATCGTCATCATCAAGCCGATAGCGCATGACATATCCTCGCTTTCCAAAAGGAATGGCAATCTCGCGGTCATGTCGGCCATCAAGTCGTCGACCAAGGCCGGGATGATCGATAAGAATCGCCGCACCTTTCTTCAAAGCTTCAGCGGCACGGCGGGCGGCTTCCGGGTTGTGGGGTTCGATAAACCGGCGCAGTCTTTGCAAATCCGCCAAGGCGGTTTCAGACCATTTCAGCATCAACGTTCAGTCTCTGGCGCATGGCTCTCTTGATCAGTCCCCCAAGTGTCGAGCCATGAAGCCATGGCGTCATGGCTTACAAATTTCCCGCTACGCTTGTAGTCCGCCCAAGCCTCATCGGCTTCGCGGTTTCGTGTTTCTATGACTTCCTCCCTTTCAAGGTATTCACGGATCGCCTCACGCATCAACCAATGCGTAGAACGCTGCCTAGCCGTGCCTAAGGACTTGAGGCGGTCGCGTATTTCTTCATCGAGCTTAACGCCTATAGTGATAGACATAGATTCATCTCCAACGGTTGCTACTGTCGCAACTATCATATACTAGAAACAACCGGATGTTTAAATCAAATGAAAGGAGCATTCCAAAGCGGGCAACAACTTGCGTAGGATGCTGCCGACGCAAGGAAGCGCATCCTACCGAGCTAATTTAGTTCTGCTGAGCAATCTTCTCAATGATTTGTTCACCTATCAAATTCAATTTATTATCGCGTCCAAACATATGTGCGCAGTAATGAATTCTTTCAACCACCCAGTCTTTTTTTCGAGGTGCTAACTTTTCGCCTTTATCAAGAAATACATTGACAGCATGAAAGAGTGCTGAGTAAGGGTGGGGCGTGGGACGCCAAGACCTCTCTGATTCTCCACGGAATACTTGAGTCAAGAGGGCATAGATTTCTTCAAACAGGGTATTAATTCCAACTGAAGTTGTCTCCATCTTCTTTGCCAACAGCGAGGCTAGAGTTGTCCACGGGAACGGATGAGATTCAATTGCTACGGCGTGGCGAGCAAATTGAATAGCGGCATCAATATCAGTTGCTTGAGTAAATAATGCACGCTGCTCCCAGTAACGTGAGTTCCACTGCCAAGATTCTTTTGTATTGATGTAGAAAGCGTCAGCATGTTCGCCTAATAGCGGGCGAGCAACGTCCTCAGCATTAAAAAGTCGAGCTGCTAACCTTGCTTCGGGGGTTCGCTCGATTGATGTTCTTCGGTTAACGTATGGCGACAATGCTTTTGCGAGTGCACAGAACATTTCCAGCAATATTTCTGGTTTCTCTTTTGACAATATGTGGAGAAGGTTATTAGCAATAACTGGATGTAATGGAAGCACGAAGTCACCGTCTTCGGTATATGTCAATGGAAGTGGGCAGTGAAGTTGTATTTGTTCAGCCAGTGTAGGATTTGGATATGCCGCTTCTAAAATAGGATAAAATAGCCCACCTGAGTAACAATGTTCACTAATAGCAGTAAGAGTAAAACTCCTCTTGGCGGTTTCCGATGCGTCATGCCACAAAGATTTAATAATTGTTTCGAGTGGACGAAAATTGTTAAGAGCTCTACATGTAGCAATCGCAACAGAATTCCCAACTAGACGTGAAGCAAATACCTTAGGATGGTGAACTGCTTGAGCATCTCCTAAAAGACCTGCCTTTCGCAGACGCTCAAGTAACTGTTCGTACGCTTCTATACGCCATTGAGAAACGCCCAAGAATTCTATATCTAGATCACCGAGAATTCGATCAATATGATCGCGGCGATAGTCGCGGTCCGCCGCAAGAATCACCAGAGGTTTACCCACTTTGAGTGTTGTCATAACGGTACGAAGTGCAGGAGCATGATCGGCTATTCCATCAATGACCAAAACTACGGGACGCCCCATAGCAGAAAGCACCTCCACTACATTATTTGGGTTAATTACAGCGTTAGCATTTAAATTAAAGACAAGGTAACCTTCTTTTGCCAAATTATACGCAGCACGCCGAATTTGCGTCGTCTTTCCGCTTCCAGCGTCAGAAATCACACAGAGCATTTTTATGCTAAACCCAACATTGGAGACCAGATTTCTAGCTTTCGCACTAAATTCTTGCTCTTTATCAGTAGGCACATCTAGCGACGATTCTAAATCAGTCCAACGAGCGGGGCGTCCAAAGTGAAATAGAGAAATTTCGCCTTCAGGATTCCGAGTAGATGGACGAACCAACTCAAAACAGGTAAAGAAATCTATTTGTTCATTATGTTGCACAGCTCTTTTGAATATTCCTTGTAAACTGGGAATAGTAATTTCACCAACAGTTGGTGGAGCTCCAGTTTCTTTAATCAGCCACTCTAAAAAATCAGAAAACTTAGCCTGTACCAATACTAAACCATGACGAGAACAAAGACTCTCTGTAATCTTATTGGGGTATGGCTCAATAAAAAGTGATGGCCCTCTGTTGTTACGTCCTGATTTTTCGGTTCTTCCAGCAAGGTAGTAGTCAAGATCTGATTCGTTCAGCGTAGTACCTGCAATTATGAATGGTTCACTAGCCATCAACTCAGAAAGTATGTGCATCCAAGAGTTCATGCCGCGTGTTGTCCGAGCATAATCATTTGTTGAGAAAATATAACCATTATCGGGTTCGCGGGTAAAACCGTGCAGATGAACTATATGGAGACTTTCCTTGTTTGATACAGACTTATACAGGGTATCGTAATTTAGGGGTTCAACCACTTGTTTTGCATGGGTAGCTGTTTCGTAAGCATTTTCAAGAGCATCATCGACATTTAACGTAAAGACTGTTTTCCATACAAAAGATGTTAAGCGTTTTACAGTTTCACCCGCCTTACAGGAGGAGTATGGAATAGTGATGAATTTTTCAATCTCATTTTTTTCGAGCAAATTGCTAACACGCGATAAGGAAGTTGATGTAGGCACTCCCTTGATATTACATAGGTCTACAGTCAGATCAGACACACTTTTTAACTGCTTCCCATCACGGTCAATGCTGTCGAGCGAGATCCCGCTACCGAGTAGCAAGTTGTAATGTCCAGCGAATAAGCTCGGGCGAAGTACGTTTAATTCGTCATCAGTAAGCATGGGGTCCCCCTATGTGGGTTTTGATTGTGGTCTAACAATAAATTTAGTAATCATCCTTGATTGCCACACTCTAGGCAATAAACTCTGAATTTTCCTTATACATATACCTGAATTCACCACAAGTACGACATTTACCTTGCTATCAATCAGCTTCGTCCAAAATTGACCGAATTGTTTCTATCGTCATGAACAGAGTCATCGGTTGCAAAGGCGACTCCACGAAACCGCGCGAAAGGTAAAACTGCTTGGCTTGGTCGGAAAGCGCATGAACCAATAAGGCAAACACACCGGCATCACCGGCGACGTTGACTGCCCGTAGCATCGCATCGCGCAGCAGTGCCTGCCCGATTCCCTGATTGTGGTAGCGCTTATCGACGGCGAGCCGACCCAGCAGCAGAACCGGCAACGGGTTGGGCATGTTGTGCGGCATCGTCTTGGGTGCGGCCTCGTGGCTGATCGCTCCGGCCGACAGGCTGTAGTAACCTATAACATTTGCACCGGCACACAACACGAAACAGCGGGAAGCGCTGGAGGCATGATTCTTGAACGCGCGTTTTTTAAGCCATTTGTTTAGGGATGGTTCGCCGCTGTCGAAACCCGTAAGCTCTTGATCAGCCGTGATCGGCGCGGGCGGTGTTAAATCAAGCGCACTCATTTCTCCCAAGGCGCTTTGGTCTTGAGCAACCGGCGTAGTTTGTCAGTCGGCGGCAATGGCTGGTCGAGCAGTGCCTGAAATTTAGCAAAAGTGCCTTCATCAACGGTGAAGAATGCTTGGTCGAGCAGCACGTCTTCCGCTTCACGGCAGGCGGCTTCAAGCATGAAGTCTGAGCGGCTGCGACCAAGGCGACTTGCGGCTTGGTCGATAAGATCGCGTTGTCTGGCCTTGGCGCGGATGTTGATGGAAACGGAAGCCGCTTCTTTGGTTTGTGCATTTGGCATGGCTATACTCCTTTGTATGCAGCCTGAGCATACATTATTGTATAGAAGGTTACAACACAGGCAGCCCTGTTTCCCACGCTCCGCTCTCATCGTTGTGAACAAGTGGGCACCTCGAAAAACCTGTTCCGTTCATGCTTCGACAAGCTCAGCACGAACGGAACATGTTGATTTTCCTAGAGCCGTTCGCATTGAGCTTGTCGAAATGCGAAGTTTTTCGAGACTCCCAAGTGTTTCAAAGCACGTCAGGCTATACTGCTGGCGACCGCAAATCCATTCCGGACAGATTTGTGCCGGAATGACGGTATAGCGCATTACTGTTTTTAAATAATATGTTCTAACTTAACTGGTAAAATCGATGCTGGAAATGGAAAAAGCTGGAAACTCTTTTACAAGCATAGTTTTTTGGAGCCAAAACCATGTCAGATAATTATCGTACCCGCCAAACGCTTTCCCTACTCTGCGCTCTGCTGCTCTATTTCATCGGGTTTTCATGTTATTCCTCTTCACTAACATTCGTTGACAATGGCCATTTCGTCAAGATGATGGAGACCGATGAACTGGTTCGAACCGGTGGAATAAAGATGTTAACCGTAAACAATCCGACCGATTCGACAATCAAATCTTATCAAGGCGTTTCGTTAATTCCCCTGTTGGACGCCGTTTTCAATTCAGATTGGAAAAACCGCGACGCGATTAAATTTACGGCATCGGACGGATACCGGCCTATCATCCCCATTAGCGTCATCCTCAAACACAACGGGATAATCGCCATAGGCGAAAACGGTCAACACGGATTTTCGCAGTTGCTTAGAAACAATGGGGAGACCGTCGATCCGGGGCCATTTTTTTTGGTGTGGGAAAATATCCAAGACATCGCCGCCAAAAATGAACCTTGGCTCAGTTGGCCGTGGCAATTAACGAGCATTGAATTAACCTCATTCGAGCGGGAATACCCGCAATCAACGCCGCCCGCCGCCAGCCAGGAATCTGTTAAAAAGGGGTTTTTGGCCTTTCGGCAACATTGCATAAAATGCCATGCCATTAATGGTGACGGCGGCAA
>JALNYY010000219.1 GCA_023229605.1 Methylobacter sp.
GCGCTGTTGCTGTATTTACTGGCATTCGGCCAAGCCGTCGCGGGCGAAGCGGTGCTGACCGAGATCGCCGCACGCTTGGCAAAAACGCCGATCACCCAGGGCGACTTTCATCAGCAAAAGCACTTGAAGGTTTTGCACAAACCGTTAATTTCCACCGGCACGTTTACCTACGACCAAAGCAAGGGCGTTATCTGGAAAACCCTGACGCCGGTTGCTTCATTACTGCTGGTCAACGAGTCGAAGCTGCTGACCGGGCAGGGCGAGCAAGCGGTACCTGCGGCTTTCGGCAAGGTTTTCAAGGCCATACTGGGCGGCGACTTGGCGGCGTTGACCGATGGCTTTAACATCGCCGGAACCGATCGAAAAACTTCATGGCAGCTGGAGTTAACGCCCAAGGACGAGATGCTGAAAAAAATTATCAGTACGATGCTGCTGTCCGGCGACACCGAGCTGCGTGATCTGGAGATACGCGAAACCGGCGGTAATGTCACCCGTATTACTTTTGACAACATCACGCACCCGGAACAGCTAAGCCCTGAACAGGAAGCCGATTTTGAACGTTTATCACCCTAAGTTGACCGCAGGGCTTTGGCTGGCCGGAATGCTGGTCATCTGCATGCTCGGCGTCCAGGCCTTGACCAAAGACTGGCTGGAGACCGGTTTTTTAGCGTTATTGCCAAGCAACGAGCAGCAGCCGGAAATCGCCAAAGCCACCCGGCAACATAATGAGCTGTCGAACCGGAAAATGATCTGGCTGGCGGGCGCGGCGACATCCGGGGAAGCCATCGGTCATGCGCAAAAGCTTAAACAGCAACTGGAACAAAGCCGGCTGTTTAACAAGGTGGTGCTGGAGTTTCCCCAGCAGCAATACATCAAGCAGTATCAACAGCTTTTTCCTTACCGTTATCAGCTGTTGGATGCGCAGACCCAAGCCCTATTGGCGACTAATCCTGAGGCGCTGATCAGGCAAAATCTGGAGATACTGAGCAGCCCCATCGGGCAGATGCAGGCGGCCGACCTGGAGCGCGATCCGTCGCTGATATTCAGCCGTTATTTCAGTGCGCAAAACCCGATCAAGTTGAATTTGGAGCAAGGCATTGTCGTGTTGTCCGACCGGCAGCGGTTTTGGGCCTTGTTATTGACCGAGTTGCAGGATGACAGGTTGCAGCTGGATAAGTTGGAAACCTTGTCTAGGCTGGTTAACAGCGCAACCGGGCAAGTCAAAACGGTCGGCGGCGAATTGCTGGTTTCCGGCATGGCCTTGTTTACCGCGCATGGCGCCGAGTCGGCCAAACAGGAGATTTCCACGGTCGGCATAGGCTCCAGTCTCGGCATTATCGTGTTGCTGTGGGCGACTTTCCGAAGCGTCAGGCCTTTGCTGTTATCGAGCCTTGCAATCGGCAGCGGCCTGTTGGCGGCGCTGGTTATCTGCGTATTGTTTTTCGGCAGGATACATATCCTGACTTTGGTTTTCGGCGCCAGCTTGATCGGCGTTGCCGACGACTATGCGCAACATTTTTTGTGCGACAGTTTCGGCGAGAAGGACTGGAATCCCCGAAAAGGCCTAAAGTTTATTCTGCCGGGGCTTTCTTTAGGGTTGTTAAGCAACCTGTTAAGCTATGCGGGCTTGGGTTTTTCGCCGTTTCCGGGCTTGCAGGAAGTGGCGCTGTTTTCTGCGATGGGTTTGCTGGTCGCCTGGCTGACGGTGGTATTGCTGTTTCCGTTGCTGTTAACCGGATTCACCTTCGATCATCAGCCGGGCATACTTAAACTGACAACCTATTGGGAGCAGCACTGGCCGCTTTGGGTAAGCAAAAACCGGCGTCGGTTGGGATTGATGCTGACGGTTTTTGTCGCGAGCGGCCTCTGGATGCTGTCGCCGCAGGATGATGTGCGTTTGCTGCAATCGCCGCCGGCCGAGTTAATCCGCACAGCCGATAAAATCCGGTCTTTATTTCCGATGAGTTCTGACAACCGGTTTTTTCTGGTGTCGGGGAGGGATCAGTCCGACTGGCATCAAAACGAGCAAGGACTGCTTAAGCATCTGGATGCGTTAAAACGGCAAAAAGCGCTGACTGCTTATGAAGGATTGAGCAACTATTGGCCCGATGCAGACCGGCAGCAACAAAATTACCGGCTGTTAAAGCAGACGCTGTACGACTCAGGCTTGCTCGAACGCTACATGACCGATCTGGGCTTTGACCGGGCGGCGGTGCGGGCCGAATATAAGCAGTTTGCCGAAGCGGGGCGCAATATGTTGACTTTGCCCGAATGGCTGGCCAATGCCGATGAAACCAAACAGCAGTTGTGGCTGGGCTGCGATTCCGGTCGTTGCCAAAGCACGGTTGCGTTAATCGGCATCGATGATATAAGCGCATTGGCGGCGCTGCAGGATTTGCCGGGCGTAGTCTGGGTGGACCAGGTCGAGTCGGTATCGTCATTGTTTGCGCGATATAGAATCAGGGCCAGCGGCTTGCTGGCGATTGCATTTTGCTTGGCCTCGCTGGGTTTGGGTTTTAAGTTCGGTTGGCGCAACGGCGCGACCATCATGTCGGTGCCTGTTGTTGCGTTGGCGGTTTCGTTAGCGATGCTGGGCTGGTTCGATCAGCTGTTCAGCCTGTTCAACCTGTTTGCGCTATTGCTGGTGTTGGGCATCGGCGTCGATTACGGGCTGTTCTTTTTTATGGCGGGCGACAGGCGGGCCAGCACCTCGCTGGGAGTTACGCTTTCGGCATTAACGACCTTGCTGGCGTTCGGCTTGCTGGCGATAAGTTCCACCGAAATCGTGCATGCTTTCGGGTTTACGGTAACTGCCGGTATTGTAACGGCGCTGCTGTGCGCGCCATTGATTGGCCTTAAGGATAAGATATGAATTTGTAATAGAACGCGGATTGCACGGATTAGACGGATTTAAACGGATTTAAACGGATTTTTAAAAGCCGGAGCCCAATTTGTTTTGCATTTTTTAATCAGTGTTTATCCGTTTAATCCGTGTCATCAGTGTTCTATTTTTTAACACTTGAATACAGACAAATCACCATGACAAACAATAAGAATAACAAAGGCGAAATTATCATCATCGGCGCAGGGCCCTCGGGAAGTATCGCCGGTGCATTGCTGCAAAACCAGGGCTTCCAGGTGACCATTCTGGAACGCCAGCTGTTTCCGCGCTTCAGCATCGGCGAAAGCCTGCTGCCGCAATGCATGGAATTCATCAAGCAGGCGGGGATGCTGGACGCGCTAGTCGACGCCGGGTTCCAGTATAAAAACGGCGCGTCTTTCGTATGCCGGGACCTGCAAACCGAGTTTTCCTTTGAAGACAAATTCAGTCCCGGCATGGGCACCACGTTTCAGGTGCAGCGCGGCCGGTTCGACAAGCTGCTGGCCGATGAAGCGGTGCGCATGGGCGTTGACATACAGTGGCAAATGGAAGTGACGGCGGCCGATTTTTCCGTCGACCGGCCGGAGCTGACTGTGCGCAATCAGCAGGGCGAAGTGATGACCTATAGCGCCGACTTTGTGCTGGATGCCAGCGGTTTCGGGCGTATCCTGCCAAAACTGTTGGATTTGGAATCGCCGTCCGGGTTTCCGGTCAGGCAAGCCTTGTTCGGCCATATTGAAGACCGGATCGGGGAAGGGCAGTTCGACAGGAATAAAATCAGGATTACGGTGCATCCCGGGCATCAGGATGTCTGGTATTGGCTGATCCCGTTCAGCAACGGGCGCAGCAGCGTCGGCGTGGTCGCGGAACCGGAATTTCTTCAAGGTTGGGACAATAACGACCAGGCCTTGAAGGACATCATCAATCAAGACTCCAGCCTGGCCGCATTGCTTCAAAACGCCGTGTTCGATGAAAAAATCAACACCATCGTCGGTTATTCCGCCAATGTAAAAAGCCTGTATGGCAAAGGCTATGCGTTGCTCGGCAATGCCGGCGAGTTCCTGGACCCGGTGTTCTCATCCGGCGTTACTATTGCGATGAAATCGGCCAGTCTGGCTGCGGATGTGTTGGCCAGGCAGTTTAACAATGAAGCGGTCGACTGGCAGCGGGACTATGCCAAGCCCTTGCAGCGCGGCGTCAATACCTTCCGGGTGTTTGTCGATGCGTGGTATGACGGCCGTTTCCAGGAAGTGATCTTCCACGCCAGACAGCAACCCGAAGTCAAGGCGATGATCAGTTCGATACTGGCCGGTTATGCCTGGGATGAAAATAACCCTTACGTTAAGAATGCGCGGTCCAGATTGGATACGCTGGTTGAGTTATGCCGATAAGGATTTTGAGTGCTGGTTCCCAAGCTCCAGTTTGGGAATTCAGTGGGGGAAGCCTGTCATGAGCTTGTCGAAGGGCTCCAGCTTCCAGTTTGGCAAAGCTGCGACGTGCATGGCTGCAGGAGGTAGAGCAACGCAGGAGCGGTTGCCGAGAGCTTCATCTGGGTTCCCAAGCTGGAGTTTGGGAACCAGCGTAACCGGTGTTTT
>JALNYY010000220.1 GCA_023229605.1 Methylobacter sp.
CTTTTTAAAGTTGTAGGCGCTGTAATGCTTTTGTTGCAGCAACTGCAAGCCTTTGTCCGGCTGCCTGGCGGCTTTGAATTCGGCTTTCAGCAGATTGTTAATAATGTCGCGGTCTTCATAGACCAGACCGTACTCGAACAACATCATCTTAGCGTTTTTATCGTTGCTTTCAAAAGCCTTATGCTTCAAATCGGCAAGCGTTGCCTCGATGATGACCTGCCAGTCCGGCGTTTTTTGTTTGAGGATTTCGTTGCGGATGCGCTCGGCCTGTTCCTGCTTGCCTTGCAGTTCCAGCTTGTGCGCCTCCTGACGCCAGGCATCCAGACTGGAGTTTTGACTGGCTAGTTGCAGACTGTCCTTGGCGTCGCGCAGGCCCAGCAAATCCAACAAGGGTTGTTTGGGGCTGCTTTCAATCCAGTACAGATTCTTAACGGCCCTGGTTATCGCAACATACAGGGCGTTGATATAGAACTTGTAGACCTCCAGCGATTTGTCGGTTTTATCCTTGGCGCGGGCATATTTAATGTCCAGTTCCAAATCGGCCTGACTTACGCCTTTGCTGATTTCCCGGTAGCGGGTCTCTTCCTGGCTCAAGAAGTTGTAGAGGATGATATTTTCATATTCCAGTCCCTTGGCTTCCTGGATGGTAAATACCAACGGGGTGTTGAAATATTGCTGCGCGGCGGGTTTTTGGTCGACCGTCATGACAATGACCGCAAACAACGTGGAAGCCTTGGTTTTGTTGTCCAGTTCCTGGCGAATGGCGGCGGTGTCCTGCAAAAACAGCACTTCGCCCTGAGTGTGTCCGTTGCTTTCGACCAGATAATGGCTTTCTTTGTCTATCGAGCCGAAACGCTGATTCTTGATTTTCAGAATCTTGTTGGCGATGTCGGTGACTTGCGGCGAATTGCGGTAATTGGTATTCAGGATTCGGATCAATTCGTCCGAGGTTTGCAAGTCCTCCTGCCGGTAAAACAGGCTTTTCACTTTCGACCAGGAAAAAAAGTTGGGGTGGACGATCTGATTGGAATCGCCGCACAAAATAAAATCCTGCGCCTGACGCAACGACTTGATAATCAGGTACAGCTGGATATTGGTTAAATCCTGCACCTCGTCGACAATGACGAAATCGTAGCAGGGCTGGACATGCTGTAGATACTGATGGCTGACGATGTTGCTGTCGTATAGCTGCTGTTCCTGCAAAAATCCCAGGTATTTTTCAAAAACGTCGTACACAGCGCCCCGCTCTTCGCTCAAGAAAATCGATTCCTTGACGCCCAGATTCAGGTAATCCTCACGGCTTAACCAGCTTTTATCGGTGGCAGGCCCGGTGATCACGCCGCGAAACTCCTCGAACAGTTTATGCGCGTCTTTCAGTTGGCCTTGGCGAAAACGGCCAAACCACTGCTGGAAAGACTGGAAGGTAACCGGCTTACCCGCAGGCACCCGGATGCTTTCCAAAAACTCCTGGAACGACAAGAAATCGATCTGCTGGTCGGGGTTGTCGTAATGGTGGGCGTAATACAAATCGCGGGAGTTTTTGACCAGATAAGCCGACTGGGTCACATACAGCACGTCGCCTACCGCCTGTTTCATTTTTTCCAAGGTCAGCGCCGTCTTGCCGCTGCCCGCCGAACCAATCACAATCAGCGGCGGCTGCAAGTCGAAAATCGACTGCTGTCGGTCGTCGAACGAGATGATCTTATCCAGCAGGTTAAATGAATTGTGGCCGGGATTGAGATATACCAGCTCTTTTCCGCCGTCTTCATCGGGTTTGCTCAGGACGGGAATTTTATCTTCATCGATAGTGCTGACCTGCCGCAAAAAACGCGAGTCCTGGTAAGCATGATTTTTGATGAATTCCAGAATCAGTGCATAGTTTTGCTCTTGATGGCGGTAAATCGAAAACAGCAAGCGGTCGCGCTGATTGAGCCTGGCCCGGTACAGATTGTCTCCGATTTTTTTAACTTCCGCCGATTTGAAGTCATCGTCCAGCAAATATTTTTGCAGCTTGGCAAAACCGGGTATGGTTTTGGGGTTGAGTTCGTTGTAGATAAGGACTTTCATGAAATGACTATAAGTATTCTGCTGATTTTAGTTATAGAACAGGGATGGCGCAGATTGTACGGGTTTAAATAAATATTAAAAAGCTGAAGTCATGATCAATATAGCCTTATTAACCTAGAAAAATCAGTTGAAGTGCGTGGGAACCGTCCGTGCTGAGCCCAGTCGAAGCATGAGCGATTTCCACCCACCCATTTGAAATGCTCAACTGATTTTTCTAGGTTAAATCGCAGATTCAGATTTGTGTCCATAACCCTGTTCCAGCACCTCCTTTTTTGCATTGCATGAAATAACCCGCTTAGCTGACCGCACAAGGTACGAAACAGAACTTAAATTCAACTCATAAACGCAATACTTTGCCGCACAATTCAAGCTATAGTTAATTTTGCGCCAACGATGAGTATAATGCTGCCATACAATTTTTCTCCTGAGTTTAATTCAACATTATGTCACGCTTTCTAAAGCCTAACCGTCATGCGCTGGCCGGTGCATTCAGCTTGACGATGATTTGCTTCACGCCGCCGTTATATGCCGACGAAGCCTCATCATGGCTGGATGACATCAGGGTTTCGGGTTATGCCAACCTGACCACCAGTTCGCCTAATCGCGGCCCCACTGCCGTCGACCTGGACGATTTAAGTTTGTTTGTTTCCGGCAAATTCAATCGCTGGCTCAATCCCTTTTTAGAAGCCGAAGCCTACAACATGCCGCTTTGGAAAGAGAGCGACGGCGCCCAATTCAATGGCGCGCAACTGGTCGTTGAACGGCTGTATAATGATATTCAAGTTACCGAAAACGACACTTTCCGCGCCGGTAAATTTTTAGCGCCGATCAATCACTGGAATATCATCCACGCCGCGCCGTTGGTATGGACGACGAATCGCCCGGTCACATCAACCTATTCCCGCGCCAACTACATTACCGGCATTAACGTGCGCCACGATTTCGATGCGTTAACCGGTCACGCGCTCGAAGTTTACTGGCAACCGGTCGAAGAATTCAGTCCTAAGGCGCTAAGCGTCCAGGAACGCCGTTATCAATCCGTCGCAGGCGCGCGCTGGATTGCCCATGAAGACCTGGATTATTATTTCGGCGTTTCTTTTCAACATGCCAATGTTGAACACAGCAATGAAGTCCGCAATTCGATTAGTGCGGACGGTAATTGGCAACACAAGTGGTTCGAGCTGGAAAGCGAATTACTGTTCACGCAGGTAGACACCGACCAACTCCATTATCGCAACCATGACTGGGGCGGTTATGTGCAAATGGCTGTGCCGCTGGTCGAACATTTCAACCTGATCGGCCGCTACGAACATTTTGAATTCGCCAATAAACTGGCCGCTACGGACACCGCGCTGGGCGGCATTGTATACCGTCCCGTACCGCGCTTATCGTTCAAGCTTGAATGGCAGCAAACTCAAGGGAGTATTTATCAAAATCAAACCGGGCTTTACAGTTCGATTGCGGTGTTATTCTGATGAAACGATTAATTGTTTTAGCACTTACCGCCGTCTTAATGCCGCTTCCAATCGCGAGGGCGGATTTATACATCATTGCCAATAAAGACTTGCCTGCCGCACAATTGGACAAAAGCGATATTGCGGCGATTTATTTGCTTAAGAAAAAACATTGGGAGAACGGCGAAGACATTATGCCGATTAACCTGCCCGCGCAAGCCGAAGCCCGCACCCGGTTTACCGCGGAAATTTTCGACAGCACGCCGGAGAAATTGGGCAGTTATTGGGATAAAATGCTGTTTAAAGGCGAGACGCCTCCGGTAACCCAAAATTCCGAGCAAGCCGTTATTTTGTTTGTGGAACGGATCAAGGGTGCGATCGGTTATGTGGAAACCAAGCCGCAAAGTCCGCAAATCAAAATCCTGCAACAATTTTCAGGTAAGTAACCGTGTCGCATTTCTCTCTCTCCGTCCGTTTAACGCTGTTTTTCAGTTTTATCGTGTTATTGGTCACCACCACATTGAGCGCGGTGGTGTTCTACCAATTCGGCGAAAAAATCAATCAGCAGATTGAGCGTAATCTTACCGAAATTGCCGACCATAAAGCCGCTGAAATCAGCAATGTATTGTTGTTTGAACGCACCAATGTACTGTCGTGGCGGGCCTCGTCAGTCATGCTGGATGTGGTGGTGGATGATTTGGATAAGCGCATCACCACCGAGCTCAAAAACCTTAAACAATATTATCAGCTACAAGGCGATTTATATGTGTTCAACGCCGCGGGAGAGCTTATCGCTTCGACGCAGCAGGATGTGTTGAAAACCCGGTTGCCAACAGCGTGGCAAACGCAACAGGATTACGCGCTGGTGTTCAAACATGATGTGCCTTTTATTAACGGCAGCATCATTGCCCATGTGGCTGCATTAAAACCGCCGCGGTTAAAAATGCAGGGCT
>JALNYY010000221.1 GCA_023229605.1 Methylobacter sp.
GTATTGCCCGCCGTATCGTTGACTTGGTTCGGCAACCGCGGCATTGGCCCGGCACGGAAAAACGTCAGCGAAGAGATAATTGAAACTATGAAATTTATGGGCTTCAAAGAGCTTAGCCCATAGCGCGTCATGGAAGGCGCTAACTCGGTTTTCCGTTTCATTGCGCCCAACCCCCAATTTGCCTACTTGGGGCGCCTACCGAATAAGTTAAGCCCGTCGATCCGATATTCCTGCAAGCCAAGCCTGAATTTTTTCAGAAGCCTGATGCGCCAAATCAGTAAATCCGGCTATTGCACCTGCAGCATCAGGCGTTTTAGTGGATTTTTGCAGATAAAATTCCTGCGCGCCGATCTTCTTGCCGCCGGCGGAATAAGCTTCCACAGAGTAACGCATTATCACATGAGCCCGATCAGGCGCATCAAATTGCTGTTCAAAATCCTGCAGGCGAATTATCAATGCATAACCCTGAGCTTTACAGCTGAAATTCAACAACTGCTCAAGTAATTCAGGCGGTGAAGCAATCCAGCGATCCAAACCGTAGAACCTGACTTGGGACGGCTCGGCAAAAAGCAATCGATAACGGATACGATTATCCCAAAGCCAGGTCGGCGCATTGACGTTAATCGATGATTTACCCGGGTTTGATTGGATAGACGGAACCGTCGAACCTGTCGCCAGTAAACCGAAATCATGCAGTTCAGGCGGCTTGGCTGCATCACTGCAGGCTACAGTGAAAAATACTAACCAACCGATTAATAAGTATCTCATTGCTGTTCCTTATAGTCAGGCTCGCCTGGCCCTGCATCTCGTTGACTTGGCCCCAGCAACAATTCCTGCGGATTATTTTCCAGCATTGTGGCGACTCTTTTTACCTGTTGCGCTGTCGACTGCAACTCAGTCAACAGCCTGTTAACTTTCGGCAACGTCGACTGTGTCAAAGCATCGCCGGTGGTTTTCCCTGTATCGACAAGACCTCCCGCTTTTACGCTGAGATTTTGTACTTCTCGGGTTAAGCCCTGTAAATCATTAGCCAGCGTATCAATATTCACTAGGGTTTTTCGGGCATCCGTCGTCAATGCGGGCACACCGATGAGCGCCTTATCAACACTTTTTTGTAACGCGGAAAGCTTGTCGGTTAATGTTGTCAGGTTGCTTAAAATGTCACCGATATTCTTTTCATTTTCATCGTTTAATAACGAACTGAGCCGCTGCATTAAATGATCGGCTTTATGCAAAAGATCTTCCCCCGAATTCATCAGCTTATCGGTTAACGACGGCATTAACGGAATGCGGGACATGGGATCGTCCCCCGGCAATAACTCTTCGGAAATAGTACCGGAGTCTTCCAGTTGAATCTGTGTTAAGCCGGTCACGCCTTTTAAGCGCAAGGTCGCATAAACCCCTTTAGTGAACACAATATTCTTATCGACCTCAATCGGAACAAGAATGGTGCCGGAATCTAAAGGATCGAATTTGACCTTACGCACCTTCCCTACCGCTATACCGCGATAAAAAACCGTAGATTCGGGATTCAGACCGGAAACGGATGCTCGAGTTGAAATAACGTAGAGATTGCGTTCCTTATTCATAGTGCCAATCCAGAAAATAATCGCCGTCGTTGCCGTCACCAAAGCAATCAAGAACAGACCGGTAATCAGTGCATGGTTTTCTCTACCCATGAGCAGTTTCCTTATATTTAAATACCCGTTCAGCGCGCCTATTGTGAAAAAATTCTTCTACAAAAGGATGCTTGCAGTCTAAAACAGAAGCCAGCGGTCCAAAAGCAACCAGCTTATTATCCGCCAGCACTGCAACCTTGGTGCATAAATCTCTCAATATATCCAAATCATGGGTCACCATGACTACCGTAAAATGAAGGTCCTTATGCAGCTCGGACAAGAGTTTAACAAGGTCTTCGCTGGAAATTGGATCAAGGCCCGAGGTCGGCTCATCGAGCAACAACAGCGCCGGTTCAAGAACCATAGTGCGAGCAAGCGCTACCCGCTTGATCATTCCGCCCGACAAAGCAGCCGGCTTTAACCAGGCATCGCTGCCCGCCAAACCTACCATCTCCAGCTTCATGAACACAATCCGCGCAATCAATTCTTCATCTTGGAAACCCAGCTCCCGCAGTGGAAAGGCGATATTATCAAAAACATTTAAAACGCTAAATAACGCGCCTTTTTGGAATAGCACGCCGCAATTGTCACGTAGCCGCTGGTCGTGATCGGAATTAACACTTTTCAAAGACTGTCCCATCACGAAAACATCGCCTTGACTGGGTAGTTGCAAACCGATAATCTCGCGCAGCAGCGTCGTCTTGCCGCAACCGGATGCGCCAACCAGCCCCAAAATCTCGCCATGCTCCAGGCAAAGATTAATATCCTGATGAACGACCTTATCGGTACCCTTTTTAGGGTCACCAAAGCTCGTCCAGACATGCTCCAGGCGTATTGCGTAGGGATCGCTCATGGCATCCCCACATTCATAAACAGAATGGCGAATACCGCATCGACCATAATCACCACGGTAATGGCCGCCACCACGGAGTTAGTGGTTTCATTGCCCAGACTTTCGGTATTCGGCTTGATCCTAAAACCGAAGTGACAGGCAATCAGCGCAATCATCAAGCCGAAAACAGCGCTTTTCAGCAGACCGATCAAAACGTTAGTCAACGGCACCACATCAGGCAGTTTAAGGAAGAATTGCTGGTAACTGATATCCAGCGTATTTTGCGCCGAAACCATCCCGCCGATTAGCGCCAACGCGCTGGTCCATACGCCTATCAACGGCAGAACGATGGTCAACGCCGTCACCTTGGGTAGAATCAGGCGCAAGGAATGGGATATGCCCATCGCCGAGAGCGCGTCGAGTTCCTCGGTCACCCGCATGATGCCGATTTGCGCGGTCATGGATGAACCGGAACGTCCCGCAACCAGAATGGCCGCCAACAAAGGCCCTAACTCACGGATGACGCTCAGACCTAGAATATCGATGATATAAATTTCCGCGCCGAAAATCTTCAATTGCAACGCCGACAAATAACTGAGCACGATGCCGATCAAAAATCCGACCAGCGCCGTGATGCCCAAAGCACGAACCCCGGATTCATAAATCGTAATGGAAATTTCCGACCAGGGAATTTCGCCCGGATGCAGTAATAGGTAACCCATATCTAAAATCAGCTGGCCCAATAAAGTCACCAGCTGCAGCAACTGTCCACAAAAATTGGCGAGCAGTTCAGACACGTATTTAATAGCAAGGCTTGAACTGTAACCGCCCGGTTCGGATTCAGGGATTTTCTGGGCTTGCCAACGATCGAATAATCGCTGATGTTCAGGCTTCAACTGCAACGCAAGCGGCAGCTTTTTCCCCCATGCTTTCCAGAGTATCAACGCGCTGGCGCTGTCGAGCACCTCAACCGAGGTCATATCCCACTGAATATTTTTATTAGCTGCGTATGAGTTTATTTTTCGCCCCAGCTCGGGGGCTGTTACCAAGCCGCGAAGATTCCAACTGCCTGACAATTTGACACAAGATTGGCCGCCGTCCTGTTCAACGATATCCAGTGTAGGCAGTATATCTTGATTTGTTGAGGTATCTGTCATCGTGTTTTCCGATTTCCTACCTGAAGATTGTCGTCATTAACATTCCAGCCAATCCAGCTCGGCATCCGAAAAACCGGCAATTTTGCGCAACTCCCTGTTAAAAGGGCCTTTAGGTTTTCCACCCACATAGTATTGATCGATTAACTCACGGTATTTGGCTTCGGCATCAAAACCGCGTTGTTGACAAACAAATTTAAACCAGTAGGAACCCAGCTCTACATGCCCCACTTCGTCGGTCAAAATCCGAGTTAAAATTGCCACGCTTGCATCATCACCCAATATCCTGAACTTTTCAATAAGTGCCGGTGTCACATCCAGTCCCCGGGCTTCCATACAGCGGGGAACCATAGCCAATCTGCCCGGCAAATCATTGGCGGTATCTTTGGCATGATCCCATAAGCCGCTGTGCGCCGGTAAATCGCCATAGTCAATCTGCATAGACTGTAAATGCGCCCTGATCAAGGAAAAATGCTGGGCTTCTTCGTCAGCCACACGCAACCAGTCCCGATAAAATTGCTCGGGCATGCCGCGAAAACGATACAAAATATCCCAGGCCAAGTAAATGGCGACGAATTCAACATGGGCGATGGCATGAAAAAAGGCCGCAACACCCGCGGGTGTGGTCAATTTTCGCCGGGGCATCTGGCGCGGGGCCAATAACTCCGGACGCTCGGGAAATATTATCTGGTCTATCGGCAATACAGGACGGTCTGCAGTAAACGTTAATTCCTCGGTAATGCAGGCGTGCCAAGCCTGATGAGTCAATGCCAACTTCTCATCGATATCTACCTGGAGGAAAAACGCTTCTG
>JALNYY010000222.1 GCA_023229605.1 Methylobacter sp.
TTCGTGGGCGTGACACTTTGTTAATGCGAGGAAGTAATGCCCGTATTTACGTTATTTAATGTTCGACAACGGTGCTCCTGATGAATACTGAAGCTGTGCTCGCCGCCGATCTGCTGCCTCTTATCGTTTATTTTGCCGCGGTACTTGCCATTACCGGCATCATGCTCGGCGGAACCTATTTTCTGGGGCAGAGACATAGCGCCAAAGCCGCCGACGAGACCTACGAGTCAGGCATAGTTGCTACAGGCGATGTGCATATCCGCTTTTCCATCCAGTTTTATCTGCTGGCCATTTTTTTTGTTATTTTCGACATGGAGTCCGTGTTCCTGTTTGCATGGTCGGTGGCTTTTTACGAATCAGGCTGGCGGGGCTTTATTGAAGCATTGATCTTTATCGCGGTGTTATTCGCATCGCTGATTTATTTGTGGGTTTGCGGCGCTCTCGATTGGCGCACACGCCGGCAGCGTATCGACAATTCGGCTTGTAAGGAGTAAGTGATGAGCTGGAATCTGACTAAGGCGGAGAGCGATGCGGCCCCAAATCCGGGACAGCAGACCTATGAAGAAGCGATACGCCGCAATTTCCTGTTCGCCAGACTTGAAGATATGGTGGCCTGGGGGCAATCCAATTCGGTATGGCCGTTTAATTTCGGCCTTTCCTGCTGCTACGTGGAAATGGCGACCGCATTCACCAGCCGCCATGATATTGCCCGCTTCGGCTCCGAGGTTATCCGGGCCACGCCCAGGCAGGCCGACCTGATTGTCATTTCCGGCACGGTTTTCCGCAAGATGGCGCCGGTCGTCAAGCGGCTTTACGATCAGATGCTTGAGCCGCGCTGGGTTATCTCGATGGGTTCTTGCGCCAACTCCGGCGGCATGTACGATATTTACAGCGTGGTGCAGGGCGTGGATAAGTTTCTGCCGGTCGACGTTTATGTGCCGGGCTGCCCGCCGCGTCCTGAAGCCTTGCTGCAGGGCTTGATGCTGCTGCAGGACTCCATCGGCAAGGAAAGGCGGCCATTGAGCTGGGCGGTCGGAGAGCAGGGCGTGATCAAAGCCGCTAAAACCAGTCAGCGCGATTTGTTGACGGAAGCAAGGATGCGCATTAAACAGCTTAGGGACCCCGACCATGTTTGAGCCTATATTTAGCTAAGCGGGGAAGGGAATGGAGAGCAATGCGGTTATGACTGAAATCGAATCCGGATTGCCGCAGATTGTATGCGAACTGTCAGACCGGTTCGGCAAAAACGCCTTTACTCTCCAGGCTACGGCCGACGGCATACCCACGCTTTGGGTTTGCAAAGAAAATTTCCGCGCCATTCTCGGGTTTTTGAAAAAAGAAGCGAAGAACGGTTATGCGCTGTTATTCGACCTGACGGCCATGGACGAGCGCCTGCGCAGCCACCGGCAAGGATTGCCGGATAGCGCATTTACCGTGATCTATCACCTGCTTTCTTTTGGCCGCAATCGGGACATCCGTCTGAAGGTGGCATTGTCCGAAGCGTCTCTCTCCCTGCCTTCCATCAGCGATATATGGCCATCGGCCAATTGGTATGAGCGTGAAATATGGGATATGTTCGGAATCGTGTTCGAGGGGCATCCCAATCTTCGCCGGATTATCATGCCGCCGACTTGGGCGGGGCATCCTTTGCGCAAAGAACATCCTGCCCGCGCTACGGAAATGGAGCCGTTCAGCCTGTCCGACGAGCGCCAGGACATTGAGCAGGAAGCGTTGCGCTTCGTTCCCGAAGAGTGGGGGATGCAACGGCAAAGCGAGCACAGCGATTTTCTTTTCCTGAACATGGGGCCCAATCATCCCAGCGTGCATGGCGCTTTCCGCATTGCGCTGCAGCTGGACGGCGAGGAAATTATCGATGCGGTTCCCGATATAGGCTACCACCATCGCGGCGCTGAAAAAATGGGCGAGCGCCAGTCCTGGCATACCTTTATCCCTTATACCGACCGGGTGGATTACCTGGGCGGATCAATGAACAACTTGCCCTATGTGCTGGCGGTGGAGCGGCTGGCCGGTATCAAAGTGCCGGAACGGGCGCAGGTTATCCGGGTAATGATCGCCGAGTTTTACCGCCTTGCCAGCCATTTGCTGTTTTACGGCACGTTTGCCCAGGATGTGGGCCAGATGTCGCCGATCTTTTACATGTTTATCGATCGTGAAAAGGTGTTCGATATTATGGAATCGATAACCGGCGCCCGCATGCATGCCAGTTATTTTCGTATCGGCGGCGTAGCCATGGATCTACCCCAGGGCTGGGATAAACGGGTGCGCGAATTTATCGGCTATTTGCCGGCGCGTCTGGATCAATACGACAAAATAGTCATGAAAAACAGTCTGATCAAACGGCGCACTCAAGGCATCGGTGCGTATACCCGTACGGAAGCCATCGACTGGGGCGTGACCGGAGCCGGGCTGCGGGCAACCGGATTTGAATGGGATTACCGAAAGGCGCGCCCCTATTCGGGCTATGAAAACTACGAGTTCGAAATTCCCACCGGCAACCGGGGCGACTGTTACGACCGTTGCGCCGTGCGTGTGGAAGAAATGCGTCAAAGCCTGCGCATCATCGAACAATGCCTGGAGCAGATGCCGGAAGGGCCTTATAAATCCGACCATCCGTTAACCACGCCGCCGCCCAAAGCGCGGACTACGCATGATATAGAAACCCTGATCCAGCATTTTCTCAATGTCAGCTGGGGGCCGGTCATTCCGGCCGGGGAGTGCAGCGTGACCATCGAAGCCACCAAAGGTTTGAACGCCTACTATCTGACCAGCGACGGAGGCACCATGTCTTATCGTACCCGTATCCGCACGCCGTCCTTTGCCCATTTGCAGATGATTCCGTTAATGAGCCGCGGGATGATGATCGCCGACCTGATCGCGATTCTGGCCAGCATTGATTTCGTCATGGCGGACGTGGACCGCTGATATGACAGGGAATGCGCAAAAAACTGAAGGATTGAGCGCGGAGGAAATCCGGGAGATCAAGGCCGAGATGACTCACTATGCGGACAAAACAGCCGCCTCCATTGAGGCGCTGAAAATCGTGCAGAAACACCGTCGCTGGGTTTCCGACGAGTCGCTGGTTGCCGTCGCCGGGCTGCTGGAAATATCCCCTGCCCAGCTGGAAGGGGTGGCGACTTTTTACAATCTGATCTATCGCCGGCCCGTGGGTAAAACCGTCATCCATTATTGCAACAGCGTTAGCTGCTGGATGCTGGGCGCCGAGAAAGTCCGCGAGCGCCTGTGCCGGCATTTGAATGTCGATTTGGGCGAGATGACGGCGGACGGCGAATACACGGTATTGCCGATAGTCTGCCTGGGCGCTTGCGATCACGCGCCGGTCGCGATGGTTGGCGATCAGCTCAGGCTCGACATCACCGAAGAAGATGCGGTTAACCGGATTTTGGGAGACAGCCGGTAATGGAAACTATCAACAAGCCGCTGACTAAAAATATCAGGCCCGGCCGCGATTTTACTACGCTTGCGGATTACGAGAGCACCGGCGGCTATCAAGGATTGCGCAAGGCGGTCCTGGAATTGGAGCCGAAAGCAGTGCAGCAATGGGTCAATGATGCAGGACTCAGGGGCAGGGGCGGAGCGGGATTTGTCACCGGGATTAAGTGGGGCTTGGTGCCCATGGGCGATGATGCGCCCAAAACCCGCTACCTGATCGCCAATGGCGACGAGATGGAACCGGGAACTTTCAAGGACCGGTTGTTGATGGAGCAAGATCCGCATCAATTGATCGAGGGAATGATCATTGCGGCTTACGCAATACAGGCCAATGTCGCATATATATTCCTGCGCGGAGAATACCGTCTGGCCGCGCAACGCCTCGAAAATGCGCTGCTCGAAGCGCGCGCCAAGGGCTATCTGGGCGGGCGGATTTTGAATTCGGGTTTCAATCTGGACATCTATCTGCATACCGGCGCCGGACGTTATATCTGCGGCGAGGAAACGGCGTTAATCAATGCGCTGGAGGGAAAGCGGGCCAATCCCCGCACCAAGCCGCCGTTCGCCGTAGTTAGCGGACTTTGGGGCATGCCTACCGTAGTCAACAATGTGGAAACGTTGTGTAACGTGCCGCACATTCTCCATTACGGGATCGAATGGTATCAGGGGCTGGGGCGAGGCGCCGATAAAGGCACCAAGCTGTTCGGAGCCAGCGGCCGGGTCGGCAGGCCGGGCCTCTGGGAGCTGCCGATGGGAACGCCGATCAGGGAGATCGTCGAAGAACATGCGGGCGGCATGCAGGCTGGTTATAAACTGCGCGGTTTTTTGCCGGGCGGCGCATCGACCGATTTTTTGCTGCCCGAGCATCTGGATGTCGTCATGGATTACGACGCGGTATCCAAGGCGGGGAGCCGCATGGGTACCGGCACG
>JALNYY010000223.1 GCA_023229605.1 Methylobacter sp.
ATAAATGAGAAGGCGCTAACCTTGAAAGCGCGAACATTAGCTTTCAACTTGTAAGCCCGGAGACCGGCCTGAAGCAATAATCGAATTTGTGCGCGGAGGGCGCCCAGATGGATTGCTCTCTTTCGCGTCCGTCTTGTTTTTCTCCCCGTACAGATTATTTCCGCCGGTAACATTGCGTTGTCGGCTTTGCAGTCTCTTTAACCCAGGAGAAAACACATGTCATCAACACCTGTTTTGCTCGATAACACTCAAACCCATTCTAAAGTCTTAAAAGATAGAATCCTGCCCGCTATGCTGGCCGGTATGCTTGGCTTGGCGCTGCTGTATGCCGCCGGTTTCGCTGAAACTGCGCAACTGCATAACGCTGCCCATGATGGACGACATTCCGCCAGTTTTCCGTGCCATTAATGTTTAATCTAACTACCTTCAGAGAGCTGATCACCGCAGCTCTCTGGACGGGCTTGCTGGCGGGTTTATTATTAACCGCCGTTCAACAAATTCAAGTCATCCCGACCTTGCTCCAGGCCGAAGTGTACGAGGAAAACGCAGCAGCGGCGGTCGCCGCCAATCCGGAAAACAGCCACGAACACCATGAATGGCAGCCTGAAAACGGCTGGCAGCGGACGTTTTTTACTGCGGTAGCCAATATCAGCCTGGGCGTGGGGTTTGCGCTGCTGATTGGTTCGGTCATGTGCCTGCGCGGACGCCCAAGCAGTTGGCGCATAGGGCTGCTGTGGGGACTGGCGGGCTACCTGACCTTTTTCGTCGCCCCTTCTTTGGGACTGCCGCCGGAAGTTCCCGGCACTGAAACGGCCAAACTGGCGGATCGGCAAAGCTGGTGGCTGATAACGGTGCTTGATACCGGCTTCGGCCTGTCGCTGCTGGCTTTTGCCAAAACCAGGACCAACAAGTTTTTCGGTGCGGCGTTGCTAGCTGCGCCTCATTTAATCAGTGCGCCGCAGCCGGAAATTCACAGCAGCGCCGCGCCTGCCGAATTGGCGCAATCTTTTATAGTTGCAACCGTTTTTGCCAACGCTGTGTTTTGGCTGGCTATCGGCGGGTTGATGGGGCAGTTTTACAAAAAAGGCTCATGAGAACCCACAACAAACACGTATTGATGTGTACAGGCCCGCGCTGCTCTGGAAACAATGAACAAGCGTTTCAACAGCTGGGATCAAAAATCGATGCCCGCCCTCACCTTAAAGTAAAACGCACCCGGTCAAACTGTTTTGCGGTCTGCAAAAACGGTCCGATCCTGGTCGTTTATCCTGAAGGCGTCTGGTATTCCTGTACCGACGAGACTGTGCTGGAGCGCATCGTCAGCGAACACCTGGAAAATGACATCGAAGTCAGCGAGCATGTTTTCCACCGCGTGGGTACCGGCGATGTATGATATTGCCCTGCTGACCCATGCACCCAACGACCTGACGGTGCTGCAAAGCGCACAGGCGCAAATGCCGGAAGGCTTCCCTGGATACACCGGCATTAACTTGCAGGCATTGGAAAGCGATGCGCAAATGGCCGAGCTGTTGGAGCATCAACTCGCTTCAACACAGATCATCGTATTGCGCGTGTTGGGTCGTCTCGGCAGCGTGCCCGGCTTTGCCGATCTGGTTCGTCACGCCAAAAGCCAGGGAAGACATTTAATTGCGATCAGCGGCACCGGCGAACCTGACCCCGAACTGGCCGCCGCCTCCACTGTATCATCCGACGTACTGCATCAAGTTCAAGCCTATTTTCAGGCGGGCGGCAGCGTCAATATGGCGCAACTGCTGCGCTATCTTTCCGATCATTTTTTACTGACCGGTTTCGGTTTTGAACCGGCTATCGATTTGCCCGAACACGGCATTTATCACCCCGATCTGTCCCAAGATGCCGACATAGACGACTGGCTTATGCTGCGAGCGCCGGAGCGAGGCAGCGTCGGCATCGTGTTTTACCGCGCCCATTGGATGAGCGGCAACACGCGCTTTATCGATGCGCTGGTTGACGTCTTGGAAAAACTTGGCCTGAATGTATTGCCAGTGTTCACCTCGTCATTACGCGCCGGTCAAAATGATGGTAGCCTGCCGACAGCGCTACGCTATTTCAGCGGCGAGCAAGGCGCACATATCGACGTACTGATCAACACCACCGCCTTTGCAATGGGCGAAATCACCCCCGGCGGTGCGACACCCGCAGGCTGGTCGGTGTCTGTGCTGGAACAACTCAATGTGCCGGTGCTGCAAGCCATCACCAGCGGCATGATGCAGCATCAATGGGAGCAATCGGCGCGCGGCCTGAACCCGCTGGACGCGGCAATGAACGTGGTATTGCCGGAATTCGACGGGCGCATCATCACCGTGCCGCTATCGTTCAAGGCGAAAGCCTCCGGCTTGTCCAATGAACTGACCGAATACGAACCCGTGCAAAATCGGGTCGCGCGCATCGCCCAAATCGCCTCGCGTTTTGCACGGCTTAAACGCCTGAACAATGCCGACAAGCGCATCGCTTTCGTGTTTACCAACTCCAACAGCAAAGCCTCTCAAATCGGCAATGCGGTCGGCCTGGACGCCCCGGCGTCATTGATGCGGATTCTGCAAGCCATGCAGACCGCCGGTTACAACATCGGCGAACTCCCGGAAAGCGGCACCGCGCTGATCCACGAACTGATCGACCGTTGCGCTTACGACAATACTTATCTGACCAGCGAACAGCTAGCCCATGCGGTCGGCCGCGTATCGGCGACGCAATATCAAGCATGGTTTGACGACCTGCCGGTTGAAATGCAGGACAAAATGACCGCGCAATGGGGAACAGCGCCGGGCGAGGCTTATCTGCATAACGGCCATCTCGCGTTAGCAGGCATGGAGCTTGGCAACTGCTTCGTCGCATTGCAGCCGCCGCGCGGTTACGGCATGGACCCCGACGCGATATACCACCAGCCCGACCTGCCGCCCACCCATCATTACTATGCGCTGTACCGCTGGTTGCGCGACGAATGGAAAGCCGACGCCATCGTACATGTCGGCAAACACGGTACGCTCGAATGGCTGCCGGGCAAAGGCGTGGGCTTGTCGGAAAACTGTTTTCCCGATGCGCTGCTGGCCGACATGCCGTTGTTTTACCCGTTCATCATCAACGATCCAGGCGAAGGCGCGCAAGCCAAGCGCCGCGCCCATGCCGTCGTTATCGATCACCTGACGCCGCCGATGACCACCGCCGACACTTACGGCGCATTGGCCCAACTGACCCAGCTGGTCGATGAATATTATCAAGTGGAAGTGCTCGATCCGGCCAAGCTGCCGCTGTTGCAGCAGCAGATTTGGGATCTGGTAAAAGAAACCAATCTGGATGCCGACTTGCAAGCCCGGCTGTTGCACCATGATCATGACCACGATGATGAGCATCATGGACATCATCACCATGCCGATGATTCTCATGATCACGACCACGAGCATCACTGTCATGACCATCATGAGCATGAACACGATGATCACCACCATGAACATGAACATCATAGTCACTACCATCATCACCATGATCATGGACATGACGAACATCATCACGATCATGCGAAGTGCCACCACGGGCATCATCATGACCACGATCCAGATCATCACCATCAAGAAGATGAACTGCCCGAACTGCTGACCAAAATGGCCGGTGCCGATGTCGCGCATTTGATCGAAGATCTGGACGGCTACCTCTGTGAACTGGGTGCGGCGCAAATCCGCGACGGCCTGCATATCCTTGGGCAGGCTCCCGAAAACGAACAACTAGCAGATATGCTGGTCTCGCTGACCCGCTTGCCGAATCAGGACATCCCCGGACTGCCTATAGAAATTGCGCGGCTATTCGGCCTAAGCATGGATTCGCTGCTGGAGCATCAGGGCCGCCGATTGGAACACGCAAACGCTGAGCTAGAAAAACTGGCCGGACGGCCTTTGCCTACCCATGCCGATGTCATGGAAACCATCGAATTATTAAGCAACCGCTTATTCACTGAATTACAGGCGCATGATTACGCAGAGTCAGCCATAGACCAAGCTATCAGCAAAACCTTTGATACCAGTATTTATGGTTCCCACGCTCTGCGTGGTAACCCAGTCGGGGACGCTCCAGCGTCCCGAACCGCAGAGCGGTTCAGTCTGCATTCCCACGCAGAGCGTGGGAACGATGATTTCACTGCCGTAAAACGCATACTGAACTTTGCCTGCCGCGAATTAGCCCCTAATCTCGCCCGCGCCACCGACGAAATCGACAACCTGCTTCGAGGCCTGTCCGGCGGCTATGTACCGGCAGGCCCCAGCGGGTCGCCGACTCGCGGCATGGCCAGCATCCTGCCAACGGGACGCAATTTTTACTCGGTCG
>JALNYY010000051.1 GCA_023229605.1 Methylobacter sp.
TCCCACTGCGCAAAACGCTCGCCGCGATAATCTTTTTCTTCCAGCTTGTAACTTTGGATCATCGTCCCCATAGCGCCATCGAGAAATAAAATGCGCTGGGATAATTGTTGCTTTAATAATTCTGTTTTGCTCATACGGGGACTAAGGTCTATTGGTTTTGGATATAATCATTGCTTAAAGAACGATCAAACACTATTATTTTTCACTATTTTTGCCGGAGATGAGCATGTCAAAACCAACGATTATTCAGGTCATAAAGAGCGTTCTAGCCGCCGCCATCGGAGTACAAAGCAACGATAACAGAAAGAAGGACTTCGAACAGGGATCTCTTTCGATGTATATTATTACAGGGTTGATTTTTACCGTGCTTTTTGTTTCCGGCCTTGTCTTTCTTGTTTCCGCCATTCTAGGTGACTAGTATTTAGAAATCAGGACCGTTGTACCCCGCAACCATAAAAAAAGCCCAAGCAATGCTCGGGCTTTTTTATAGTCGACTTTGCGCCTTACTGACCGGATGTTTTAAAACTTTGCTTTATGCTCTGAAACATTTCTTTAAGGTCGCCAAATAAATTGCCAACAGTAATTGGCTCTTTGGTAATGAATTTTACCCGAATCAACGCTGCTGCTAAAACACCGACGATTGACGGCATTAACTCTAAATACAATGAAAGCAGAATGCCTCCAAAGCCCTGAAAACCGCCTTCATTTTTTCTATCGCCAATACTGGTTAAATCACGCTCGTAGTCACTACCGCCCTCGCCGCCTCTTATTGACTCCAAAATATAAAGGTTGATATCAATAAATCCCAGCTGCACTACAAAAAAGGCAACCGCTCCAATTGCGACCCACATCATTACATTACTCGTCTTTGCTTTCATAGCCGACTGGTAAATCCAGAGGGCTACAAAAATCATTACAATGCCACCTATCATATCTGTATCCTTTTTTTTGAATTATTTTTTTGTTAGAAAGAAGAAATACGCACACTTTAATATCATGTTTGAACCCTCTTTTTCAATCACTTTACAGGATTCATACTTTTCTCGTCCTGGAGCTATCTGCTTTTTAATTTCCCCATTTTCGACGGAATACTTAATGGCAATCTTCAGCGCACTGATTCGCCCAGCGACATCCGATGCCGTTGACATCAGAATTCCATCCGGCCTAAAGTCCCATTCCTGTGTTATAGCCTTTTTTTGGCCCGTTAACGTGACCGCTTCATCATGAAGATCCCATTTCCCTAAAATCTCAGAATTATCTTTCAGTTGAACGTCAGCATTTGCCGATAACGTAAAGAAAATTGCGACCAGTGGTAATATTTTAACGCATCTATTCATCATAATTCCTTATCTAAAATGTATCAGCACTCAAAAAACAGATTCTAAACTATACCACACTGGCTATCGAGCAATAAATCTCAACCGGAAACATTATTTACATTCCACCAATAAAAACCCGCAACAATAAGCCTTGACTTTAACTTTTCCTAAAGTATTATGCTCATTCCGTTTGCTATGTAACTTAGCATTATTTCTAAAAATACAAAATTATAGGTAGGACATCCCATGGGAGCGATCTTAGATATCACCGAAATGTTAAAAGAACCAGCAGGTATGGTCGGCGCGGTTGTAGTTATAGCTGCTGGCTACTTCCTAGTAAAGTGGGTATTCGCCGAGCACCCAGACGACGAAAAATAAGCCGTCAACCGATTTAATCTTAACTTAGGCCGCTCACTTCAATTCCTTATGAATTGAGTGCGGCCTTTGTTTTGTCTGCACATTTCAATACATAAACCCTACATTTCTTATATAATTTATACATTCTTCCGGTTTTTCGAATCATGAAATGTATAAACTTATTTCCAGCAAAATTTTAGAACTTAATTCCAAGCAAGCTCCTGCGACAGGCATAGGCTTATTCCGGATTTTTTACGGTCTGATCACCTTGCAGGAAATCATTTTCCTGTTGTATTTTAATCACTTAATTTTCGACCCTATTCCCTATATAGATGTCGAATTTCCGATGATTCCTTTTTTCTTGTGCCTTTGGGGGCTTATTGCCGCATTTATTGTTGTCGGTTACCGCTACCAATTTGCAATGACTTGCAATTACATTTTTTGGATTATCTTTGTTAACTTCACCCCTATGCAACGGGATTTTGACGGCGGCTTTGATTTATTCATGACCGGAGCGGGATTTTTCCTGCTTTTTATGCCGGGAGATCGGGCATTTTCAATAGACAATCTTCGACATAAGTTGAGCGCTCCTTTTACTCATTACAACACCTACCCGAAGCCGACTGTTTCAGCTCTTGCCTACTACCTACCCGTTGCTGTTTGCCTCGGCTTTCTTTACTTTGACTCAGCCATACACAAAATGTTTGCCGAACACTGGCGCAACGGCCTGGGTACCTGGCTGCCGGCAACACAGCCCTATTATGTTTCGGCCATCGACATGTCATTTTTGCTGAACAACAAGCTTCTACAAAACATTCTTGGCTATACAATTTTAATCTTCCAATTCACTTTTATATTCTTTTTTGCCAATCGTAGGTTGCGCATAGCCTATCTATTGATAGGACTTGGGCTTCATCTCGGCATTACCTTGTCTTTTAATATTTATCCTTTTGGCTTGGGGATGCTCAGCTTTTATACGTTACTTATCCCTTTTAAATGGTGGCGTTGCGCCGGACGACTGGTTACAGCGAAGCAGCCTACCCTTACCGTATTCTATGACCAACTGTGCCCTTTATGTAACCGCACTGTCCTGACCCTTAATCATTTCGACATATTCAGCTGCATAGACTTTAAAAGCGCCCAGGAATATGCAGCCGACTACCCAGCGCTCACATCTATCAACAATGAAACCCTGCTAACCGACTTGTACGCACTGGATAGCGCGGGACGCATTTATTCCGGCGTAGACACCTACAGCCAAATATTTATAAAAATGCGCTATTTATTTCCCGTCGGCATTATTTTGAGCCTTCCGGGAATCCATCACTTTGCCTTAAAAAAATACCGTTCTATTGCCGACTCGCGCAACCGCGTCCCCTGCACATCAACGTGCCTTGCACCACAAACCCTGCCAGACACCACTCTATACCATCGCTTTTTTGAGGACGCTGCCGCACAAAAACCGAATGCGTTTTCCAGAAAGCTTGCAAAAATATTGATTGCGCTACTCGTTTTGCAATTAAACAGCTCCATCCATTACGGGCTTATTTACAGGCTTAACGCTGATAACCCCGGCAGCCCAATCTCACAAGCCAGTAACGCTATTTTAATGGTCTCACAGACCTTTTTAGGCATTACCCCGCATGCGCTTTATCTGCACGATCATTTTGCAGGCTATGACCATATTTTGGCGATTACCTATACCGACCAAAATGGCGCCGAACACTGGCTGCCTTTTGTCAACGAGGAAGGACGCCTGCTTGCCCCCAACTGGGGCCGCGTTCACTCCATGTGGGCCAATATTGCCGTTACGCCAAACATTAACAACCAGCGTTTGCACAAATTCATTATGAAAATCACCGCTTTCTGGGGGCAAAAAATCGGCTTGAATCTTGATGACGTTGTTTTCAATATAAAACTTAAGAGAATCGACGCCCCCTCTTGCTGGGTTCACGATCAATTACATAAAAACCTAACCCCTGAATGGACCACTATCGGAACGGCAAGATGGACCGATAAGCAAATCTCTTTTGATTTGCCTGGCAATATCAATGAGCTTTAATAGCCCGGATGATTATTCAATTTTTGTTATTGCATCATCATTCCAGTCATGATATAAAATGCATGTGCTTTAATTTAATGGCGCAAATTAATAAAAATAATTGAAACCCCTTTGGAGGATATTCTTATGAAAAAAACACTATCTGTTATAGCTATGGCTTTGATGATCATCGGTTTGACTGGCTGCTTAGATGATCCAGATAAATCTGCACAAAAAGTTTCTAGCTCTATCCAGCTATAAATAGAACTCTTAGCAGTTCCAAAAAACCCAGTTAACACTGGGTTTTTTGTTTTTACAAGACCTGAATTATCCATTCCGACACCCAATCCCCGCTTCAGCCGCATAGGCAAAACCCATTCTTGCCCAAGCCCTACAGTTTTTTAGCATCTGCCTTGAAACACAACGGACACGGATTATTTTTTCCAAAACTCCGGCACAAATAAAATAATAATGGAAAATATTTGCACTCGACCCAAGAGCATTGCGAATGTGCAAACGCCCGTCTGAATATCGCTCAGGCTGCCATAATTAGTCGCAGGACCCACTTGACTAAGGCCAGGGCCAGCATTGTTAAAACAGGCGATAATCGCCGAAAAAGCGCTTATAAAATCCATACCGCTCAACAACAACATGAAGACCAGAATGACGATACTGATGAAATACAGAAAAATAAATCCGGTCACGGAAGCAACGATTTTATTGCTGACCACGGTGTCGCCGATCTTCATGGATTTAACCGCAAAAGGGTGAATAAACTTAAATAGCTCCAGACGCGCCTGCTTCATCAGGATGATGGTACGAATCATCCGAATACCGCCGCCGGTGGAGCCGGAAGAAGCAGAAATACAACTTAAAAACAACATCCACATCGGCACAAAAATAGGCCACTGATTAAAGTTCTGGGTGGTTAAGCCACAATCGGTAGCGATGGAGACCAGATTAAACGTTGCATAGCGTAAGGCGGTCAAAAAGTCAGGATAGGTCCCTGCATGCCACAGCACCGATGCCGTTATCAGACAGCTCCCCAGCACCAAAACGAGAAAAGTTCTTGCCTCCCTGTCATCGATATAAGGGGTGAATGAGCGCTTTCGGATAGCCACGAAATGGGTGGCAAAATTGATCGCCGCCAACAATTGGAAGATGATTAACACCACCTCAATGGATAGCGAATTGAAAAATCCGACACTACTGTCATGAGTGGAAAACCCGCCTAAACTCATCGCAGAAAAAGCATGGCAAATGGCATCAAACCAACTCATACCTGCCAAGCGCAAGGCGATAATACAGGCCAGGGTGATACCCGCATAGACCAGCCACAAAGCTTTAGCGGTTTGCGCTATGCGCGGCGGCAAATCCGATTCCTTAACCGTTCCCGGCGATTCCGCAATATACATCTGCATGCCGCCGATACCCAGAATGGGCAAAATAGCGACCGCAAAAATAATGATACCCATGCCCGCTATCCAGTGTAATTCATGCCGCCACAAGTTAATCGACATCGGCAACTGATCAAGCCCACTAAATACGGTCGCACCGGTCGTAGTAAGGCCGGAAACAGTCTCGAAATAAGCGTCGATAAAGCTCAATTCCGGCAGGTAAATCATCAGCGGCAAGGTACAAAAAACCGGCGTTATTGACCAGGTAATCGCTACCATCAAAAAACCCGCCTGCCTTGACACCTTTTTGGGTATGCTTAGCGTCGGAATAAACATCAAGGCGCCCAGCAACAAGGTAATCAAAGATCCCTGAAGAAAAGCACTGGTGGCTCCGTCATCAGCTATAGCCGATGTCAGCAAACAAGTCGCCATCAAGCCGCTGAAACCTACAGTGACTAAACCGAAAATATGGACGATAGTAAAGATGGGATTCATGGAGTTAGGTTCAAGGCGAAAGACTACGACGAAAGGCTACGGGTTAAGGTTTTTCACCTTACACCTGCCCTTAATTAAAGAGGCTGGAATTTTTTCTCGATATTTACGACCAGTTTTTTATCCATCACAAACATGACCACATGATCGCCTTCTTCAAACACCGTGTCACAGTGAATAGCGACAACCTGCTTATTGCGTATCAATGCCCCCATGACTATTCCTTCAGGAAAACTGATAGCATCCACCCTGCGTCCAACAACGGAATTCAGATCGTTACTTTGGTGCGCAACAGCCTCAATAGCCTCGGCAGTACCGCCACAAAGAGAGCTTACCTGCACCACATCACCGCGGCGCACATGTTTTAAAATACTGCCTAGCGTTTCCTGATTAGGCAGCACGGCCACATCAATGCCTGTTCCAGGCAATAGCTTGCCGTACGAAACATGGTTGAGCAGACAGATAGCCTTGCGCGCACCCAAACTTTTTGCCAAAGAAGCGGAGACGATATTGACCCCATCATTTTCAGTAATCGCGCAAAACAAATCAGTACTGTCGATAGCCTCATCAAGCAACAGCGCTTCATCGGCGCAATCGCCAAGAAGCACCACCGTGCGATCAAGATCATTAGCTATCTTGTGGACGCGCCTGGGATCTTTTTCAATAATTTTCACCTGATGATCGCTTTCCAGCGCCATCGCCAACCGCTTGCCGACATGACCGCCGCCGGCGATAATAATACGCCTTAAGGGAGCTTCCAACTTATTTAACGCTTTCAATACTCCGCGAACCTCTTCGCGCGGCGCAACAAAGAAAACTTCATCGCCCGTCTCAATAACGGCTTCGCCGTTCACCAGGAGCGGCTGCCCCTGACGGAAAATCGCCACCACGCGAATTTTGTCGTCAGTCAGACGGCTACTGAGCGTTTTGATTTTTTTACCGGTTAAAATACCGTCAGCCACCACCTTGACTGAAAAAAGCCGCACCAAACCGTCGGCAAAATCGGAAATATGCAATACGCCGGGAAACTCGATTAAATTACGGATAGCCTCCATGACAATTTGTTCAGGACTGATCACAATATCCACCGGGATACCGTTCGGACCGAACAATTGCGGATTTTTCAAATAATCGACGGCGCGCACCCGTGCAATCGTTTTCGGCTGGCTGTAAAGCGCATTAATGATCACACACGCCAGCATATTGGTCTCGTCGCGGTCGGTAACCGCAATAATTATATCGGCAGTCCGGGCGCCGGCCTGTTCGAGCACCCTCGGATGCGCCGCGTTACCGGCAACAGTGGCAATATCGAAACGCTCTTTTAACGCATCGAGCAACTCCGTCCTGAAATCGACGACGACAATATCATTTTCCTCACTTGCCAGCGCCTCGGCAACCGATGAACCGGTAACGCCGGCACCAAGAATAAGTATTTTCATTACACCCTGCGGGTATTAAAAAAATGAAAGCAGGCGGAAGATAAAAGGCGAAAAAAACTTGCGCCTTGCATCCTCCAATTACATCCGGGCCAATACCGCCGCCACCGTATCGCCCATAGCCGCCGGCGTAGGGCAGATGGTAACCCCTAAATCTTTCAGCAGCGCCACTTTTTCTGCGGCGCTTTCACCCGCAGATGAAATAATCGCACCGGCATGCCCCATGCGCCGACCTTCCGGCGCCGTTAAACCGGCGATATAGGCGACAACCGGCTTAGTCATATGTTCCTTGGCAAAAATTCCGGCCTCAACTTCTTGCGGCCCGCCGATTTCACCAATCATAACAACCACTTTGGTTTCAGGATCGGCTTCAAATTTTTCCAAAATATCACGGTGCGAACTGCCGTTGATAGGGTCGCCGCCGATACCGACCGAGGTTGAAATGCCTATGCCCAATCGTTTCATTTGGTCGGCCGCTTCATAGCCTAATGTGCCCGAACGGCCAACGATGCCGACATTGCCTTGCATGTAAATATGCCCGGGCATAATGCCCAGCATGGCCCGTCCCGGACTGATGGTGCCCGCGCAGTTGGGGCCAGTCAGGATCATTCTTTGCTCTACGGGGAAACGACGCAGAAAGTTTTTAACCGTCATCATGTCCTGCGTCGGAATACCGTCGGTAATCGCCACACAATATTTAATGCCCGCATCGGCGGCTTCCATAATGGAATCGGCGGCAAAAGCGGGAGGGACAAAGATGATACTGGCTTCGGCTCCAACCTGGCGCACCGCTTCTTTTACGGTATTAAAAACCGGCAAGCCCAAGTGAATTTGGCCGCCTTTACCCGGGGTAATACCACCAACCACGTTAGAGCCATAGTTGATCATGTCCTGAGCATGGAAACTGCCGATTTTTCCGGTAAAGCCCTGGACAATAATGCGTGTTGTTTCGTCAATTAAAATAGCCATGTTATGCTCCCTGTGCCGCTTCTTTTGCAACCGCCTCATTACGCGCCTGCACCGCTTTTTCGGCCGCTTCGGCCAAGGTTTCCGCGGTAATGATAGGCAGGCCGCTGTCCGCGATAATCCTACGGCCTTCTTCAACGTTGGTGCCGGACAACCTGACAATCAACGGTATTTTCATATCGATTTTCTTGACCGCTTCGACAACGCCTTCGGCAATCCAGTCGCAACGGTTGATGCCGGCGAAAATATTAACCAGCATGGCTTTTACGCCCTTGTCGGCCAACACTAAACGGAAGGCTTTTTCGGTGCGCTCAGCCGATGCGCCGCCGCCCACATCGAGGAAGTTGGCAGGCTCGCCGCCGGCCAGTTTAATCATGTCCATCGTAGCCATCGCCAGGCCGGCGCCGTTGATCATACAGCCGATGTCCCCGTCCAGGCCGACATAACTCAAACCACGGTCGGCCGCCGCCATTTCGCGGGGATCTTCCTGGGTTTTATCGCGCAATTCGGAAATCTTTTGCTGACGGAACAAGGCATTGTCATCAAAGCCCATTTTGGCGTCCAGAGCAACCAATTCGTTACTGCGGGTAACAACCAGCGGATTGATTTCCAGCATGCTGACATCAAGTTCGCGCAGGGCGCGGTAACACCCCCTGATGGTTTTAACCGCATGACTTAACAATTCGGGATCAAGGCCCAGTGCAAACGCCATTTCACGCGCCTGATAATCTTGCAGGCCTACCGCAGGTTCAATGTAGATTTTGGTAATGGCATCGGGATTGTTTTCGGCCAGCTCCTCAATTTCCATGCCGCCTTGAGCGGAACCGACCATCACAATACGCTCTGAACTGCGGTCGACCAGAAAACAAAAATACATTTCCTTGACGATGTCGGTTCCGGCTTCGACATACAACCTACCGCACACTTTTCCGGCAGGACCGGTTTGATGAGTGACCAGTCTTTTGCCCAGCAACGCTTCCGCCGCCGCTTCAACTTCATCGTGGGTTTTGCAGATTTTAATGCCGCCCGCTTTACCGCGCGCACCGGAATGAATCTGCGCTTTGACCGCCCAAATGTGTCCGCCAATATCTCTGGCGCGTTGCACGGCTTCTTCCGGACTGTAGGCCATGCCGCCTTCAGCGATTTTAACGCCGTAACCACTTAAAATCTCTTTCGCCTGATACTCATGAATATCCACAGCATCTCCTACGTTTATTTAGGTTGTTGAATGGCACACGGATGCAACGGCTTTACGCGGATTTTATAACTGCGCCAAGTTTATTTGCGCTTTTAAATCAGTGTTTATCCGTCTAAATCCGTATCATCCGTGTTCCATTTCTATAATAGTTACTTGTTTTTTGCCGCGATAGCTTCGGCAGCCCTGACCACGTTATTGGCCATTTTCTCGGATGCAGCATCGATTAAACGTCCATCCAATGCTGCCGCCCCCTTACCTTGCGCAGCCGCTTCCTTCAAAGCAGCCAGTATGCGTTTTGCTTTTTCAATTTCAGCTGCGGGGGGAGTAAATATTTCATTGGCTAATTCCACTTGCGACGGATGTATCGCCCATTTACCTTCGCAACCTAAAGCCGCCGCCCGTCTTGCGGCTGATTTATAACCTTCGGGGTCTTTAATGTCGCCAAAAGGGCCGTCGATAGGACGCAAGCCATAGGCCCGGCATGCAACTGTCATCCTACTGATAGCAGCGTGCCATTGATCGCCCGGATAATCAGGATTTAAACCGCCGATATTGGTGGTTCTGGCACGATTGCTTGCGGCGTAATCGGCCACGCCGAAATGCAAGGCTTCAAGACGGCCCGATGCGCCATTGCGGGCAATATCTTCGACATTAGCCATGCCCAGTGCGGTTTCAATCAAGGCTTCAATACCGATCTTGTTTTTCAGCCCCTGCTGCATTTCCAGTTGGTTCAGCATGGCTTCAACCATATAAACATCGGCATAAACGCCCACTTTGGGAATCAAAACCGTGTCCAGCTTTGCGCCGCACTGTTCGACCAAGTCCACCACGTCACGCACCATGTACTGGGTATCCAGGCCGTTGATGCGCACCGAAACGGTTACGCCGTGCCCCTTCCAGTCCAGGTCATTTATCGCTTCAATAATGTTTTTTCTGGCTTGTAATTTATCATCAGGAGCAACGGCGTCCTCAAGATCCAGAAAAATAAAATCGGCGCCACTTCTCATCGCTTTTTCAAACATTTCAGGGCTGGACCCCGGAACGGCTAATTCACAGCGTTGAACTCGTTGAACTGACGCTGCATATAAGGTGTGGCTCATTTGTGCTTTCCTAATTTTATTGTTGCATGTTGTAAATCAAGCCGGGCCGGGTTAGCGCAGCCCGACATTTTGCGGCTGGCTATGCTAGAGCAAACCCGGCCTACACGGCTTAAGCCGAACGTAAATTAACCGCACATTTTACTTTCAGAGACCTCAAAGTCAATTTTTACCGCGCATTTTACAGATCAAGCCCTAATCTAATCTTGCCGATTTTTAGCGGCTATGTCATTATTGCTAGTTTTTGGACGTTGGCTTTTTCAATATTCAAGCCGCGTTAATCACTCAACTACATACTTAAAGAGGCAATGCAATGGCTGGTCGTAACCACCTATATATTCCTGGCCCTACCAATGTGCCAAATGAAATCCTAAACGCTATGCATGTCACCATGGAAGACCATCGTTCTCCCGCGTTCCCAAAACTGCTGACACCTCTTTTACAAGATCTGAAAAAAGTCTTTAAAACAGAATCCGGGCAAGCCTTTATTTTTCCTGCAACCGGCACCGCAGGCTGGGAAGTTGCGCTGACCAACACCTTAAATCCGGGCGACAAGGTTTTAATCTATCGCTTTGGACAATTCAGCCATTTGTGGGCTGAAATGGCCAAACGCCTGGGTTTCGATGTTGAAATTCATCAAGAAGTCTGGGGCAAAGGCATTCCGCTGGATAAAATAGAGGCCCGTTTAAAAGAAGACGCCAACCACGAAATCAAGGCCGTTCTAGCGACCCATAACGAAACAGCTACCGGCGTCACCAGCGATATTGGCGGCGTGCGTAAAGCCATGAACGCTGCAAATCACCCGGCGCTATTATTCGTTGACGGCGTCAGCTCGATTGCAAGCCTTGATTTCCGCATGGACGAATGGGGCGTTGACGGCGCCATCAGCGGTTCGCAAAAAGGCTTTATGATGCCCGCCGGCGGCGCATTTCTGGCATTCAGCCAAAAAGCCCTGAAAGCCACCGAAACATCAACCTACCCGCGCTGTTTCCTGGACTTAAGAGACCAGATGAACACCAATAAAGACGGCTACACACCTTACACACCAGCGCTGCCTATATTATACGGCTTGCGCAAGGCGTTGGATTTGTTGCAGGAAGAAGGTCTGGAGAATGTTTACGCACGTCATCACCGTTTGGCCGAAGGCGTCCGTAAAGCCGTTGCCGCCTGGGGATTAACCATATGCGCGCAACCCGGTTTCGAGTCGGACACCGTTACAGCGATTGTAGTCCCCGCAGACAAAGATGCCAGAGACGTGATCAGCACTGCTTTTAGCAGATACGACATTTCGTTAGGCGCCGGTTTATCAGAACTTGCCGGCAAGGCTTTCCGTATCGGCCACGTCGGCGATATGAACGACGTTTCGATGCTGGGCTGTATCGCAGGCGTTGAAATGGCGATGCTGGACAACGGCTTTGATTTCAAACCGGGTTCCGGCGTTGCCGCAGCGATTGAATACTATCGTTCAACTGCAAATTAAACTATAAAAAATAGAACACGGATGACACAGATTTTAACTGATAAACACGGATAAAAAATTCATAAAGAAAATCCGTTTAAATCCGTCTAATCCGTGCCATCCGTGTTCCATTATCAAAACTAACAAATGCTGAATCCTTAATTTAACGGCATTGCCTTTACGAGGATAACCCATGAGCAAACCCAGAGTCTTTATTACCCGCAAGTGGCCTGCCTCGGTCGAGGCAAAACTCAAAGCGCTTTACGACGTCACCTTAAACGAAGATGACCGGCCGTTAACAGCCGACGAATTCAAATCCGCACTGCAAAATTACGACGCCGTCTGCCCCACCGTTTGCGATTCGTTTCCCGCCGACGTTATCAACGTCGGGAACAAACGCTGCAAAATTCTGGGCAACTTCGGCGTAGGTTACAACCATATCGACATTAACGCCGCCAAGGCGCAGGGCTTGGTGGTCAGCAACACCCCCGGCGTGTTGACGCACAGCACTGCCGATATAGCGATGACTTTATTGCTAATGTCAGCGCGGCGCGGAGCGGAAGGCGACCGCCTGGTTCGCGCCAAACAATGGCAAGGCTGGTGCCCGACGCACATGCTGAGCAGCGACGTAACCGGCGCAACCTTAGGCTTGATCGGCTTTGGCCGTATCGCACAAGCCATGGCAAGAAAAGCCCATCACGGCTTCGGCATGAAAATCGTCTATTTTAAACCCAGCCCGGCCGACGAATATGTTGTTGACGATCTTAACGCGACCCGTTGCGGATCTTTAGAAGAGCTTATGCAAGCAGCCGATTATGTTTCGCTGCACTGCCCCGGCGGCGAAGCGACCCGGCATTTAATCAATGCCGACATGATTAACCTGATGAAACCGTCCGCGCACTTAATCAATACCGCCAGAGGCGATGTGGTTGACAGTGCCGCGCTGATAGCCGCGCTCAAAAACAAAAGAATTGCCGGCGCAGGTCTTGATGTTTACGAAGGAGAGCCTAATGTACCCGAAGGATTCCTGGCCCTGGATAACGTATCGTTACTGCCGCACTTGGGCAGCGCCACGTTAGGGACACGCACGGCGATGGGCGAAAAGGTTTTAGCCAATCTGGCTGCGTTTTTTGCCGGGGACCAGCTGCCTGACCGGGTTGTCTGACAGACACTGTGCGAGGTTGATACCGTTCCGACCCTGCACAGTGCAAAAATCCGATCAAATTCTTGGCGGGATAAAGCGTTAATTATCCGTTGTCGATTATTCCGCCAAAAATTCCAGTATTTTTCTTATTTCCGTCTGGAAAAAGAAATTAGTGTGGTAAACCTCGCCACCGTTAAAATCATGAATGTGACCGGAATCCAGGCAAAAGCAAGCATTGTTCGAAACGCCCAAGGTAGGAACCACTAAATCATTGGCTTTATCATCAAATAGTCGATCCACCACAGAATCCACTCCCGCTTTAACCACGGTCCGCAAATTTCCTGTGACCTCATAATCAGCCCCGAATCCGTAGTAGCGTTTAGGATCTTCCGGCTTACTATTTAAAACATTAATAAATTCGCTAACCGGACTTTGATCTTCCAGCCCCGGAACATAAGGCAAACCTGCATCGACTATCGATGAAGCCAGTGTCAACAACATGCCCCCGCTAATTGAGGCCAAACCGTCCGGGAACTGATTAACAAAGTTGGCAAGCCGCTCAATCATTGCCGAGAGATTCTCCGGGCGGGCTAAATCGGTTCCGGCATTAGGCGTAGCCACAAAAACAATACGATCAATCGTTATGTTAACGCCTGGCTGACGTTGCCGGCCATCAAGCCGTTGGGCAATAAAGTCATCAGGCAGATGAGTCAAAGCCCGCGCCACCAGCCCACCGCGGCTATGGCAGATAATGTCAAAAACATAATTGCCCGGATGATCCTTGAAGGCGTCGTAAAACTGCATAACGTTTTCGGCAACACCAATGCTCATGGTATGGTGGTTAAAGGCCAAGACCCGCCCATCATACTGTTCATAAAGCTTTTCAGGAATATCGGATTTTAACAGCCCGGCAAATGCACCCGCCGTGCTGCTGCTGGTGCCATGTATAAACAGTAAGGCTTTTTTATCGCGAATATCATCCCACTTATCAAAAGGGATAGGAGACTGGCCCATCAATTCAGTAAAGTTTTTTCCACCGTGCAAGCCCTGAAATGCTCTACAGCGATTTTCCCATTGCTGTATAGCCCAATGCACCGAGCTGCCTGCCTGCTTGTCAAATACCTTAGTGACCAATACCTTAAGTATCTTGCTGCCAATTTTGCCAAACAGTCCGCGCGAATCGGATGCGGGTTTGGCGGGATTTTGATCCTGTCCACTGCGCAAAGTGATGCGGTATTGATTCTGAACGGCCGCTTCGACGGAACGAGTGCTGGGTAAGGCTAGCTTGGGTTCGACGGGTTCAGGATAGTGAAAAGAAATAATCCCGGCTTCATCGGTGTACATCAGGAACTGCCGTTCATCCTGATACCCCGGGACTTGCAATAAAATTTCATTGTTGCCCACAGCATCCTCAAATACGCCGCCGCGCCCGCCTTGTTCGGGTTGCGGCTCGGGCGTTGGCGCTTCAATGACCAGTGTATGCCGGTCTTCCAGATTAGCCTCCCTGATGGCCTCATCCAACCCGGTCTTTTCGGCTGTCAACGCGCGGGTTGTTCCGTGCGCGCGCGCACCAACGTAACGACAGGAACCGGATAGGCCGGGGGCAAGCAACGTAATGCCCGCATCCAGTTCAATCGGGTCTACGCTTTCTTTTAATTCAAAGTCTTCCATAGCGGTCTCTCTTTATGGTTGAGGATTAAAATTAATTTTAGCCTGCGGGTCACCATAGAGAACATAAGCCAGGAAAGTAAGGTGATTCTTACTTTCCCATTGCTCTCTAATAGTTTGTAGAATTTCCCCCAGGGTTTTGCCGGACTGCGAGAAAGCCGCCAGATAAAATTGTTCGGTAATTTCTTTTGCATGTTCGTCGCTAATTCTCCAAAGCGGACAGATGACCGCACTGGCGCCCGCCGCCAGAAAAGCGGCGGGGAGACCGACAATCAGTCCAAGCTGATTCCCCGCCGCTGCGGCTTGGCAGGCGTTTAAAAAGATTATGGGGTGCTGCTTACCGAGTCCGTCCTGAACTTCCCATCCGTTAATAGCCAGAGGCGTAATATTTTCAGGATAATCTTCCATGATCAGCTCATTCAGCAAAGAGTTCTTATTTGAGTTCTGGCCGTGGCAAGCAAAATGTACAGCTTGGGCAGTACCATTCTTTAAAAAATCCAAAATGGTTGTTGAATTTAGCGCAATACGCTGGGATTTATAGTGTTCTGTGAGCCAATCAAGCTCGCCTTCGACCCAGGGAAGCGGATTAATTGGAGGCAAATTAGGGTAGCCCGAGCCGGTCACTACAAACTGCCGTACACTGATATTTTGGACAAGACGGGATGAAGCTTCGGCAATCCAGCGCCCGACGGCGTGACGGATACCCAAAAATTCCGGCGAAACGCCTTTATTAGCTATATGCATAAGCTCCCAAGGCACACACGATTCATCCGAGATAAACAGGATGCTATTGAAATTGGTATTCAAGGCATTGTAAAGTTTCCAGTAAGCTTCTTTGAAAGCTTCGGGCGTACTGTCGTAGATAGTTTTTCCTATACCTTCGATATTCGCCTCCTTCACCTCAGTAAGATTAACGCCGGCATAGGGTTCCAACAGCGTTTTAACCCAAGCCTCGGCGCCGTCCGGTATTTCCATGATCGCTTTGGAACTTCCGGTGAACTCAAGGTGGGGCGACAGAAAACTCCAGAGATAGTTATTACCCTGTTGATGCTGAATACGCACTAGCAAATCAGCAGGCTGGGCGCCTTGCTCAATGTTAAGACACTTCTGCCATTCACTTTCCGGCGGCTTGGGAAGCTTCTTTACTTTCGCAATAGAATCATCCAGCCGTAAGTCCAGAAACCGCCTCCCTTCACCACACCAGCGGTTTTCATAATAAAAATTGGCGCGAACCAACAGTTTTTCGCGTTCCGGATAATCTCCGTTAGCGTCGAGGGTTAAATCAGGGGCTGTTATCGTGAACTGCGCTGATTTTATCGTGCCGTCAGCCTTGCTATAGTCGAGGTCTCGCCATTCAGAATAGTCTGCACACAGCAAATGCACACGCATCTTAAATACAACCTCAGGCGGTTCATCTGGAAGCATGACTGTCCCGACGGTTGTTCCGCTGGGAACATCTTTAAGGGTAACTTCCAGGTCAACGGAATCACCGGGAACAGGATGTTCATTGGACGCTTTAATGTCGGGATAGGCTTGGTGGATAGGTATGACCGGGATTGATTTTGTATCGGTATCGGCAGAAGACGTAACTACAACATTCAGCCCCTCCTGTGCATCATAACCAAACAATTTAGAATCTGCCGTATCAGCGGCGTGATAGGTTGGTATTCCACGATAAGATTGGATTGTTTCCGGGATTCCGACATAACCGAACAATCTATTTTCTTGCTTACTCATTTTTTTTCCTTGAACCTGAACAGGATCAAAGACGCCTTGCGGTTTATTACCTTGCAATAAGACTGGAAAATTAGCGGAATTCCACCCGCCCCGATAAAAATGTTCATCCCAGCTTGAGATTTTTTTATTTACAACAGGCGCCGAGTCAGTCTCATGGAATGGGATCAGCTCCATCAAAGGTAACATCTTGCTTGCTGAATCACTCTTTATCCTTATCTTATCAATTAGATATGAAATAGGAGTCCCCTCAATATCCTCAGGTATATTCGGGAACGAGCCAGGATTCTTAATCCAGAATAAAAGCTGCGCCGGGCGACACACATAAAACCAGTAATTATCGGCTTCCTGTTTTGGGCGGCGCAACACGATATAGGCATATTGCGTCTTATCCAACGTATCTATGATTTGACCCACTGTCATGCTGGTTTCAATGATACAAATATTTTTATTTAGTCGAATCTCAGACATTTTTATCCCCTTTGCCTTTTGCAATCTAACGTTGCTCGAAATTGACGGACCCGATGCACCTTGTGCGTGGATTGTTGGGCTTGCGGTCCCCCAGCTATTCCCATGATTATTCGATAATCTCTAACTATGCTTTCCAGTCTAGCACACAAACTCCGTTCTTTATCCATCGACGACAGGCTGAATTCGGCCAACCCGCCGCTTTTCGTTTCACTGGATTGCAATGGATATGCGATCGCTGCTATCACTGATTAAACGCGCAATAACGCCGGCACAGCCTATATGACACGCTTCAAAGAAAATTAGCGCAACAAAGCCTATTAAGAAGCTGTATAGTTCATCTATCCATAAATAACACACCGATCCCATGAAACTACTGATACGCAATCTGGCCCGCACTACCACGGAAGCAGAGCTGCGGGCTATGTTCGAAGCCCACGGCACAGTGCAGTCCTGCACGCTGGTAATGGACAGCGAAACCGGCGACAGCAAGGGTTTTGGCTTTGTTGAGATGCCCAAACCGGGCGAGGCCAAGGCGGCAATAAACAGCCTCAACGGCAAGGATGTGGCCGACAGCAAAATCCGCGTTAAAAAGGCCAAACCGGAACAGGATACGGGAAAATCATAGCCTGATAATATGCAGCCGCCGGCGCAGGGAAACGGCGCACCCTGCATAACTTTTCAATTCTGACAATATTGTAATCTTCCCGTCATGCTGCTGTTTGGAATAGACTGCTAATATTTCCGGCATGCAACGACTCCCCCATCTGACACTATTCGTCCTGTTAAGCCTTGCGCTGACCGGTTGCGCTCGTTTTGAGGATCATCCTCTAAATCCCGCCGACTCTGCAACCCGCATCGAAGCACGTACCCTGTCCGGCGCGGGGTTGCGGGATTTTATCGATAGCGTTAGCGCAAACAAAAGCGGGCAGCCTCCCAAAGCCTGGGATATTGACAGGCTGACGCTGGCGGCGATTTATTACCATCCCGATCTCGCCCTGGCCCGCGCTCAAGCGGAAACAGCCGATGCAGCGATTACAACGGCAGGCCAACGACCCAATCCCAATATCGCGCTTTCACCGACTTGGGTAACCAATATTGCGGCGGCGGCAGCTCCCTGGATCGTCGGTAGTTCTATCAGCATTCCGGTCGAAACCGCCGGAAAACGCGGTTTCCGTTTAGACAAAACTCAGCACCTCACCGATGCGGCTCGCTTGCGGATAGCGGATGCGGCCTGGATTGTACGCGGCCGGTTGCGTCTGGCGATGTTGGAAGCTTATGCTGCTGAGGAAGCAGAACGGCTGCTCCAACAACAGCTTGCCGTTCAACAGGCGATGACCGAACACCTGGAACAACAACTGTCAGCCGGTGAAATAACCCGTCCGGAAGTCATTCGCTCGCATCTCGCCTTAAACCAAATGAAATTGAATGCCGCCGCGGCACGGAAAAGAAGCGCCGAAAGCCGGGTATTGCTGGCCGCCGCTGTCGGTGTGCCGGTTGATGCGCTGGCAGGGATTAAGCTCGATTTTACCAATCTTGCCCGGCCACCCGATTTGCGCCTTATTTCAGTAGCCAAATTGAGAGAAACCGCCTTGCAGAAGCGCCCCGATGTGTTGGCTGCGCTGGCGGATTACGAGGGCGCGCAATCCGCATTGCAGCTGGAAATCGCCAACCAGTATCCCAATATTCAAGCCAACCCCGGCTATACGTTTGATCTAGGGGCCAATTATTGGACCTTGGGCGCAACTGCGCTGCAGTTACCGGTATTAAATCAAAACCAAGGCCCCATTGCCGAAGCCGAGGCTAAACGACGCGAGCTTGCCGTGCGTTTCGAGGCCTTGCAAATGCGCATTCTTGGCGATATTGACCGCGTCCATGCAGGCTTGGCGGCGGTGCTCGCCAAGTGGCTGGCGGCTGAAAAACAAATGCATATTCAGCAGGATAACCTGCATTCAGCCGTAGCCCTGTTCCAGGCGGGGGAAACCGACCGTCTGGCGCTGCTCGGCGCGGAACTGGAAAATGCCGCCGCCGAGCGCGCCCGCCTGGATGCGCTGGTCGAAACCCAACAAACTCTCAATGCGCTGGAAGATACCTTGCGCTATCCGATTGCCTCCACGCTCACTGCGGCTTTAATCTCCGACTCCGCAACCAGGAAAGCCCCCTAATGAAATCAGGCCGTTGGCTAAAAATCGCAACAATAGCTGTCTGCATAATCGGGTGTAGCCCGGCTGTATCGGCCGATGAACCGGAACCTGCAACCGAAGTGGCCGTGCAGACCGGCAAAATAATCAAGACAACCTTGCATCGTTATGTCATGGTTTACGGCATGGTTGAACCGGAACCTGCGGCAGGCGGCAAACCGGCGGCCGGTTCGAAAATAGCCGCGCCGGTCGCGGGTATCCTCGCGCAAATCCATTGCGAGGAAGGCCAACGGGTGAAAAAAGGCGATTTGTTGTTCGAGCTGGATACGCGCAGCGCCGACGCCCTGATTGCCAGGGCCGAAGTGTCCGTCGAATTTGCGCAAAAGAATTTCGCGCGCAAACAACAACTGAGCGCTACCGATAACGTCTCGCGCAAGCTCTATGACGAAGCCGAGCTATTGCTCCAGACCGCCCGCAAGGATTTGCTCACCGCCCAGACCCAACGCGAGTTATTGTTGATTAAAGCGCCTTTATCCGGCACCGTCGCCGCCATCCATTTCAAAGTCGGGGAGGAGGTGAGTCCGAATGCGGTATTCGCGGACTTGATCGACCTGGACCGTTTGGACATCGCTATGCGCGTGCCCAGCCTGGAAGCGGCTACACTCCGCTTGGGGCAGCCGGTGGAAATCAGCGCCGGTCCGGCAGAAAGCGGCGTTCAACCGGGAAAACTGGCTTTTATCGGCCCCCAGGTCGATCCGCTGACCGACACCGTATTGGTCAGGGCTGCGCAGCCCGCTGATTCCGGGCTGCGGCCGGGACAATTCGTCAATGCGCGCATCGTCGCCGGAGAACGCCCTGACCGTTTGGCGGTTCCGATCGAAAGCGTGGTAACCCGGGCAGGGACAAGCATGATCGCCATCATTGAAGGCGACAACGCCAAATTGAAGGCCGTCAAGCCGGGTTGGCGCGACGGCAGGCTGATCGAAATATCGGGCGAGGGATTACAGGAAGGCATGGCTATTGTCACCCAAGGCGTTTACGGCCTGCCGCCTGAAACGCGCATCCGGGTGCTGAAATAATGCGCAGCTCCGTCTTCGGGTCTTTTGCCACCCGCCACGGCCTGGTCATTGCTTTTCTCTGCGCCGCGCTGTGTCTGGCCGGCGCCTATGCCGCGCTGGGCATGCCTTCATCGATCTTTCCGCAGACCGACTTTCCGCGCGTCGTCATCCTGATCGACAACGGCGTGATGCCGGCCAACGAGATGATGGCGACCATCACCCGCCCGGTTGAAGAGGCCATGAAAGACATTCCCGGCGTGCGCACCGTGCGTTCGAAAACCGGGCGCGGTTCGGCGGAAATCAACGTGTTTTTCACCTGGCAGACGGATATGGTGCAGGCGGAGCTGTTCGTGCAGGGGCGGCTTGCGGTCGTGCAAAAAAACCTGCCGGCCACCGCCGGCTCGGCGGTCTGGCGTCTCACCTTTGCCGCCTTCCCGGTCGTCGGCCTCAGCCTGACCGGCCCCGATTATCCCCTCACCGAACTTTGGGAAACCGCGCGTTACACGATTGGGCCCCGCTTGCTGCGCATACCCGGCGTCGCCCGCACCGGCATAGTCGGCGGACGCGCGCCGGAATATCACGTCATCGTCGATCCATTGCGCTTGCAAGCCGTAAGCTTAAGCCTCGCCCAAGTCGCCGATGCGCTGGTCAAAAACAACCTGATCGCGCCGACCGGCATGCTGGAGGAGGACTATAAGCTTTACCTGACGGTGGTGGACGGCCGCGTCCATACTGTCGAAGACATAGAAAACCTGACCGTCTCGGTGTCCGGCAACGCGCCGGCTACCGGGGCCGTACAACCGGTTGTTCCGGCGATAGCCCATCCGATCCGGATCAAGGATTTTGCAAAAGTTGAGCGCACCCAGGAACCTGTCTTCAATATCGTCACCGCCAACGGCGTCAATGCCGTGCTGCTCAACGTCTACAGCCAGCCGGACGGCAGCACCCTGGACATCGCCAGACAGCTTAAACAGGAGCTGGAATCCCTGAAAAAAGCCTTGCCGCCGGGTATGCAGGCAACAGTCTTCTACGACCAGTCGCTATTGGTCGGCGATTCCATCAGGAGCGTTTGGGAGGCTATCTTTTTAGGGCTGCTGCTTTCCGTCATCATACTTTACGCGTTCCTGAAAAATTGGGGCGCGACCTTGATTGCGGCCACAGTCATTCCGGCCACGGTATTGATTACCCTGCTTATGCTGCGCGTCATGGGGCTGGGTTTTAACCTGATGACTTTAGGCGGCATCGCTGCGGCCATCGGCCTGATTATCGATGACGCCATTGTGGTGGTGGAAGCGGTTCACGCCAGAATTTCCTCAGGCGAACAGCGCTTGGCGGCGGTGCAGCAGGCCTTGGCGGAAATCTTCCGGCCGTTGCTGGCTTCGACGCTGACGCCGGTGGTGGTGTTCATCCCGCTGGCTTTCCTGGACGGCGTTGCAGGCAGCTTTTTCCGGGCCTTGGCGTTGACGATGGTGGTGTCGCTGTTGACCTCGCTGGTGCTGGCCGTCACGCTGATTCCGTCGCTGGCGGCCTGGTGGATGCCGATAGCCGGGCATAGATCGCCCGGTTCCGAATCAAACTGGCTTGAACGCCTGATTAAAGGCTACGAAAAAATGTTGCGCAAAGCGCTTAAACAGGCCGGAAAAGTCCTGACCGCTTGCTTCCTGATCTTGACGCTGGGTATCTGGCTGTACGGGCGGCTGGAAAGCGAGTTCCTGCCCTTCATGGATGAAGGCGGCTTCGTGATCGATTACCGCGCCCCCTGGGGCACCAGCCTGGCTGAAACCGACCGGCAACTGCGCCAGGCCGAAACCATCCTGCGCGCCATGCCGGAGCTGGAAAGCTATTCGCGGCGCACCGGAGCACGGCTGGCTTTGGGTATATCGCAAGCGCACATGGGGGATTTTCTGGTCAAATTAAAACCGGAACACCATAGGAAAACCGATGAGGTCGTTGCCGACCTGCGCAAACAGCTTCATATTGCCTCGCCGGGGCTTGAATGGGAATTTGCAGGCATACTCAATGACCTGATCGGCGATTTGACCTGGTCGCCCCGGCCTATCGAGATCAAACTGTTCTCCACCGATGTCGAATGGCTCAAGCAAAAAGCCCCGCAAGTCGAAGCCGAACTTAAGAAAATCGAAGGCGTCGTCGACACCTTCGACGGCCTGGAAACCACCGGCCCGTCGTTGAGCCTGCGGGTGCGTTACACCGATGCGCAACGCTTCGGCCTGACCGTCAGCGATGTGGCCCTGGCGGCCGGCACGGCCATGCTCGGGCAAAAGGCCTCCTATGTCCTGGAAGGCGACCGGGTCGTTAATATCCGCGTCAGAATGAATACCGACACGACCGGCCAAATCGCCAGCCTGCGCGAACTGCCGTTGCGGTCAATGGACGGCAGAACCGTGAAGCTGTCGCAAGTGGCGGACGTGGTTACCGAACCGGGGCAATTGGAACTGCACCGCGAAGACCTGCGGCAACTGGTGGCCGTTTCCGCCCGCCTGGAAAACCGCGATCTCGGCAGCGCCATCGAGGAAATCAAGGCCAAACTCAGCCGGGATCAAAGCTTGCCGCCGGGCGTTTTGGAATTCGGCGGACTCTACCAGCAGCAGCAGGAGTCGTTCCGCAACCTGATGGTAGTGCTGTTGGCCTCGATATTCCTGGTATTCACCGTGTTGCTGGTCGAGTTCGGTTCATTCTATGAACCTGTCGCCATTGTGTTCGGTTCGGTATTGGCGCTGTGCGGCACCGTACTGGCCTGGTATTTGACCGGCACGTCGGTCAATATCGTTTCGTTGCTCGGCGCGATCATCGGTATCGGCGTGGTAGCGAAAAACGGCATCCTGATGCTCGATTCGGTGCGCCGCTTCGAGGCGCAAGGCGAAAACCTGGAAAATGCGCTGGCGGCGTCGGGTCGGCGGCGCTTGCGTCCGGTGCTGATGACCTCGCTGGCGGCGGCGTTGGGGCTGTTGCCCTTGGCTTACGGCATCGGCGCCGGATCGGACATGCTTAAACCGTTGGCTATTGCGGTGATTGGCGCGCTGACGCTTTCGGTGCTGTTGTCGCTGGTCGCCACGCCCACGGTTTATTTTGTGATGCGTAGACGGACTGCAGCGTCAGGATGACCGATTTTGATCATTTCCGTTCGAGTAATGACGTCCAACGGCTTTACGCAAAAAATGAACTTGCCGCTGAAAACGCGAACAATGGCGACACATCAATAAATGTACCCGCACTGCCCAACGTTCCCGCCATGTTAAAGGGCGGTCCATACTGTCCGATAGCAGGCAACTAATATCTTTACAGGTTTTCATGATATTCTCTTGGTCGTAAACCAGCGTTGTTCCAGGCACTCGCGCAGCCCTAGCCGCGCTCGGTGTAAATAAACACGGCAAGCACTGTGGCTAATAGCCATATCCAAACAAATTTCCTCGGTTTCCAGTCCGACCATTTCACGCAGCATAAAAGCCCGTGCGTGTTGCTCGGATAAATTTTTTTGACACCACTCAAACACGACCCAAAATTCGTCTTGCTCCAAAGCATGGTCTGGGTTATTCCACGCACCAGGCGAGCCTATCCAACGACCTTTACCGTCGAATATCAATTGCTCCAAAGCGGCGTTGGGATCTTCTTCATGCTCGCCCGCCGATTGTCCCAGTGAATAATGCCGTTCAGCCGCACGGTAATGGTCGGCGATTTTGTGTTTTAGAATGCCGATTAACCAGGTTCTGACTGCTGATTCGCTACGAAAACTATCGCCTGTTTGTAAGGCGGCTAATAATGTTTCTTGTACTGCATCTTCGGCAAGCGCTTCATCATGCAACTGTAACAAGGCGTAGCGTAACAGGATGGTTCGGTGATCGTTTAACTGGTTTTTATCCATGTAATTTACCTGTTACTCCGAAATGCGGCGGAATGTGCCCGGCGATACTTTAAAGCAACGTTTAAAGGCTTTACTAAATGCGGAAACGGAATCGTATCCGCAACGCTCGGCAACTCTTTCTATGGTCATGTTGGGTTCTTTCAACCACTGGGCTGCAATTTGCAAGCGCCAGGCGCTAAGGTATTCAATCGGCGAACTGCCGATCAGCGCGGCAAATTTCTCCGATAATACGGTTTTCGATAATCCCGCTCGGGAACACAGTTCGGCAACCGTCCAGGGTTGCCAAGGTTGCTGATGAATCAAGCCCAGCACCGTTGCTAAGCGCTTATCTTGCATAGCGGCAAATACGCCATCTTGCACCAAATTCTCTTCAATACAGTAACGAATAACTAGCACAAAAAGGCTATCGCATAAACGTTCAGCAACTATGCTAATCACATCATGGGCGCTACGGCTCTGGACGCCGCATTTCAATCCGAAGCGTGGGATGCCCCTGTGCAGTGTACCAAACAATGTTCTTAAAATTCACCTTGACTTCTCACATTCAACAGGAGAAATACCATGCCACTCGTACAAATAAAAGGCATTAGCGGTTATTTATCATTGTCGCAAAAACAGGCAATCATCAGTAAAGTCACCGATGCCGTCCTATCGGTAGAAGGCGAAGCCTTAAGACCTGGGTTATTATTGAGGATGTTGCCTCAGGCCAATGGGGTTTCGGCGGACAACCTATTACCGCCGATGACATTCGCAACATGAACCAGCCCACCAAATAAGGGGACAAGCACTGCGGTGGAAACAAATCGCTGTCGCAGTGATGCTTCCAGCATACGCATGCTTCCTTAAAATGAGGTCAGAAAAATCTATGACTGCGCAGATTTTGACAGTAAATTGTTCTTCTCCAATATTTTAAATTTTGCCAAACAGCACTGACCTGACGGATTTCTGACCTCACAGGCACAATCTCCAGATTTTGTTTTTCCAATAACAAAGTTTTTGAGTGTCTCGGCATTATTAGCAGTCAATGCCGATACATTTATATCAAAACAATAACAAAGTTTATCAACTTTGATTTCCTGATAGGTTCTTAACTGTTGCTTAGGAATAATCTCGCTCGAACTTGAAAAATAACCGACAGGGCAGTCTTCAGAGGAGCAAAAATAATATTTACCCAAGCTGATTTCTTGATTCTCTGGAAACTTTACTTGATGGTAGAGAGTTTTATGTTCAACGCTTTTACAGGATGTTCCGCATGTTGGACAAATTTCTGAGGTGATTTTAGTTGAATGGCTTGAACAGCAATTTGACATCGTTCACCTCAAGAATTAACGGGGCTTTTTTAGAACAGTAGAGGCATAACCTACGTTTTCCGTTGCTTTTAACAGAGTATTTACATCGGTTAATGAGTCCTCAAAAGAAACCGTCACGGTTTTATTTTCATAACTCACATTAACGAATTTTACCCCCGCAAGTTTTTGTAAACTTTTCTTGATAGTGATAGGACAGATAGGGCAATTCATACCTGGAACAGATAATGTTACGGCTTGTTCAGCAGCATATAACATCCCGGATTGAATTAACGACAATAAAAAAACAAATTTTTTCATACCATTACCCATAAATAACTGAAATTAAATAAGGCGATGCGATAGCAACCAGAACCACCGCCACAACACACCAAAATA
>JALNYY010000224.1 GCA_023229605.1 Methylobacter sp.
ACACTCGGCGAGAAATTATGACCGCTCCAGAAGCTCTATACCAATCAACACTGTCGTCTTTAAAGCTCCGCGCCCGCGGCAAAGTGCGCGATATTTACGACATTGACGACCAGCATATGCTGATTGTGACTACCGACCGGCTGTCTGCATTTGACGTCATTTTGCCTGACCCGATTCCCGGTAAGGGCCGTGTTTTGACCAACGTATCCAATTTCTGGTTTGAAAAAATGAAGCATGTGATGCCGAATCATTTGTCAGATATTCCGCTGGAACAGGCGGTTCCCGATGCCGCCGAGCGCGCGCAGATTGAAGGCCGCGCTATCGTCGTCAAGTTATTGAAGCCGCTGCCGGTCGAAGCCATTGTACGCGGCTACCTGATCGGCTCCGGCTGGAAAGATTACCAAAAATCCGGTGCGGTCTGCGGCATTAAATTGCCCGAAGGTTTGCAGCAGGCGCAGCAATTGCCCGAACCTATTTATACGCCGTCCACAAAAGCCGAAGTGGGCGACCATGATGAGAACGTATCTTTTGAAAAAACCGTTGAATTGATGGGGCGGGATTTGGCTGAAAAAGTGCGCGACGCCAGCCTCAAACTGTACAAAGAAGCCGCGGCCTACGCCAAAGAACGGGGCATTATTATTGCCGATACCAAATTTGAATTCGGCATCGACGATGACGGCGTTTTGTACCTGATCGATGAGGCGTTAACGCCCGATTCATCACGCTTCTGGCCCGTCGATCAATATGAAGTCGGCATCAGTCCGCCCAGCTTCGACAAGCAATATGTCCGGGATTACCTGGAGACGCTGGACTGGGATAAAACCGCGCCGGGGCCGCATTTGCCGGCTGAAGTGGCTGAGTATTGCGCGGCTAAATACCGTGAGGCGGAAGTCAGGTTAACGCAGGGTTGAGTGGTAAATCAGCTAATCCACGAAAAAACACAAAAAGCACGAAAATATCTAAAGCTATCGATCATAAAAAAAACCGCTTGGAAAAATCCAAGCGGTTTTTAAGTTAGATCATCCCAAATCTTGGTGGATTTCCTAAAGGCGAATCCGCCTTACAGCTTTATTTTAAGTATTGCATCTTTCTGCGTTAAGCTGAAGAAGCGGCAAAAGTAGGGATCTAAGCTTTCTTAATGCACCATTTCCCAATCCATCTTGTGCGCTATATAAAGAGGCATGAGCCGGATTATCGTCCTGAGCATCATCAATGACAATAAAAGCTCTTTCATTTGTTTGCTCTGGCACTGGAGTCGAAATACCTCTTGCATCACCACAAAGAAACTTTGAAACAGAACTAGATTGCCGATTGTCTGGACTTTTTTGAGTTTGAGTCACTATTCGCTGCTCTATGAGAGCATCATCTTTGTACATTTCTCTATCAAGGCTAAACCCTCTTGCACTTAAGTCCTGCAAAGAGATAGCGGCCTCTATTACAAAACCGTCAACTATATGTTCAGGCGCATAAATGACACGGAGCAAATATTCCTCGTCTTTAACGACTCCAAATGTACTGTGAGAAATTTTCTCATCTTCCTGTGTATGGCGCATTAATGAAGAGTTTTGTCGGTTATGAAAGCCATTATTTTTTCAGGAAGTTTTTCATCCAATGAGTTTTCGTCAGCTATAAATTCCTCCCCACTGGACATTTTTCCATAGTAAGAATAATTGCCATCGCCATACACACCCAAATCCAATCTGAAGTTTGGAAGTATCCAAAGGAAATTTATTTCACCATCAGCCGCCAGAGTGATAATAGGCTCTTTAACATCAGGAAATAATTGTCTAATAAAATTTTCGGCATCATCAATTGCTTGTCTGCTTGCCGCTTTGCCATTGGCATCATCCCAACCGTCAGGGTAAGTGCCTATCTCTCTAATTCTGGCAATTGTCTTTAAATCAACCCTATCGGGATTTAATCGTTGATTCTTTTCAACTGGCTCAACAAACGATCTTAGTGTTTTCGGTTTGGAATTAACTGTTTGGGGTTGAACACCTATTATCACCAAAGTTGTTAACCCAATAGCCAGTAAAGGTTTTTTGGCCGTTCTCATAACACCATCCATGGCGCTAACACAAGAAGGAGCCATATAGTTGTGAGTGCTTATATAAGTAATGCCGGGCATGTCTATTCCCCCGTAGGTAAACTTAAATTTATCCGCGTTGCCATTTTCTGGGTCAGTAGATCAATTAATAAACGCTTATTTTTATCATGTAATTGGTTCATGATGGGACTAAAATTCGTTGTTTGATTGCTCGCTTGCTGTTCCAGAATGGCAGTGGCGCTGTGATCCACAGTTATGGATAGCGCTTTTTTGCCCTCAATATTAGCGAAGTCAGCATTTACATTTAGTTGGATAAGGCATTCTAAGTCATTTAAACCTTCAAACCATCCAGAATGACAATGCCAAAGAGGTCCATGGGTAAAAGCAGTTTTAACAATATAAGGTGTATCTTGCTTAAACAATTCTGTTAAGTTAGATTGTTTAGGATCGTCTTTATATAGAAACCGATCAATACACCTCAACCCAATGGAAGACACAAAACTATCTGAACCATCAATATGTCCAAGAGCCTTAGTAAGATAAGTCTCTGCTTGCTGCCATACCTCATCCCATCTTGTATAGTCTAAGCAATGGACAGAAACTATGTCTTCCGCAATTCTTAGCATCCATTCAAGACTTCCATCCGCTCTGGTTCTTTGTAATTCTATACCAACTGATTCAGCTTCATTCATAACAGTTTGACCGCCTTCGGCTAGATCAAACTTAAAAGCTGTTCTATTAATTGGATTTGATTTCGGAAATTGTTCTTTTAGCTCATCTTTAACAGATATAAGTTTCCTTATCGTAGATGCACCAAATGCGGGGCTAAACTGAATAAAAAAAACAGTTTCAACGATTGAATGCGCATTATTAATCGGTGAATAAGACAATTCGCCCTTCTTCAGAGTTGTTGAAGTTTGCAATTTTATCTCCTCACTTAAAAAACAATATATTAATTAAATGGTAACATATTGAAAAATTGAATGGCAGGTTTTGAGCGATAGCGGATAATTTATAGTTACCGATATTGTTAGCTGTGGGCTGAATTAGGAATTTAGCATATCAGTTTAAAACATCCGCTTTACCCATGCTTCTGCCCACTCAAATGCTTTAGCCTTAAACCCGTTAACAGCAATGTTGCAGCGTAAATTACCAAGCCTATTCCTATCCATTTCATCAGATTAATCACACGCGCCGTGGAATTCCAGTCATTCCACCAAGCTGCATCGACAAAATAATACAGGCCTGCCGCCATGACTCCACCGGCCAGCGATACTCTGGCAAAAAACAACCACCAGCCCCTTACCGGTTGATAAACCTTATCCTTGTGCAACTTTCTCAGCAACAAGGCCGCGTTAGAAAAAGCGCCCAAGGACGTCGCCAAAGCCAGCCCCGCATGCGCCAAAGGAAAAACCAACGCCAGATTCAGGCCCAAGCTGACTATCATCGCGTAAACCCCGTAGCGAACCGGCGCTTTCATGTCGCCGCGCGAGGTAAAGCCCGGCACCAACACTTTAATCAGGATAAAACCCAGCAAACCCAGCGAATATGCTTTCAGGCTCAGCCCGGCAAAATGCACATCGCTGACGCCGAATTCATTATATTGAAACAGCGTAGACAGCATCGGCTCTGCCAGCATCACCAACCCAATGGTGGCGGGCAACCCTACCAAAACGACCAGCCGTAAGCCCCAATCCAGTGAATTTGAAAAAGCGGCGGTGTCTTCCGCAGCATGGCTTTTGGATAAATTCGGCAGAATGACCGTCCCCAGCGCAAGACCCAAAATACCTAACGGAAACTCCACCAGACGGTCGGAATAATACAACCAGGACACGCTGCCGACGGTCAAAAACGACGCGAACAAGGTATCCAGCAGCAAATTGATCTGCGTTACCGAAACGCTAAAAATGGCCGGCAGCATCAGGCTGATAATCCGTTTAACGCCCGAGTCATCAAAGCCCAATCTTGGTCTAGGCATCAGCCCCAAGCGTATCAACGAAGGAAACTGAAACAACAGCTGCACGATGCCCGCTGCAAAAACGCCCCACGCTAATGCGGTAACCGGCTCGTCCATCAACGGTGCAAGCCAGATGGCGGCGGCAATCATGCAGATGTTCAGAAAAACCGGCGTTAACGCAGGAATCGCAAATTGTCCGTGCGCATTTAAAATGCCGCCGGCAAAAGCCACCAAGGTGACAAAAAACAGGTACGGGAAGGTGATTTGCAGCAGTTGTACGGACAGCTCGTACTGAGTTCCCTGCCACATAAAACCGGGGGCCAGCAGCA
>JALNYY010000225.1 GCA_023229605.1 Methylobacter sp.
AAATCGTAGCGACATTCGGTAAGCTGACTTTTACCGGGCGCAGATGAATTAAGGCCTTTTACGCTCAAACTGTCGGCCGGAATCTGGGAACTAATGCCGTTGGTATCGGTAAAATTAAAATGCAGCGCAGCTTCGGCACTGTTGTTAAATTGCTTGCCCCAGGATGCCCGATACTGCTGGGTATCGAAACTGCCCCAACCGGCTGAAGTTTGCACCCCATTCAAGTCCTTGGCGTTTTGGGTAATGATGTTGATAACGGCAAGAAAGGCATTAGCGCCGTATAAAGCCGAACCCGGCCCGCGCACCACCTCCACCCGCTTGATCGTATCGACGGGTAAATCATCATAGACCCAAGTACTGCCGGCATTTTGCAGGTTATGGTCCAGCGGATGGCCGTTCAACATAACCTGCACTTTTTCAGACGCCAATGTTTTAACGCCGCGAACTTCAATTTCACGAACCCCTAACTGGCTTTGAGTAATGCCGATGCCCGGAACCAATCGCAACACATCAATCAAATTGCGCGCGCCGATATGCGCAATATCGTCTTGGGTAATGATTGTCGTTGTGGCGATAGTCTTGTCCACATGCTCTTCCATTTTCGAGGCGGTGACGACGACTTGTCTTTCTGCGGCGAGATAGGCCAATTCCCTTTCCAGATCGTCAACCGGTTCCAGTGATTTTGCAAAGGCGCTCGAATTGTGGACCAAACCGCCGATCAGTAGGATGTATAGATATTTAATCATTCTTATCACAGCCCACAATTTTATTAACCGAATCCAGGGCATCCTGGTTAAATTTGAGTTGCAATGCGTCGAGAGCGCATTTATTCAAAGTAATCGTTGATCCGGCAGGGGCCTGTACTGTGCCCGCAGGCACTTTATCCTTATCCATCATCATGGCTAAACTCGCCGACTGTCTCCCAATCGTGGCAATATCCGCAGAAATCGCCAAAACCGCCCCATGTTCTATAAACACATCGCTGTAGGCGTAAACAGGTTTCTTTTGTTGTTGCGCCGCTTGAAAAATTTGCTGCACTGACTCTTTACTGCTTAAAACAATCGGATCGGAAATAATCCAGAACATATCTATTTTCGGCAGCAATTCATTGAGCGCCTCATCGATGTCCTGCTGGTCATTAACAGACTGGGCAATAATATTTATACCTAAGGATAAGGCATCTTTTTTGATGGTTTCTACATATTCACGGCTGAATTTATCATTGTAGAGCAAGCCGATTTTTTTAATCGTTGGAAAAAAATAGCGTAACAACGATATTTCTTGTGCAGATGACAATTCGTTAGCGACGCCATAAGTCCCTTCACCAATGTCCAACCTGCGCCAATTAATCACTGCCGAAAATAACAATTTTCTGTTATGGGCATGAATACGCGCTAACGAATAGGCTTTGGTTCCTATGCTATAAATGAATGCGGGATTTTCTTGTTGGATAAGCTGTTTAAGTTCCTCTTCGTCATTGGCATGACGATCCAAGTTAAACTCAGTCCATTGATAGCCGTTTTGCTGCAAGACTTTTTTAAATTCCGTAGCGATTTTTTCGTATCGATAAACCGTATTGTCACTATTAACGATCAGCACTTTACTCGCTTGAGCAAAACCGGCACTCACAAAGAAGACAGTCAACAGGATTAAGGCCTTACAAAAATTTATTATTTTCATAACTGGCTCCAACCTTTATTGCAGGATGCGCGGCGATTATTGAAGCCCTTCATTGCAGCACCCTCCAGCCATCTATGCCCAATAACTTTAAATTTTCTTCACCTGCATCCGCCTCCGACATTTTGCGTAACACCTCAAGTAATTGCTCCTCTTGTTGCTCCGGCTTCTTCAATGTTGCTGCAATTAACAAATAATCTTTTTCACTAAAGCCCAAGCTATGTAATTCCCGAAACTGATTGGGATTAAACATCGCCAGCTTATCCAAACTGCTCTCTGCGGAAATGGCAGCGGTCGCCATGCCAAAACCCACGGCCATGAGCGCATCTATGTCTTTAGGAACGATGAGTATTTTGATGTCTCTAAGCAGTGCGTCCTGCCCCTTTCCGAGTATTTGCTTCAATACACTGTGGATATATTCTTCACTTCCTGCGCCTGCAATCACGGTATTCTTAAGCATAGTAACATTGGCAATGTCTTTTTTCGTACTCAGTACCTTCCGTTGCATTGTGTTACCCTTTGACGTACCGACCAGTGCAATTTCCAGCGGCACCTTCTGCTGCTGCAAGGCCTTTAAATGCCAACTGGATAACAAATAAATATCGCCTTTTTTTTCCCGAATTACCGCTTCAAAATTTTCTCTGTCATCAAAAGGCTGGAAATAATAACCGCCATGATTCACCAAATAAGTATCAAAAGCGGTTTTTAACGTGGCGAAATTATTGATGTTCGTTTCCGGATTGTAAAAGTAAATAATCGACCCTACATTCGAATGGGCAGACCAGTAACCTCCGGTAATAAATACAGAAAAGATAAAAAAAACAGTCAAGAAGCGTTTCATTTTTTTAGTGTCTTTCATTAAAACCGTAGTTTAATACCCCAAAAAAAGCCTTTGAATTGACCATTTAGAACTCTTTCAAAATCTTGATAAACTGTAATAATAGCCTTTAAAGAAAAACAAAGCACTGTAAAAAATCCGCCTGACCCCATGTAAGATCGCTCCTAATCAGTCACTCGTGAGCCCCAAAAAATCGCTCCCGATTTTCATTTTTTAATACTCATTTTGATGGCCGCATGACGAAGGAGGTGGCAACACACGGGGCGGTTGCAAAGCCTCCGACACTACATTGCAAATCAATGCTGCTTGACTGCCATAGCGTTCTGAAACTTTATCAGTAGGATTTTAAAGCGAAGACCGACGAATACTTTTTGCCCACAGCGTTAAAACTATTTGCATGCAATGTCGCCCGCCACAGACTCGTTCGTTTCCTTCGCCAAGTAGACACGCCAGAACTGGGAAATTTCTTCTATATCTTTCCACTCCTGGGTATTTTGCACCGTTTGGTCATATATCTTCGGCCATTGCGGTGGCTGGGGTCTTACCTGTTGCCGAATAGTATGCAGGTCTTTATACCCATATATAAAGTCATCTTCAAAAGTCACTTGCTCGACGTTTTCGAAATCATGAGTAAACTCGACCTCACCCAGGAAATCATAAATACCATCCAGAACATCCTTCGGGTTTTTCGTAAGTTGGTCGTATTCGACAAAATGCATACGGTCTAACCAGCCTCGGGTAGCTGCGTCACGAATAGCATTGTACGCACGCCCGACATTCTGGCTGTTGTCCATAAAATAGTCTATTCGCCCTAGAGCAGTCTTTGATTTAAGGTGATCTTCCCTTTCAAGAGGTATCAGGCTTAATGCTGAAGTGCGGCGAAAAGCCTGCTCAAAAGAAGCCAGCACATCCCGTATATCACGCACCGTGACTATCACTTTTACCCTTTCCCTGCTCCCCAGTAATGCGGCGACCATTTCCAGATACTCGGGCCAAATACGATTTTTATCGAAACAGACAGTTTTATCCGTGTGCTTAAAATAGGATTGCAGGATACCTTCAAGCACATTTCGCTTGATCATCTCGCTCTGCCGACGCCCCATTGCGCTATATCCTTTATTCAGTTCCCAATCATCGCGCACATTTGCCAATGTGCATACAATTCCTGATGTTGGTGTTACATAAAAACGCGGATTTTGTCCGAGAATATTCATAAGTAAAGTCGAGCCGCTACGGGGTAAGCCAGCAACCAGATAGATCGTTTTCATGCCAATGCTCCGGGAAAGTCAAAAGGGTGGTCAGATTTTTATCCGCCCTTTATAACATCAAAGTATAAAACCAAATACCGTGCATTTAAAAAATACACATGGATTCGCCCTTAATACATCACCGAATCAGCCGCTCAAAAAACCACGCATGCATCGAACCGAATGTTTCAAGACTCATGGTTTTTTGAAGCACATTTCGACGACAGCATGCACGCAAGAGCAGTTGTTTAGCTCGGCATTTAAAACAGCCTCATCCCAATCCAGCGTTCTTGCAGTTATTTCGGCTAGATCACGCAGTTCTGCCTCAGTCATTTTGACCAGGATTAACAACGGAATCCGCCGCCTGAGCAAGTCATCGAGATGCACGACCATTTCATTTCCGGCACAAAATACCAAATCGGCGAATATGAAAGGCAGCGTTGGTGTTATCCGCTTCGCCAACGCAGCATCCTGCTCTATCAATTGAAAAATCACCGACACGCGTTTTGCATGTCGCCGTATCAGCCATTGGGCGCTTTCGCTGTCTATGCCCAATGTTGCGGCT
>JALNYY010000226.1 GCA_023229605.1 Methylobacter sp.
AGTCAGCAGTCAGCGCTGAATCAATCAGCAATGCGGTGAATTCATCGAAGGCCGCGATTTCGGTCGTGCAGGCGCCGGACAGTTGTTCTTCGATGCCTTTTACGACCGCTTCCGGCAGCACACCGCGCACCGGGCCGACAATGCGGTCCCGGTAGGCCTGGGCGGCGGCCTGAGGATCGATTTCCAACGCGGCAAGATTGGGCACGGTCGGGATAGCAGTGATCCGGTTGCCGATGCGGATACCGAACACTTGCCCGACATTGGAAGCCGGATCGGTACTGACCAGCAGCACGCGTCGCCCGGCATCCGCGAGCTGTATCGCCGTAGCGCAGGCAATCGAGGTCTTGCCGACGCCGCCCTTGCCGGTAAAAAACAAAAAGCGCGGCGGTTGATCGAGAAATTTCATGGCCATAGCGATAGTCCGGGTTATTTTTCAACAGCAACTGCTGCCGCTGCAACAGCCGCCTTCCGGCTTGATTTCAACAACCGGTTTACTGATCCCGGCCCAACGTGCCAGCTCGGCACGGTTAGGATAACGGCCGGCCAACGCCACTTCGCCGTCGACTAAAATCAGCGGTAAAGCCTCGGCGCCGGAGCGTTCAAGGAAACTTTTAACAACCGCATTTTCAGCAAAAGCCATCGGTTGCTGGGCGAGGTTGAAGCGCTCAACCTGTGCGCCCTGTTGTTTGGCCCAATCGACGTCAGCAGAAAAGCTGACCAATTGCTGGTCGACATCAACGCCGCATACGCCGGTGCTGCAGCACAGCGCCGGATCAAACACTTGAATGGTTTTCATGAGGAATCTCCACAAAATAATGAAAAAACAGTTACGATAAAGCCTTACTAGATAGCCGCCTGATTAACCCGCCGGGACAGTTCTTCAGAGCTCTCCTTGCGTTCACTGTATCGGTCAACCAGATAAGGCGCCACATCGCGGGTCAGCAGCGTGAACTTAAACAGTTCCTCCATCACGTCCACGACCCGGCCATAATAAGCCGACGGTTTCATCCGGTTATTATCGTCAAATTCCATAAAGGCTTTGGCGACGGACGACTGGTTGGGGATGGTCAGCATGCGCATCCAGCGGCCCAGAACACGCATCTGGTTGACGGCATTGAAGGACTGCGAACCGCCGCACACCTGCATTAGCCCCAGGGTCTTCCCCTGGGTGGGACGAATGGCGCCAATAGCTAGCGGAATCCAGTCGATCTGCGTCTTCATGATGCCGGTCATGGCGCCATGACGTTCCGGCGAACACCACACCATGCCTTCGGCCCATTGAGTCAGTTCCCGCAATTCGATCACCTTGGGATGCGTCTCGGGCGCATCGTCAGGCAGCGGCAAACCGCTGGGGTTGAAGATTTTTACCTCGCCGCCCATCGTCCGAAGCAACCGAGCGGCCTCTTCGGCCAGCAACCGGCTGAAAGAGCGCTCGCGTAGAGAGCCGTATAACAGCAGGAAGCGGGGAGCGTGCGAGGAAGGGGCTGCCGGACGCAGCTCGGCCAGGTCCGGGAAACGGAACAGGTCGCGCTCAACATTCGGTAAATCATTCAATAAGTCAGACACGTTGGCCCTCTTCGCTTAAGGTAACAGGGTGCCGATACGATCCAGCTCCGCTTTCAATCGCTCGCGGTCGTTTTTTAACTCATCCAGCGGCAACGCCAGAAACTGTTCGATGCGATGCCGCAAAATGCCATAAGCGGTTTCAAAAGCTGCTTTGACTTCTTCTTCGGTGCCTTCGGCATGAGCAGGATCTTCTACGCCCCAGTGGCTGCGCAAAACGGGACCTAAATAAGTGGGACAGGTTTCGTTGGCCGCATTACCGCAGACACTGATCACAATATCCGGCGTCAAAGGCAGATCGTTCCAGGATTTGCTGTAGTAGCCCTCAGTCGATATACCTTTCTCCTCAAGCAAAGCCACTGCTCGGCTGTTTAACCGGCCTAAAGGCTTGCTGCCCGCACTGAGTGCATGCCAGCCATCTGGGGCAAGATGATTGAAAGTGGCTTCACCCATGAGGGAACGGCAAGAATTGCCAGTGCAGAGAAATAGGACGTTCATGATCGATAGTAAATATTTAAGTGTATAAAAAACTTTGGAAGCTTAAAAAGCAAAAACCTTTTTAGGCTTCGCCCATGTTTCCAATATCGCGGACTTGCAGCTCTAGTGCCATTCGTTCAAGACTGGCTATAGGTAGACTGGTGAATAAAGCGACACGGCGTTCAAGAATGGCAAACGCTTTGGCAAAAGCGATACGCTTTTCTTTTTCTTCCGCTGCTGCTGGATCAAACACGCCCCAATGGGCGGTAATAGGTTGCCCAGGCCAAACAGGGCACACTTCATTGGCGGCGTTATCGCAAACCGTGATTACAAAATCGAGGACTGGGGCATCAAGTCTGGCAAACTCATCCCAGCTTTTGCTGCGGGCATCAGCCAGGATAATGCCTTCTTGTTCCAATCGTTCTAAAGCAAATGGATTCACTTGGCCAGTAGGGAAACTACCCGCGCTAAAAGCTCGAAACCGGCCGTTACCATATTTATTCAATAAGCCTTCAGCCATGATGCTACGCGCTGAATTGCCGGTACAAAGAAAAAGTACATTCATAAATTAATCGCCTATTTGGTCTATTTGAGTGGTTGAAAGATTCGCTTCAGTGTCACAACGGTCCGATACTGAATCGCTCTCAAAGCAATGTTCAGGATGGCCGGTACAACATTCGGCGGTCAGATAAACAATCAGTTCCTGCATGATGGCCAGATTGGCACGATAACGCTGATAGCGTCCTTCTTGAGTGACGTTAATCAAACCCGCGTGAGTCATCGCTTTAAGATGAAACGACAGATTGGTCGGCGGCAGAGCCAATAACGTGGCAATCTCACCGGCGACCAGTCCGGTAGGGGCGTGTTTAACCAGCAGCCGAAAAACATCCAAGCGGATGCCGGAGGCCAGTGATTCAAAAAGTGTTGTTGCAAGTTGCTTGTCCATAGATTAACTATACAACAATAATTGAAACGTGAAAACAATAATGACAAACTTTACGTTACTACCCCGGAAAATGTTTATGTGTTTAATATTTTTTGCAGTAACAGAACCTTTCTATGTTAATAGAACGATGTTATTGCTCGTAAAGGCCTTAAATATGATAAGTTATAATCAGCTGTTGATGTGCATCAGAATTAACTAATAAGGAATCTCTCATGGAACTATTCTATGCAGCTCTTCAAAGTGGATTTGCTAGTCTTGCCTCCTATCTGGCGGCTCATGTTTTGCTTTGTTTGGTGCCGGCATTCTTTGTGGCCGGCGGACTCTCAGCCTTGGTGCCGCAGCAATCAATAGTCCGTTTTCTGGGGCCGGATGCGCCTAGGTGGATTGCTTATCCTGCGGCGGCGGGTGCCGGCAGTTTGCTTGCGGTCTGTTCATGCACAGTTCAACCGCTTTTCGCCGGTATCTACAGTAAAGGTGCTGGACTTGGACCGGCGGTTACCTTTCTTTTCTTCGCTCCGGCGGCAAACATCCTTGCTCTTTCCTACACCGGAGTTGCGCTCGGAGCCGATTTTGCGATTGCCCGTGTCGTATTGTCGCTGTGCTTTGGTATTGGTATTGGCATGATCATGGCGCTGTTGTTCCGTAGGTCTGACGCTACGCGTCATGCCAACGCAGCCCCCTTCATCAGCGGTGAGGGCATTAGTCGTCAAAGCGTTATATTCCTGCTCACACTGATCGCACTGCTGGTTGCAGGAACACTTAAGATTGACCTCCTGACCGCCCAGCTTACTAGCTTCAACTTCAGGTTGTCTGAGGCTCTGCCAGCTCAGCAGCTACTCGACCGTCTACTCCCGGTGGATGCGATCAAGGGCAATGAAGGAATCAGTTTGCAAGGCGTGATATTAATCTTTTTGTTGATGCTGATCGGAATAACCGCAATACGTGGACTCGGCAAGGTGGACGAAGGTTTCACCTGGCTGACAAAACTCAGCCTCGGCTTGATCACTACGACACTGATCTTTGCAGCACTCGGCATACAAGCAACGGCTGACGGCATTATGATTGCGATTACTGGCCGCAGCATCGCTGTCACCGCATTACTTTTATTACTAATTCTCTTAGCCCGCCGCTTTATAGCATGGGATATGCAACAATGGCTATGGGAGACTTGGCACTTCGTCACCCTCATTTTTCCGCTGCTCGTCGTGGGCGTATTCCTGGTCGGCATCATCCGGTTATTCATCCGTCCTGAATGGATTCAGGCAATCGCAGGTTCCAATACAATCACGGGCAATATTGCGGGGGTGGTCTTTGGCGTTTTTATGTACTTCCCAAC
>JALNYY010000052.1 GCA_023229605.1 Methylobacter sp.
TCGAGCGAGTGGAGTTTGCCGATGGTACGGTTTGGGATGCGGCGTTTCTGTCTGTTACTCCCATTTCAGGGACGGAAGAAGCCGATTCCCTACAAGCATGGGCGGGTGAAAACGCAACGCTCCAAGGTTTAGGCGGTAACGACGTTCTTTACGGGAATGATGGTAATGATATTCTGGATGGTGGTCCCGGTAATGATTATTTAAGTGGTAGATTGGGGAATGATGTCTATTTATTTGGATTAAGCGGTGGACAGGATGTAATATCAGATAGGTCTGATATAGCAGACAATGTGGATACTATCCGCTTTGGTGGCGGGATTTCTGCTGGGGACATCATCTTCACTCGGAGTGGCATGGATTTGGTGCTGGGTATCAACGGTACGAACGACCAACTGACACTAATCGATTGGGGTTACGATGCGAACTGCCGTATCGAGCGTGTTGAGTTTGCCGATGGTACAGTATGGGATGCCGATCAGTTACAAGCTTTTGTATTGGCTGTTCCCATTTCAGGTACCGAAGAAGCCGATGAGCTGGAAGCGTGGGTAGGTGAAAACGCCACGCTCCAAGGTCTAGGCGGTGACGACTCTCTTTACGGGGATGACGGTAACGACATCTTGGATGGTGGTGCCGGTAGTGATTATTTGAGTGGTGGGTTGGGGAATGATGTTTATGTATTTGGATTAGGCGGGGGACAGGATCAAATCGCAGATTGGTCCGATATAACAGGCAATGTGGATACCATCCGTTTTGGCGGGGGGATAGCTGCTAGCGACATCATCTTCACTCGTAGTGGCATGGATTTGGTGCTGAGTATCAACGGTACGAACGACCAACTGACACTAATCGATTGGGGTTACGATCCGAACTGCCGTATCGAGCGTGTTGAGTTTGCCGATGGTACAGTATGGGATGCCGATCAATTACAAGCTTTTGTGTTGGCTGTTCCCATTTCAGGTACGGAAGAAGCCGATGAGCTGGAAGCTTGGGTGGGTGAAAACGCAACGCTCCAAGGTCTAGGCGGCAACGACTCTCTTTACGGGTATGGTGGCAACGACATCCTGGACGGTGGTGTCGGCAATGATTATTTGAGTGGCAGTACAGGTAACGACACTTACATTGTTGACAGCGCTGGTGATGTAGTCGTTGAGAATGCAGATGAAGGTACGGATACCGTGCAATCCTCGATCAGCTACACGCTTGATGGCAATGTGGAGAACCTAACCTTGACGGGTGCCGTTGCTATTGACGGAACAGGCAATAATTTGGACAACATGCTGACCGGTAACAGCGCAATCAACGTATTGAGCGGCGGATTGGGCAACGACACCTATATTATCGACAACGTAGGTGATATTGTCATCGAGAACGCAGACGAAGGCACAGACACTGTGCAATCCTCAGTCAGCTACACCCTGGGTGCGAATGCCGAGAATCTGACGCTGACCGGGATGGCCGCTATTAACGGCACAGGCAATGGGTTGGACAATGTACTCATCGGCAACAGCGCGATGAACACATTGACCGGAGGAAACGGTAACGACACATTGGACGGTGGCTTAGGCGCCGACACTCTGATCGGCGGCTTAGGTAATGACACCTACATAGTGGACAACGCAGGCGATGTGGTGAAAGAAACCTCCGCACTGAGCACAGAGATCGACATGGTGCTGTCCTCCGTTACCTATACCTTGGGTTCCCACCTAGAAAACCTCACGCTGACCGGCACGTCCACAATCAACGGTACCGGCAACAGCTTGAACAACACTCTGCTCGGCAACAGCGAGGATAACGTGTTGAATGGCGGTGCGGGAGCCGATCAGTTATTGGGCGGTTTGGGCAACGATATTTACGTGGTGGACAACATCGGCGATGTCATCACCGAGAATCTGGACGAAGGCATCGACACAATCCAATCCTCCGTGACCTATACGTTGTCCGACAACGTTGAGAATCTCATCTTGACCGGCACAGCCGGGCGCAACGGTACAGGCAACGCCCTGGACAATCTATTGATCGGCAATAACGGGAATAATGTGTTGGACGGCGGGATAGGTGCGGACACGATGATGGGCGGCTTGGGCAACGATACCTACATAGTCGACAACACTGGCGACGTGGTGACCGAAGACGCAAACGAAGGCACCGACACGGTACAAAGTTCCATCACCTACACCCTGGGTGGGAACGTCGAAAAGCTCATATTGACCGGGACGGACGCCCTCGACGGCACCGGCAATACCCTTAACAACGCCCTGACCGGTAATGAGGCAGCCAATATACTGGATGGCGGCACCGGCGCCGACACCATGAAGGGCGGTGCCGGCAACGATACCTATGTGGTGGATAACAGCGGCGATGTAGTGACCGAAAAGGTGAACGAAGGTAACGACACAGTGCAAAGCTCCATCACCTACACACTGAGTATAAACGTGGAAAACCTCACCTTGACCGGCACGTCCGCGATCAACGGTACCGGCAACAGCTTGAACAACACTCTGCTCGGCAACAGCGAGGATAACGTGTTGAATGGCGGTGCGGGAGCCGATCAGTTATTGGGCGGCTTGGGCAACGATATTTACGTGGTGGATAACATCGGTGATGCCATCACCGAGAATCCGGACGAAGGCATCGACACAATCCGATCCTCCGCGACCTATACGTTGTCCGACAACGTTGAGAATCTCATCTTGACCGGTACAGCTAGGCACAACGGCACAGGCAACGCCTTGGACAACCTATTAATCGGCAATAGCGGGAATAATGTGTTGGACGGCGGGATAGGTGCGGACACGATGATGGGCGGCACAGGCAACGACACCTATATAGTGGACAACACCGGCGACGTGGCGACCGAGAACGTAAACGAGGGTATCGACACGGTACAAAGTTCCATCACCTACACCCTGGGTGAGAACGTCGAGAAGCTCATACTGACCGGGACGGACACACTTGACGGTACCGGCAATACCCTTAACAACACCCTGACCGGTAATGAGGCAGACAATGTGCTGGATGGCGGCACCGGCGCCGACACCATGATCGGCGGCTTAGGTAACGACACCTACATAGTGGACAACGCGGGCGATGTGGTGAAAGAAACCTCCGCACTGGGCACAGAAATCGACACGGTGCTGTCCTCCGTCACCTATACCTTGGGCTCCAACGTTGAAAACCTCACCCTGACCGGCACGTCCGCGATCAACGGTACAGGCAACAGCTTGAACAATACATTGATCGGCAACAGTGGAAATAACGTGCTGACTGGCGGTACGGGCAGCGATCTATTGAATGGCGATCTTGGCGACGACACCCTCAAAGGTAATGCCGGTAATGACATCCTGCAAGGTGGGGCCGATAATGACACCTTGTCCGATACGGCGGGAACCAACCTGTTGGATGGCGGTTCGGGTACCGATACACTGAGCGGAAACGCCGCCAATGAAATGTTCGTTGGCGGTACCGGCAACGACACCATCAGCACCGGCAATGGTGCGGACATCATTGCTTTCAACCGTGGGGACGGCATGGATGTCGTCAATGGCGGCGTCGGCACCGACAACACATTAAGCTTGGGCGGCGGCATCCAGTATTCCGACCTTGCCTTGTCCAAATCGGGTAACGACCTGATTTTGGAGGTGGGAAATAGCGATCAAATCACCCTGAGTGATTGGTACAACACCACCGCCAACCACAAAAGCGTCCTCAACTTGCAAGTAGTGGCCGATGCCATGGCGGGATTCGACCGCGCGTCTAGCAATCCGCTGCTGAACAAATCGACCCAGAACTACGACTTCACCGCCATCGTCAACGCTTTCGACCAAGCGTCCGGCGGCAGCGCCAACTTTATGCATTGGAGCGCTACCGACAGTCTGCTCACCTCACACCTGTCCGCCAGCGACAGCGAAGCATTGGGCGGCGATCTGGCTAACCAGTACGGCAAAAACGGCAACTTTAGCGGCTTTAGCCAGACGGCGGCGCAAGACGTGCTGAGCAACCCCGCATTCGGCACAAATCCGCAGCTCTTGCACGACCTGGCCGGATTGAGTGAAGGCATAGCGAGGCTGAGCTAAACGATGGCGGAGAAATGGAGCAGCAAACATGAACCTAAAAAAATTAGTTGGAACGGGTGAAATCCGTTCGTGCTGAGCCCTTAGGCTGCACTCAGGAGAGCCTTGTCGAAGCATGAGAGGATTTCACCCGTTCCAACCATTTGGTGAGCATTCCAAATCCCGCTCACCCTTCGACAGGGCTCAGGCCGAACGGGATTTGGAATGCTCAACTGATTTTTCTAGGATGAAGCAAGGTATAAACGATGAGAGACGCACTGCACCGTATGGTGGACGGCAAGAAAAAACTCTTGTCGTTCACTTTCGTCTGGGCATTGCAATGCGCCTGCCAAATGCATCGTGTGCATTTTGATGCGGCAATGGCGTTGCGTCAGCTCTCTTCTCCCTATTGGACAAGCAATGATCGGAATATTGGAACCTATCCGGCAGGCTCCTAGGTTGATTTGATAATGCAGTTGGAACCTATTGAAGCCGTTCGTGCCGAGCCTTCGGCTACGCCCGGGAGAGCCCTTCCGAAGCATGAGCGGATTTCACTCCCCCCATTTGTTTTTTAGGTTAAAGATCTCGTCACTCAGTGGTATTGGCGATGATTTTATGAATCCGTTTGGTGCTGATAGCGATAATGATCAAAATAAAGGGAATCGAAATGCCTTCAATAAGGTCCGGATTGATTTTCCAGCCGACCAGATGAAGCGCTTCGGCTATTTTGCCGATCAGACTGGCCGCATAATAAGTAATCGCAACCATCGAGATGCCTTCGACCATTTGTTGCATCCGCAGCTGCATTTTCGCGCGTAAGGCCATCGACGTCAGCAAGCCCTGATTTTGCTTCTCGATGATGATGTCGACACGGGTGCGCAGCAGCTGGCTCGCGTTACTGACCCGTTCGGACAGCAGGGTAAAGCGGTGCGAGACTGATTCGCAGGTGTTAATCGCCGGTTCCAGCCGCCGTTTGATAAATTCCCCCAAGGTCTGAATGCCTTGAATCCGGACTTCGCGCAAATCGTTTATGCGTTGTTCGACCAAGTGATAATAGGCGCTGGCGGCCGCAAAGCGAAAGTGGTTGCTGGATATATAATTTTCAACTTCAGCCGCCAGCGTGGTCAGCTCATCCAATAATTCGCTGTCGTTATTATCGGGCAGCGTCATTGCGTTGGTGATGCTGTACAGCTGCCGGTCGGACTTGTTTAATGCAGGCCTCAGCTTGCGCGCGATGGGGAAAGCCAGCAGCGCCATAACCCGGTACACCTCAATTTCAAACAGCCGCTGCAACAGACGCCCGGCCTGTTCCGTTCTCAAGTCATGGTTAATAATCAAAAAACGGCTAAACCCGTCAACGTGAATGCGAAAGTCCGTAAATACCGAAGCCGCGCCGCCGGTTACCTTGGAACCGATGACCGGGTTGTTTGCAAAGTAAGTCGACAGCGTTGCTAAATCGGCATTCTCCTGATAATTAATATCGGCCGCCGAGACGATGGTTGCATGCGCCGCAACAATGACTTGCCCGGTCATTTGCGACATCCAGTCCACCGGCACTTTTTTTAGCGCGGAATCCGCAAAAGGATCTTTAGGGGTATCATGCGCATAAAAACTGTAAGTGCTGAACTCGCCGTGCTGCTCCCAACGTATTTGAAAAGAATTGAAGGTAGCGCTGAAATGGTCCGCCTCTTTTTCAGGCGGGGCGACGCCGAACCTTTCGCAAAGCGCCGTCAAGTGCTTGCGTTCCTGCATTTTTTCGTCACCGGACAGCAATAACGCAAGATGGCTGGCTCTAACCGGTAGATGCCCAATAGACGGCGCTCGGGCATGGACCTCGTTGTGCAGTACAAAACGTTGCGGATGGTTTTCAGGGATCGGGAATAAAGTCGTCACAGGTGTTTTTTAGAATGTTTTAGCTGAATGAATTAAGTCAATTTTACCTAAAAAACGCAGTTGCGCTTGGCTATTATTGCTAATCTCACGAAATACGGGCAGGCCTTGCCTATGTCTCATCTTGCAGATAAGTCTTTTCCTGGTAATGCCGACTATGCCAAATGAATCCCAAGGCTGTCGCCAGCATCAATGCGGCAAAAAACCAAAAATAGCTCGCCCCGGCAAGACGGCTGGAACCGTCCGGGTTTTCGATGAAAAAATTCACCGCGCTGGTAAACAGGTTGCCGAGCGCGACCGCCGCCATATACAGCGACATCACCAGTGATTTCATCGACCTTGGCGCTTGCGTATAAGAAAATTCCAGGCAGGTGATCGACACCATCACCTCAGCTGAAGTCAGCAACAGGTAAGCCAGCAGCTGCCAGCCGATGCCGGGGTGAAACCCCGCATCGATGCGCATCTGGATAGCGGCAACCAATACAAACGACAAGACCGTGATAAACAAACCGATCGCGATTTTGTTCAGATAGCCCAAATGCAAATGCCTGCCCAACGCCGGATATAAAAACCGGTAAAACAACGGCGTGAGCAGCACGATCAGCAGCGGATTGGCGGCTTGTATCTGCGAGGGCAATATTTCCACACCGAGCACAACCCTATCCATCTGCTGCGATTGCAAGACCCAGGACGAACCGTTTTGGTCGAACAAGGCCCAAAACATCGCAATGAACAAATAAATGCCGCTTAACCGGCCCAGGCAGCGCAAGCCCTCCCCGCTCAAAGCCTCGCGCACGAAGCCCATGCCGGCGGCCGGTATATGCACAAACCGGTATCGCCCCGCCCGGAATATCACCGTCGCCAACAGCATCAACAGGCCGGGCACCAGAAAAGCGATAGATGCGCCGTAGGTTTTGAGCAGCCAAGGCACCAGCAGCATGGCGATAAAAGCCCCGAAGTTAAGAGACAAATAAAACCAACTGAATACCTTGCTTAGCCAATGCCGGTTGCCGGCGCCAAACTGGTCGCCGACATGCGCGGACACGCAGGGCTTGATACCGCCTGCGCCCAGCGCGATCAAGGATTGCCCCACCAACAAACCCGCTCGCGTGTCGTCCAGCGCCAAACAAAAATGGCCCAGGCAATAGACTATCGACAACAGGATGATGGTCCGATACTTGCCCAGTAAGCCGTCGGCCAGCAACGCGCCAAAAAACGGCGTGAAATAAGTAATGGAAACGAATAAATGGAAATACGCCTTCGCCTCATTTGCCGACATAGGCGCAAGGTTGCCTCCGGCATCCATCAGATATTGGGTCATGAACACGACCAAAATCGCCCGCATGCCGTAATAGCTGAAGCGTTCCGCCAGTTCGTTACCGATAATGAAAGGGATGCCTGACGGTATTTCCGTGGACGGAACAGGCGCGGTACGGTAAGGAGTTTTCACAAAATAATGCCTGTTAAATTTTGATTACGCTGGTTCCCAAGCACTCGAGACTATGAAAGTATTGTAAAAAACCCAACTTAAAAATCTTTTTTTATTTTTAAGTTATTGATTTTTAGTTAAGTGTCTGGAGTACAAACCTAGGTTTGTACTCCGTATTCTTAATACTTGCACAGTCACACTCGCTAAAATCCTTAAGTTAATGGCAGTGACGGAACGCGTGGGAACCGGAAATGACAAAAATACTTATTCGAGCCAACTTTTAAAATCATAAAATTCCTGATCCAAAAACTTGCCGATTCGATCTATTGCCGGAAGCAGCTGCCGATCCGCATAGACCGAACCGGTAATTTCCAACGGTTTTTGATTGATTTTCCCCGCCGCATCCGGGACATGGCCTTTACCTGCCGATAAGGCTTCGAGCATCGGCTGATAGCCGGGTTGCCAAGCCTCAAGCGCGCTAAAGGAGTTCCGTAGCGACTTAAGGATCTGCATGCCGGAATAATCCAAATCGCCCCAAAACCAGACAGGCAAATCCTCGCTTTCGGCAAACAGCCAATCCAAGAAGCGTTGGCCGACTGCGGCGGCCAGACTGCCGTGAGCGGCGAAATAAACGCTAGCACCCGTATCCGAACGCAAGCGTTTGGCGCTGCCCTTAAAACCCGATGCAAACACCAATGCCAGCCCAGAAAAGCGGCCCATAGTATCCCGCGTCGCACGTTCGAAACTGGCCAGATTTTCGATAAACAACACCCCGCTTAAATCATGCTCCGGTAAAAATACCTGTAGCTGGATCGGCGATTCGGGAAATGGGCATTCACCGGCATTCAGTATCCCCGCGACCAAGGCCTGACGATTATCCAACACCTTGGATTGCCCCCAAAACAGCCGGGCGGAAACTTCGCGCAGCAACAGCGGCTCATCGACAAGCTCAGGCAGGATATTAAGGCGCTCGACGATCTCCTCGGCAGTCTTGCCGGGAATTTCCAGTTTTTGTTTGGCGACGCTGTCTTTCAGGGCATCGTCGGCCTTGAGTCTGTCGAATACGGCCTCCCGCCATAACTGCTGGGCTAATTTAACCGGCTCCAGACGCCCTGTAACCTTGCGAATCGCAGCTTCGTCGGTAATTTGCAGGCGCGGATTCAACTCGTAAGCGGCTTTTCCCGGTTGGGGACGATCGGTCTTGATGCTAAACCAGCCCCAAGCCTGCATCTGCTCAAGCTGCGACCAATAATTTTCCTTGTCCGATTCTTGCCCCGCATTGAACAACGCAGGAAAGGTGCGGCCATCCAGCTTTAAAGACTGCATAGCCCTGCCCGTCGTCTGTACTTTGTCGAGTTTATCGACCAGCAGATTCAACAATTTCGTTATCTCGGGCTGATGCAGCCACAGCGGCGTGCTCATCCGTCTTTTTGCTCCTCGGCTTCAAACTCCAGCCGGGTTTGCTCGCGAATCTGCCGGCGGCGCAGCTCCCACAATTCGCGCAGCTTGTCGGGATTCAGGTCCCGCTCGTCGGCTTCGGAAATGAAATCGACCTCGCCGTTGCCTTCGGCTTCGGTGCGGGTAAAGCTCCACTCCTTGGTAAACTCGGTCTTGATCGCCCCGGCATGTTTGGTCGGCATCGCGCAGATCAGCTGCATGCCGAGACTGTCGCGGATAAAGCGGATCACGTCATGCGCGCGGCGCTCGTCCATCTTGGCGAACGATTCGTCGTTGACCAGCAATTTCAGGTTCATGCCTTTGTCGAAATGCTTCAGGCGGTTGGTCACCACGGCGGCGCGGACGATATAGGCCGGGGTTTCCAGCTGCCCGCCGGAACCGGTGCCCCATTCCGACAACGCGACGCGGGAGCCGCTGTCGGAATCCTTCCAGATTTCATAGCGGCGGTAATTGCGGTAATCGGCCACCCGCTGCAATTCCTTCAACGCGCGTTCCTGGTCTTCCGAAAGCAGGAAGCCGACCAGTCGGTCGCGAATTTTGCACTGTTCGGGGCTCAGCTCGTTGCTGTCGAACAGGTCGCCGGATTCCTGCGATTCCGACATGTCGTAGGCCGCGCAAAAGAAATCGTAATATTCCTTAAACTCCGGCACCCAGACCGACCAGTCCAGCTGGAACCGGTCGGTGCCGAATTTAAGCCGGTTCAGTTCGGTGTTTAAAATCTTCAGGGTCTTCACGCCCTGATCGACGGCGTTGCGGATTTCATAGCAAAACTGCTTGGTGAATACGTCCTTGAACGACGATTCGGCGGTGCGCAGTTTATCCAGGTTTTTGACAAAGCCGATCTCCCGCTGCTCCCGCAGTTGCTGTTTAAGCCGCCCGAACAGCTGGACCAACTGCCGGTATTGGCCGGCAAAGTCGGCGTCGCGCAATTCGCTGTCGTGCTGCAAATGCAGCTGCTCATGACTGCGGGCATGCTGGTTGTAGTCGGCGATGTTTTCATGGATCAAACCGAAGGCGGCCGTGGCTTCGATCAGTTTCTTGCTGTGCTTGTCCTGCAATTGGCCATTGGATAAGCCGGTTGAATCGGCGATAGCATCGACCGCTTGCAGCAACGCGGTCAACGACAGGCTTTCATTGACCGAAGCTATCCATTTCAAGGGTTGCAGGTCGTTGTCGATCTGGTGCTGCCTGTCGGCCAAGCCTTGTTCCAGAGCGTCCGATTTTCTTTGCTGCTGGTCTTTGTCTCCCTGGTATTTACCCACCTGGCGGTTGGCGAGATTCACCTGTTTTTCCAGATCCGCAATCAGCTGATCCAAAGTGTTTTTCTCGGCCTCCAGCTGGTCGACTTCGGTCAAATCCAGGCGCGCCAGATCGGCATGCGCGGCCTGGCTGTCGTGAACCGTCTGCTCCAGCCTGGCGGCATCGGCAAAATTAGGCGTTTGCAGATCGCGTAACGAGGCTAGCAGGCCGTTCAGCTGAACGCCATCGGCTTTTAATGCCTGCAATTCCTGCTCGGCCTTGCCGTGCGCCTCCACAGCATTTTGCCGGGCCTGGCGCTGGGCTTCCTTGCCGAATACCAGCACAACATCGATATCGCCGGTAAACAATGTGCGCGACCCTGCCGCCTTGCCGTCTTTCATGACCCCGCGCGGCGTGTGGCGGAGCTGTTCGACGTTATCGACCTTGACCACATTGCCGTATTGTTCGACCAGATAGGCATAGGCCAGCGGATGGTCGGTATGTAATTCGTGGATGATGGAATCTTTCGGTACAAGTTCCGGTTTGGCCTTGCGTTTACACATCTCCCCCTGAACCACCTTGGCGCGCAGGTGGTGTTTTCTAACGAACTCAATGGCTTCCGCTTCCCAGTTTTCATCGACGACAAAGTTGAAACGCGCACCGCCGATATAACCCTCGATAGCCGTTTGCCAGGACAGGTCCTTGGGTTCGATCAGGTCGCACAAGACCTGGGCGCGGGCGGAGGGCAATTCGCTACGGAAGGCTTTCAGCGCCAGCGCGATTTCGCGGGGATAATCCGCGCCGCCTTCGGCCAGATTGGCCTTGCGCTCGGCCAGCTTCTTTTCCTGGGCCTGGGCTTCGTCCAACCGTTTTTGCAGTTGCCAGATCTGGCTTTGCACTGCGGCGACAAAACTGTTCTCGGTACCGGCCAGGGCCTGGTAAAGCCGCTCGAAACCGTCGTTCAAGCCTTCCAAGGCCCGCACGGTTACCAGCAGATCATGCGGGTCCTGCTCTGCCAGCAGCCGTTGCTCAAGCTGCTTGCACGGCGTTTGCCCGACCGCAGACATCACCTCGGCCAGCGACTCTGCGGCCGCCGACAGCTCGCGCTTCGACGCGGGAAACGCCATGCCGATGATATTCTGCGCGGCGGCCTGCAAATGCCCGGCCTGTTGCAGCGCTTGTTGCAGATTGGCAATCGCCGCTTTCGCCTCCAGCTGGACCGCGTCCAGGCGTTCGGTTATACGACGTTTCTGGTCGGCCGCTGCAATGCCGCTCAAACGGGCGGCCAGCTGAATTTGGCTGTCGACGTGGCCTTTCTTGTCGCGGTTCAACGCGTCTATCCGGGTGTTTGCGGCCTGGATATTCTTGTCCAGCTCGGCAATGGCCGCCTTGGCTTGCTGTATCTGCGTCCGGTCGCCCTGCAACAAGCGCTGCGAATGCGCCAGCTGGTATTGGACGGCGGTTTCATACGCCGCGTTAGCTTTGGTCAGCGCTTTTTCGATGCCTTCAAGGCGAACCACATTGGCCTGCAAGCGGTCGCCTTCGATCCGCAATTGATGCACCTGACGCATCAAGCCGCTGATCTGGGTAATGCGTTGCGGCAATTGCTGGATGTCGTATTCCAGAATCTGGGTTTTGACCAGATCGTCAACGCTACCGATCGGTTTATGGGCGATGGACCCGCTCCAGGCTTTGGCGGCCAGTTCCGCTTCCGAAAACGACACGTTGCGCTGGCCGCGAAACCGGCCGTACAGCTGGCACAGGTATTCGCGCTTGGCGTCGCGCAGGTTCAGCACCTGCGGGTAGCGGGCTTTGAGGTGGTTTTCTATTTTTTCAACGTTGGCAACCAACATTTCCCCGGTGGTGTCGTAACTGGCCAGATCGCCCAAGCCGAGCGCCGCGTCGTCAATCAGCAATAAGGCCAGTCGTTCCTGCACCGCTTGGCGGCGTTCGCCGGAACCGTCGACGCGCACCGCAGCGCCGATCAGCGCGGTAAACGGCTTGCCGTCTTCGCCCTCGTCCGGCTTGAACACCGCCGCGACATAACCGTGCGCGCCGTCGGGGCGGGCGAACAGGTTGTCCTCCGCGCCGACGATGTACGACCACAAGGTGCGCTTGCTTTTGCTGCCGCGCGAGGTTTGCGTGGTTTCATCCTGGCCGGGGTTGTAGCTGTAGATATTCTGGTGCGCGGCGGTCATCACCGTTTGCAGCGCATCTAGCAACGTCGATTTGCCGGAACCGGTGGGACCGGTCAGCAGGGTCATATTGCCCATCTCGTATTCGTCGCTACGCAGCGCGCCCCAGTTAACCAGGATCAGCTTATCGAGCTTCATAAGCTTTGCTCCACGTTTTCCGGCTCAACGGCCGCTTCGGCAAAGCCTTCCGCCTCCAACGCCGCAGCCAGCACATCCTCGCCGATAATGCCGAGTATGGTCGGGCGTATCGCAATCAGCGCGTCTTCATCGAGCATCGAGAACAACGCGCCGTATTGAATCAAACGATGCCGTTTCAAGTCTTTCAGCAAACGGTCTCGGTCGCCGAGGTTATCCGGCAACGGCCGTTTGATCTGGATTTGCAGCGTGGTCGCCAGTTCCTCGAAACGGATCAACACGTCGCCGTTGTCGCTCAGGCGACCGCCGCCTTCGGCCAGGCCTTGCTGGTATAAAAAGCGCAAGGCCAATGCCGAGGCGACGAAATCGGCGGACAGCCGGGCGCGCAACGATGGCGCAGGATCGTTATCGTCCTCAGCCAGCCCCGGAATCTGCGCGCCCGGCGCATACAGCCTGAAGAATTCGTTTTGCAGATCGTGGACCAAACGAAAGCCCGACAGCGCGAAATATTCGGCCAACAGGTTTTCGATGCGGCAGGCGTCGTCGTAGCAACGCTGCTCGACGCCGTCCTCGTCGCGGACGATGATGCCCCAGGCAAACAGCCGCGCGGCGATTTCCTGGAAGCGTTGCAGTTTGAGGTTTTCCGGCTCCAGCCGGTCAAGCAGGGTTTGGGTCAGAGTCATGTTTGAATTCAATTTGATAGTCGCTGCCTGTGTAGTAAGCGTTGTGCAATCGGCTGGGCAATTTTTTAGCGTTTAGCGTTTCGTCGCGGGAGGCGCGCACAGCCTCCACCATCTGCATGGCCTGCAACACATCGATTGCGGTCCGCATCGGCAGGCTGGACAGCCGCACCGAGCGCTGCTGCAAGCGCAATTCGCCGCGGATGTAATCGACGACGTCCTGGTTGGACAATGTGAAAGCCGCCGCCTCGCTGCGCTGCATCGCCGCCTGCAAACGCGCATCGCGGCTGACTTTGGGCAGCGCGGTGACGGTCAGCGCCTTGCGCCGTTGCGAGGCGCTGCGCAACTTGAACGCAGCAGGGTCCAGCAAGCGGATTTCGCTGACGGTGATGGCGGCGCCCAGTCGTTCCAGGAAACCGGTTTGCGCCCCGCCTTCAAGGGTTGCGGCCTGGGCGATGGCCCGGCTGTAGGCCTGCCGGCTTTGCCCGCCTTGCAGCATCAAGGCTTGCTGGACGATGCTAGCGGCGCGGCGCATGTAGATATTCATCGCCTTGATCAGTTCGGGGTGTTTGGCGGTGCAGGCGACTTCGACCCGGTCTTCGATGCGGTCCAGCAGCCAGTCGAAAATCGCGGCATCGGCCCGTTCCTGATGGGTCCACGCGGCAATATCCTGCAACTGGCTTTCAAACGCGTTGACCTTGTCGCTTTCCAGATTGCGCAAGCGGCTTAAATTGTCGCGTATCGCCTGCCGATGGCGTTCAACGTTGTCGGCGGTCAGCTGTTTTTTAAATTCCTTCTCGAAACGGTCCAGAAAAACGATGAACTCGTCCCAAGGCGTATTGGAGGCTTCCGACATCAGGCGGCGCACCAGTTCCTGGAAATAATCGACGCCTTCCGACAAATCGCTGATGATTTTTTCCGCATAATCGTAGGCATCGACCAGATCGTAGGCATCGATGTTTTTGCGCGCCGCTTCCAGCGCATTGCGGCAGCTGCGCACATTGCGCTGACTGCTGCGGGTTCGCAGGCGATTCAGTGACCATAGAGCCTCGGCGAACAATTTTCCGGCGCGGGTGAAGCGATAGGCGGTAACCAAACCGGCGCGGTCGCCGAAGGTCTCCAGCCAGCCGTCTTTGAGCAAAGCGCGTATCAGCGCGTTGGTCAGTTGCTGGTCGTCGGCGTTATCCAATCCCGACAGTTCATCCTCGTCCGGAATGCTGTCTGCCGCGATATTGTTGATCAATCCCTGCACGGTCGGGGCCAGCAAATCCTTTAAGGCGTCGCGGGTCAGGTTCTGAGAGTAATCGGCGCTGGGCCCGTGCAGGCTCTCATACAGGGAGCGCAGGCAAGCCACCACCAGTTCGCGGCGCTTTCCGTTCAACGGGCGGAAAAAATTATGACGTTCAGCTTCGAAAAACACCGGATACCCAAAAGTTTATTGTTCTAGCGGTTGCTGCAAGAATGTCGCCCCAAGCTGTTTGTTTACCGCAAGGCGCTGCGGGGTTCCCGGATAATTATATCAAACATGCATCGGCAGCATGGCTTGAAGCGCCGCTAATTAGCCCAATTAAGGGCATAAACGATTGAAATAATAAACAGAAAAACCAGCCATGCGGCGGCGAACAGCACCGAGCGGTTTCTGGCTAACCCCACCGCATAAGCCGCTTTCAACAGATTGTTGCTGCCGCTGGCCAAAATTACGGCTGAAACAATTGCCGGATCGGAAACGACAAACTTGCCGCTGAGCAGGGACAGGATAAACGGGTCGATATCGGTAAAGCCGACAACAACGGCTAAATAATTCAAGCCGTGACTGCCAAAACGGCTGGTCACGCCCTCTGTTACCCAGGCGAATAAAACAAACAGCAGCGCAAATACGACAGCGGTCGATAATTCAAGAGGGTGTTTTGTGACAGTTGCGCTTTGGAGAGGCGCCTGAAGATTATTAAGATGAAGTAAACCCAAAATAACTGCAAATGACGTCAAAATAATCGCTAAAAACGGAACCAGTAAATGGATAGCGGCAGTGCGGTCAAACAGAAAAATAATGACCAACAGCCGGATATACATGACGGTTGTCGCCATAATCAATGCGGAAGAGACATTACGGCTGGCATTAGCCATACCATAGGCACGGCGCGCGATTACCACTGTTGCTGCGGTGCTGGAATAAAGCCCGGCCAATAACCCGGTTATCAATAAGCTGCGATTTTTAAAAAAATAGGCGTTGATCAGGTAACTGAAATAGGAAAAACCCGAAACGACGATGACCGCCAACCAGACTTTGTAATACGTTACCGGCAGCATGGGCGCGATAGTCTGATGGTTGGGCAGTAAAGGCAGGATCACGCCGGAAATGATCAGAAACTTGGCTAAAGTCACCACTTCCTCGTTATCCAATTGATCCGAGACCTTATGAATAAACGGTTTCTCGCCAAGAATCAAAACCAGCACCACCGCAAACAGCACTAAAAACCAGCTGGGGAAAAACAGGCTGATAGGGCCGACTAAATAAATCAGCAAGGTCATCAAAATACTGAACAGCGAAAACAACCCTTCCGAAGAAAGCCGCCAGTAGTAAATCGCCAGCAAGCCGCCGAGCGACGCGAATCCGACCAAATAAAATCTCAGACTGCTGTCGATGCTGTATAAAACAAATCCCAAAATACCAATCAGGACAAAAGTCCGGGTGCTGCCGAAATGGTGAATATACTTGTTAATTTGCTGATAACGGCGGAATTCAAGCCCGACGACAAAAGCAAAAGCCACTGTCATCAAGAAGTTGATCAACAAGGGTGGAATGTTATTATAGAGTCCCATTATCAGTTTAGCTCCTCACCGTTCATTACATGCAGTTCCTTAAGGGTTTTCCCGGCTAATTTCGATACGTAAAACAATACCGCCAGGGTAAACAGTAATCCGGCCACAAGTAACGGAAACGAAACCGCGGTTTGCGCCGAAGAGCCGCTAACCAAACCGGCAATATGTTTGGTCGTGTAACCGATATAGACCAGCGTCGAGTTGTACACCAATATTCCGCTGGTCGCCGTCAGATAAGGCCAGAATCCGACCGGAGCAACCGAAAAAGCATAACTGAGCATCGCAAAAGGCAGCGGGGTCAAACGCAACAGCAGCATCAATTTAAAAGATTGATCGCCTAAGACAGCCTCCAGTGCGGCAATTTTTGGGTGTTTCGCGATGAAACCGACCACTTTTTGCCTGAATAAATACCGGCTCAACACAAAAATAAGCGCCGCAGCAAGATAGGTGGAAATAATAATGTAAAACTCGCCGGCGCCGATTGGAAATAACAATCCGGCCGCAAAACAAAGCGCATCGACAGAAACAAAAAAAGGCGTCAACGCCACGAATAAACCGATAAAACCCAGCGGAGCCCACGGGCCAAGATTTTCAATCCAATGCTCAATACCCGGAAGGTGCAATTCCAATTCGTGTCCAATCAGAATTAAAATCCCTGCCGCCAATACTAAAGGCAGCAGTTTTCCAGCGAGTGTGTTTATTTTTGTTTTCATCAGGCATTTCAAAACAGCGGATAACGGATAGCCGTTAACCTTATACCAATCGGGAATACTTTGCCAAATTTCTTCGGGGCTCCGCATAGCGGAATAACTTGATATGGCTACATTGCCGCCATTCAAAAGATACTTGCCGATCTGTCGGAAAACCCCCGGTTCTGCAGCTACGAACCAGGTTTTTTCAATCTCAGCTACAAAATCGGCAGCATGCATTAGCATTCAATGCCGAGCAGCTTCCATCATTGGCGCTGTTATCCGATATTGGATCTCTTGAGAATCATTCGGCGATTTTCACCAGCCAGCCGCCCTCCCCTTTGCAATTACCTTGCGCATCGGCAGCGATCGCAATTCTGGCGTAAACGCCTTTTAATGACGCCGGCAGCGTTCCGCTTACCTGAAAACCACCCTGGCTTTTGGGCTCGACTTTGAAAGCGGCCGGCTGTCCTTTCACATTAACCTTGATGGTATTCGGGTAAGTGTTTGCAGACGCTGTAAAAGAAAAGCTTGAACCCACCGCAGCTTCGGCATTTTCAGCTGGAACAAAATCGGTAAATCCGGGTTTGCCGCATGCCTTTGAGCTGCTACTGCCGCTACCGTAGGCCCAGGATGAGCCGGCAACAATCATTAAAAAAAACACCCACAAACAGTTATATCGTTTCATCATCATGCCTCGTCGTGTTGGTTTGTTTATCCGCTTTTTGTATCGATTGCTTTTTCAATCGGTTCCGGTCCATACCTTACCGCAATAAGAAGATTTGTTTCGCTACTTTTTCTGTCTATTTTCGGGCTGTAAAAATTTCTGTATAGCGTATTGTTTCTTGACTTGCGCAAATGAACTTGAGACCCTTAAGCCATCCGGTAAAACCCGGCTTGATAAAACTCTCGGATTAAGGAAGGTGCTATGCTAACAAGACGTCGCTTTCTAGGTTACGGCGGTGCAGGGATGCTGGCTATTACCGCCGGTTATAGCCCTCAAAGTCTCAGTGGGTTGTTAAATCAGCAAGAGACTGCTTCAAATATCCCCCTGTCGCTCGCAGACAAAGCAAAGCTCGCAAAGCTGAAAAATCTTTTATTAGGGTATCCCGTCAATATGAATACCCCGCCCGAGGCGTTCTTTGACTGGCGGCGACAATTGCTCGCTGCAGGAATCGGTACTTTTGCCTACAACAACGTGGGCAACCCCAACAAAGAGAGCGCCATCCCATACAATACCCACGATTTTGAACGCGAAGTCATACTGCGTTTCGGCAAATTATTTGCGTTTCCTGCGGCTGACACATGGGGTTTTATTTCAAACAGCGGCACCGACAGCAATATGCACGGCATGTACATGGGGCGGACTATTTTAAAAGCACGCACCGGCGTGTTGCCGAAGGCCTATTTCACCAAGGAAGCGCATTATTCGATACAAATTTTACGGGACTTGTTAGGGCTTGAAACCGTTTTTGTGGGAACACTGCCGGATGGCGGCATGGATCCCGACGACCTAAGGCAGAAGCTGGCCGATAACCCATCGCATCCGGCATTGGTGATAGCGACTATCGGGACCACGTTTAAAGGCGCAATTGATCAGGTTGACCGTATTCAGGACGCGTTAAAAGGTTATTCCAGTTACCTGCATTTGGATGCTGCATTATTTGGCGGCTACCTGCCGTTTACCTCCCATGCAGGGGAAGTGCTGTATCAATCCCAAACCAACCCGGCTGCGCCGCGCTATGATTCGATAGCCGTATCCTGCCATAAATTTTTCGGTTTTCCATCGCCTGCGGGCTTATTCATTACCACGCAAAACCATTTTGATGAATTTAATAAACTGTTTAGTCAAATTCATGATCCTGAATATATTCATCATGTACCGGGAACAATAACCTGCTCCAGGGATGCCGTAAAACCGGCCGAGTTTTATTTCTTTTCAACGCCATCGGCCATGGACAAACTGGCGGAAGACGCGCAGTCTATGTTGCAACATACGGTTTTCCTGATGGAACAAATGCAAGCCCGCTTTTCTCATTTGCAACCCACTCGCGCCAACGATCTTTCTAACACCGTTTTTTTCAGAAAACCCAGCGACTGGATTGTGAAAAAATATTCACTGGCAACCATGCATTTGGAGATAGACAATAAAAAACAGGAATACGCACATGTTGTGGTGATGCCGCATGCAAACCGGAAAGTATTAACCGAGTTTTTGACCGATCTTGGAAAAGTCTCGGTTACCAGTTTATGACAGAACCGTTTTTTGACTGAACATTTTTTGCAGGCTGGCTACCCGACCTTGACCGCTGTTACCAGATAATTGCCGGTAGTGGCTGCGAGAATTTCCGCACTGACGGAATTGCCGGATATTCTAAAGCTCAATTTATCAGTGCAGTGAATTTCAATCGCGCGCATATCGATAAAATCGCCCAGTTGCAATGACATGGCCTTTACCACCGACTCCTTGACGCTGAATAACAGCAGCGCCGGATCAACGGCAATGTTAAATGCGGCCATGACGCCCAGCTCATCGGCGTTGGCCAGAAACATCGGCGCCAATTCATCCATCCTGCCGGTGCGCTGCGGCAAGGAAACCAGGTCAATGCCGATGCCTGACTCGCTGTGCTGGTGTTTTTGCATCAGCACGACGGCGCAGAGCTCGCCATCATGACTGATTGTTCCGATAACAGGCTCCGGCCACAGTGGGTTTCTTAATTCGCCCGTTTTAATCGGCCAATCCGGCAAGCCCCAAGATTGCAATCCTTGCCTGGACAGCCATCGGCCGGTTGCAAACTCATGTTGGCGGCTGCTAACGGCATTGACGACCAGCGCCCGTTCTTCCGGCAAAATCGGGTAATGCTGGATTCTGGCGGCCTTGATAAACGCTTGCCCCGGAAACCATTGCTTCAGGCTGCATTCTATTCGTTCAATGTCTCGGCTTAACTCAAACATAGCATCTGTATCCGGCTTACTCCGCCCATTCATATTGCCGGTAAAATTCTTTAATTTCCGACAGAAAAATCCTTTGCGTTCCTCCGGCGGTATTGTCGCTAATCGACTGCCGGACATTTGGAAGCAAACCAGTGTCCAACGTAACATTGCGGGTGCCGAACTTAACCGCATTGCCGGCTTCCAGCAATGCCTCATATTCATCCATGGACAACTGATACCGGCTATCCAGATTTTTTCCCAATTGCATGGCTCTGAGCTTTTGCTGGCCGGAGGCCATCGCCACACCGCTGTAGAACTCCGAACAGCAGCCGGAACCGTAAGAAAAACAGCCGATTCTACGGGGCGCATCAAAATCGCCATGCTCGATAGCGCTGGCCAGGGAAACCAATACGGTTGCTCCCATAATATTGCCGACGCGCTGGCAATAGTTCAGCCCCGGTTGTACCCGCTGTTGAAAGTCCTGATTAATTTCATCGCGCTTTATATCAGTGTGCTTGCGCATCATGTTGCGGTGCGCGCCTTTTACCATGCCGCCGAACGGCGTATGAAAGCACAGGTATTGGAACGTCGTCCGGTAATCGGTTCCCGCCACCCGCTTTTGGTACTCCTGGAAGCTCTGGTCGCAACAATCCAGATACGACAGCAGCGATAAATCGGCGTTACCCGCCTCGCTGTCCGGAATCGGCCGGCAGGTGTCCATCACCTCAAAACTGTAGTAACCGTTCGCGCCGACATCGAGCTGGAATATCTCCGGCTTTTCGCTGACCAGCAAGGCCACGGCGCCCGCACCGCCGCTGGGTTCGAAAAACGCCCAGTCCATGGTCAAGGCATCGCCGTCTTCTGTTACAAGAAAACGCGACAGGTCTGTGGCGATCACCAACGCCTTGGCTCCCGGTGAAACCTGGGACAGGATGAAATTTACCGCCATTTGCAAACCGGCCGTACCCGAATAACAGGCCTGTTTCAGCTCAAACAGCCGGCAGTTACGGTTCAGTCCCAGGTAATGATGGACGTAGGTGCTCATTGACTTGCCGAAATCAATGCCCGACTCCGAGCAGGTAATCAGCAATTCAATGCGGTCTTTTTCCGCTTCGGACAGTTGGTCGATCACCGGTTTGGCGGCGTTAATCGCAAAGCTCACCGGATCTTCATAAGGCAGCGCGACCGATTTATGTTTCATCAGCAGGTTATCGAAGCGTGCGGTATCGAGTTGCCTGTAAGCCGCCAGCTCCATCACATCTACAAACGTACTGCCGCCATAAAGATTCATTGCTTCAATTCCAACCGGCGTCATGATTTTCCTCACTGGGTCATGCTTAAAAGCGCTGATTCTACATTGTTTTCAGATGGTTTTGGCGGAAATAACGCCCCCAGCTAAGCGGATTACGAACGGCTCAGGAATGATTTCAGGTGTTATTTAATTTAATCGACGCTCCCTTGAACCGGCGCTTCAATCTATAATGGCATTCACCCTAACAAACGGACACACACTTATGAGCAATACAAGAACTAAAGCCGAGGTTTTCGATGTCGTCAAAAACAATATCCTGGATATACTGCCCAAAGTGCAGCCGGAAATGGTTACTATCGAAAAGTCCCTAAGCGATCTCGGCGCCAACTCCGTCGATAGAATGGAAGTGGTCACATTGTCGATGGAAGATCTGGGCGTCAAAATCCCTTTGCTCAGTTTTGCCGGTGTGACCAATATTGAAGGTTTGGTCGATGTTTTATTCAACAATGCGCAATGACGGGAAAAAAGCATTCGCCTCAATCCCCTCCATGCGTGCAAATCACCGGCATGGGTATCGTCTCGGCTATCGGCCATGACCTGGCTGAGTTCAGCCGGTCGTTAGCCGCCGGCAAATCGGGCGTCAGGCGGATAGCCCGAAGTACAACGCCGCCTTTAGCCGTCGCTATCGGCGCAGAAATCGACGGTTTCAGTTTTGAACAAATGCTCGGGCAGTTTTCGGATATGCCTGAAAGCCTGGTTCAATCCGCGCTGCATATTGCACGACGCGCCCCGTTTACGATACAAACATCGGTTATTTCAGCGTTACAGGCCTGGCGGCAGGCCCGGCTGGATGACAAACCCATTGAACCGGAGCGGATCGGGCTGGTTATCGCCGGACACAATACCACGCAGAATTACCAATATTCGCTCTGCTCCGATTTCCAACACGCCCCGGAATACCTGTCGCCGCGCTATGCGTTGCAGTTTATGGACAGCAACCAGATCGGCGTATTGAGCGAACTATTCAATATCCGGGGCGAAGGCTTCGTAACCGGCGGCGCATCCGCCTCCGGCAATGTCGGCGTTATTCACGGCGCCCGCTTGATCCAGGCCGGACTGGTCGATGCCTGTCTTGTGGTCGGCGTGGTCGCCGATTTATCGCCTATGGAAATCCAGGGGCTTTATACGATCGGAGCCATGGGCGGGAAACAGTTCCACGACCAGCCGGAAAAAGCCTGCCGGCCTTTCGATGCATTGCACGAGGGGTTTATCTACGGCCAGGCCTCAGCCTGCCTGGTTCTGGAATCCGCGACCAGCTCCGGCGCCAGAAATACGCCCGGCTTGGCTAACATACTGGGCGGGGCCATCAATCTTCATGCAACCGCTTCAGCGCAGCCCGACATCGACGGCGAGGCGAAAGCCATGAACGCCGCGTTGCAACAAAGCGGACTCGCCGCCGGCGAGATCGACTATCTGAATACACACGGCAGTTCGTCGCCTTTAGGCGATAGCGTCGAAATCCAGGCCATCGAACAGGTGTTCGGCGATCATTTCCCCCGTGTCCGGCTAAACGCCACCAAGGGCTTGACCGGCCATTGCCTGTACTCGGCCGGTGTAGTCGAAATCATTGCCTCGGTCGTGCAAATGCAGCAAGGATTTATCCATCCGAACATCAACCTGGAAAATCCGATCAACACCACTGCGAAATTTTGCGGCGCAACGGCTGTTTCGCAACAAATTCACGCTACGATGAGCAATTCTTTCGGCTTTGGCGGCATCAATACCAGCATTGTGTTACAGAAAAACCATTAATCCATCCCAACATTACAGTTCATTATGAATTATCAGACCATTCAGGTGCGCGTCGAACAGTCCGTCTGTTTCCTCAAACTTTACCGTCCGGAAGCCAACAACACCATTAACAGGACGATGGTTGACGAATGCCGGCATGCATTGGCGGCCTGCGAAGACACCGTTCATATCATCGTGCTGGAAGGTTTGCCCGAGGTTTTTTGTTTTGGCGCGGATTTTCAGGACAATACTGCGGAACCGGAAGCGCTTTATGATTTATGGGATCAACTCGCACGCGGCTCGTTTATCAGCATCGCCCATGTCAGGGGCAAGGCGAATGCCGGAGGCGTCGGATTCGCCGCCGCATGCGATATTGTGTTGGCCGATAACAGCGCCGAATTCAGCCTGTCCGAGTTGCTGTTCGATCTATTTCCCGCCTGCGTGCTGCCATTCCTGATCCGGCGCATCGGCTTTCAAAAAGCGCACTATATGACCTTGACGACAAAGCCGGTGGCAATTCAACAGGCGCTGGACTGGGGACTGGCTGACGCCTGCGAGGATAACAGCGAGGCCCTGCTGCGCAAACATTTGCTTCGCTTAAGACGCCTGTCCAAAACCGGCATTCAACGCTATAAAACCTATATAAACAGCCTGGACACTGTTCTTAGCCGATCAAAACAAGCCGCCATTTCAGCGAACCGCGAACTGTTTTCAGACCCTGAAAACCTGAAAAAAATCGATCGCTATGCCCGAACCGGGCTGTTTCCGTGGGAAAGCGAGTCCTGATATCTCGTTTTGCATGCCCACTTCTATTGATAGGGTGCGGCATTCCGCCTTGTTGTAACCCAACCCTTTCATAATAAGATAGCCTAAGGCAAAACCGGTGGCGTGAAGCAAAAAAACCGAGCAGAATAATTTCGGCCCGGCCAGCCCAATCGTCGCTTTGTTGCCCGCCACAATGCTGCCCACCACCAACACAATAACCGCCACGCTGACCAGAGGGCCGGCCACATGCACTGCGGCGCGGACGGCATGACGCTTATGCTGCTGTATGCGATCCAATGCAGTGTTGATTAATAGTCCGGCTATTAAGGGTATCAAGACCACCTGCACCATCGAGCGAAACAAACCCCAGCCGTCAACCGGCAAGTAAGCGCCCGCCAGCCATTGGGTCCGCAATGGCGTCATCACAAAATGTAAGGCTGGAACCATAACCACGCCCCGGTTGCCACCATGCCGACAAACAGCCTAGCCGTATCCACAACGGAAACCACTCGGCTAATTTCACGCAGTTTCTTTGCCAAACATTCAGCATGGCGGAGATCCTTAATATCGTTTTGGGTGATTGATGGGACGGATTATCCACCACAGCTTTGCGCATTGATAACGCGTGTTGTGAAAGCGGCTTCCGCGACAAAATCGCAAAACGCTTTATCGACTATGTCTTGTTCTGAAAGTTGATGAAGGCTAAAGCCGGCATCAATAGCGGCTGACTTTATCAGGATCAGTTCGGTTGCCGATAATGTTTTGGCCAGCCATGCCGCCAGGCTGTCTGACGTTATATCCCAGCTTGCCCGTATGCCCGCTTTATCAAGTTCACTGATATCCGGCGACCAAATGACGATTTTTTGCCGGCCCAATTGATCCCGAATCGCCGCGACGGTAGGAGCGATAACAAAGTCCTGTTTAAGCCCTTTAAACATCAAGGCCATTTGCTGCATGGCTAAGAGAGCCATGTGGTGCGCCGTATTGTCGTCAAATCGCCAGTATTGTTGCGCAAGCCTAACCTGATCGGCAAACGCTCCGCCGCCGGGGACAATAACCGCCGCCCTGCCCTGATAATTTTTCTCCACCGCATCCAGGCAGTTAACGAGAGCATCGGAGCGCGACAGGCTGCCGCCCAGCTTAATGACGTCCATAGGGCGCTTTACGCATCAGCTTGCCGTAAACTGCCGCAATAAATCGAGCATGGCCGCCGCCTTGTCAAAACTTTCCTGATATTCTTCATCGGCTACGGAATCGTTGACGATGCCGCCACCCGCCCAGAAACGGATGGTATTCTCTGAATGCACCAAGGTCCTGATCGCAATATTGGTATCCATATTGCCGTTAAACCCAATGTAACCGATAGCCCCGCAATAAACACCGCGCCGGTTGGGTTCTAGTTCTTCTATGATTTCCATGGCTCTTATCTTGGGAGCGCCTGTAATCGATCCGCCCGGAAAGCAGCTTTTTAATAAATCCAGTGCATGCTGATTATCCGCCAGCATGCCGGTTACGGTACTGACCAGATGATGCACCGTGGCGTAGCTTTCCACATCGAATAATTTCGGCACTTTAACCGAACCGCTCTTGCAGGTTTTACCGATGTCGTTGCGAAGCAAATCGACGATCATCAGGTTTTCCGCCCGGTCTTTGTTGCTGGTTTCCAGATTTTTTATTTGCTGCTGGTCTTCCGCGTAATCGAATTTTCTTGGCCGCGTTCCTTTAATAGGCTTGGTCTCGACCACGCCATCGGTAAGCTTTAAAAACCGTTCCGGGGATGAGCTTAAAATCTGTACTTCGGGCAAGTTAAGATAGCAACTGAAAGGCGCGGCGTTTAATCTGCGCAGGGTTTGATAGGCTGTCCACGGATCGCCCTCGCAACCGGCGACAAACCGCTGAGCCAGATTTACCTGATAACAATCGCCTTCCTTAAGGTAACGCTTAATCCGGTCAAAGGCGCGAACATAAAAGTCTTTGTCCATATTCGACTTAATCTCGCCGACTATTTTAAACGCATGATAATCCCGGCTTACCGGTTTCATCACGGGCTGTCCCTGACCGTGCC
>JALNYY010000227.1 GCA_023229605.1 Methylobacter sp.
ACACCATCCCTGGCGATATGACCTTTACTCACCACGAACAAACACGGCACCCCGAACATCCGTTCGCCGAATTCATCCGCATCCTGGGCAAGGGTAAAAAAGGCTCACGGCCGCTAACCCAGGATGAAGCCTATCGAGCAATGCACATGATCCTGACCGACCAGGTTCAGCCGATCCAGCTGGGCGCATTCCTGATGTTGATGCGCGTCAAGGAAGAAACCCCGGAGGAATTGGCCGGTTTCGCGCAGGCGGCACGGGAATCGTTTGATATTGCCGACAATAGCGTAAAAGTCGACCTCGACTGGTCATCTTATGCCGGAAAGCGCCGGCACTTGCCCTGGTTCTTGTTGTCGGCGTTGCTGCTGGCTGAAAACGGCATTACCGTTTTTATGCACGGCGCCAGCGGCCATACCGCTGGCAGACTGTACACCGAAAACATGCTGGGATATTTAGGCCTTAAATGCGCAAGCTCTATTGAAGAAGCCAAGCAACAGCTTGAACAACAGCATTTCAGTTATTTATCGCTAGCCCATTTTTGCCCCAAACTGCATGACATCATAGAACTGCGCCCGATACTGGGCTTACGCTCGCCGGTTCATACCCTGGTGCGCTTGTTAAACCCGTTTAATGCAGAATACAGCATCCAGGGCATCTTCCATCCCGGTTACCGCCCGGTGCATCAACAAGCCGCTGCCCTGTTAAATCAGCCGCACATGGCGGTATTAAAAGGCGAAGGCGGCGAAACCGAACGCAACCCCGATATGGAATGCCTGGTGCAAAGCGTACACAACGGCGAATTATCCGACGAAAACTGGCCTGCTTTATTTACCCACCGCCATGTTAAACCCGAATTGCTTGAACCGGAGCAACTGGCGTTAATCTGGCAGGGAAAAGTTGAGGATGATTTTGCCGAAGCCTCCATCATCGGCACGGCTGCGATTGCGCTTAAGTTGTTGGGTAAGGCTGAGACGCAGGAACAGGCGCAGCAGTTGGCGACGGATTACTGGCTAGGTCGGGATAAGCAGAAATATGCAGGTGGCTAATACCGCGCATCATATCATGTTCCTAGAGCCGGACGGGGCATGTTGCCCCGTCGAAACGTTTGGAGGGATCTTAACTCAGGCGAAATTTCCACAGCTTCAGAAGCCGCTGCAACGCTGTCCCAGATTAGCTCAACGAGACGAATACGTTCCTGTACCGGAAGTTCAAGAATGGCGGGGATATTGATATTGTTCATGGCGGGCATTGTTTCCTTTTTCGAAAACACGCTAATGGAAGTCTGTCGGACACGGAAAGCTAAAAACGTTACCGCATTATAACCTCGCTCCAGTAATATTAGACAGCGGAGGGTTACGCTGTCGCTAACCTGATCTACAGGGCTTAGAGATCAGGCTGAAAGAGGTTCTCGCAATCTTGCCCGCCGTAAAACACGCCAATGATTGATACCCGTTCGGCGCTCACATCGTAGGCAATTACGGTTCGTCCTTTGTAGCTGGTAACACGCAGGCCTTGCCGTATGTCATCACGACAGACGCCCCGATGAGGAAAAGTGCTCAACCCTTCGCAAGAGGAAATGATTGCGCCGGTATAACGTTCTGCAATATTGGGTGATGCTTCGGCGGCGATGTAGCGATAAAACGCTGCAAGCTGTTCTTCAGCTTCCGGCGTGAAAATGACGATGTACTTCAACAAGCTTTTGTTTTGGCTATTTCGTGTTCGGCAGCTAGCCTTGCCCGCACTTGGCCGACTGAGACGGCTCTTGACGGATCAGCCTTTAGCGCATCATAGGCTGAACCCACTTGATCCTTGAGCCAGCTTTCCACGGCGCAATCACGAGCAATTAAGACGCGCAATCCATCCCGGATCATTTCGCTTTCGCTCGCATATTCGCCAGCTTCGACTTTGGCCTTCACAATACCGCCATCTCGTTTGGTAGCGTGATGCTAAGTTGTCTGGTTGTGCTCATGATGGACCCGATTGACTCAATGAAATTAAATCCTACGCTACAGATAAATCCGATGCAATGAACAAATCAACCAAGTCTTAAACGGCAGTGCCATTCAGCGCAAATCGAAATCAATTTAACCTGCCCCCATTGATTCCTCGGCTTTGATTGTATCCATTCCGACAGCCGGACGGGGCATGTTGCCCCGTTCGAAACGTTTTGCGGCAATTAAATGTAGTCGCTTAGCTCAGGCATCGCAGAAACGTTAGGGACGGGGTTGCAAACCCCGTCCCGCTTGGAAGAATCATGGGCGATATAATCGTGAATATGGCGAAGCTGCGCTAAGGCGTGCTCCGTCCATTTCACCATGTTTGAATATCTCTGAGCACCTCTTCAGCGGATAGTGTTTTGCCTTGGGCCGCGTCCTGCTGTCCGCGCCGGATATTTTCCAGCACATAGAGCCGGTACATGATCTCTTCCATGTCAGTATCTTCCGGTAGCCGGGCGATAGTGTTCAGAGCTTCTTGTTTAACAGCTTGCATAATAATGCCCTCATTGTGGTTGTGGACTGGCGTCATCTGCTGGGGACAAGGAAAATGGTACTCTATGTAGCCATGCTTGACTAGTTGACCAGCCGGATAGAACTTGTTGGTATTTTCAAAATACAACATGCGGTGCAATACGGCTAACGCCTATTGCACCCTACGGATTGCACCTTACCGTGTTATAATTTTTATTTTATATTTAAAAATGTCCTATATGAAGGATGGATAGACCAAACGATATTGTCATTCCTGTTTTCATTTGAACGATATAAGTCTGGATCATCAGAAAAATGAGTAAATGTTTTTCCATCACCATGAGATCTGGATATCAAACCTAACTTATAAATAAAATTACCTAAATCTTCTGGTCTGCAATACTTTGAACCATCAACATTGGGAATTTTATCAACTTCGCGCTCTTTAATAAAATTATCTTCTAAGACTTTATTTATATCTGAGTACTTAAACTCCTTATCAGTAGCTCTAAATGCATCAATTAATATTTCTAATTCTTCAAACTGATGGAGATGTTCTTTAATTAGATCGTCTCTACGGTTTTTTCCGAAGTTTTCAAGAATATATTTTATATGTTCTAAATCAATTTTTCGTGCATTCGGACTTTTTCTAGCTTTTTCTGCTGCCATTCTGCATAGCTGCGCCATCCATCTCGGGCGCCTATTTGAAAAGGTGCTAATTGCTTCAAAAAGTTGAGCATTCGAATCATTTCCCCAATTTATGGGAGAATTAAATACTAAATCAAGTAATTTATTATAATCACTTTTTAATTTATATTTTGCTTGAGGTGATTCAGGATATAATCTTTTAATATAAGCAAGAATTTTGTTGGTCAACATATCCCGCATATATCGCTTTGACCAGAAAATATCAATAATGTACTGTTCCATCTTATCTAAATCTTCTAAATGTCTTAAACATGACCATACGTCACTTCTAACGGTTGCGCGTATGTTTAAGTTATTTAAATCAAACGCTAAAGCTCTAATTGCGCTGAAGAAAGATCCAACCCTAGCTTGATATTTTTCATTATTTTGAAATTTCGCGTCAATATCATCTATTAATATCCAAACTTTAGAATTGGCATTACTTTCCTGGTAGTTATTTAACAATGACTCCAAATCACTTGGGATGGTATTCTTTACTTCTGCATTAACTAAAGGAATTTTACCTTTAATTCTTGAGATTAAACCTCCAACTATATTTTTACTTTTGATCCCTTCAAGCTCCGCAATTTCAATAATAGACATTTCGTCACTTGTAAACGCGAATCCGATCGTGTCACCAATTTCCAAAATTATCTTTTTGCAAATTATTTGCTTCCAATAGTTTTCTAAGTATGCTTGGTCTTTATCGGTAAAATCACCGAGTCCAAGTAAGTCATTCCCTTTAACTCGAATAATTATTGGTGAAGTGTAATTTGGTTCACTCTTTAGCTTAAACTCTAATCTTGAAAGAAGCGCAGACTTCCCCATTCCTTTTCTGGCACTAACAATACTCAATCGTTCGTCTTTATCGAAAAAATCTTCAAAGTCTTCATGGTCGATATAATATGAGTTAAGTAAGTCTAAATCTTCATCCTCGCCAGCCTCATTACCAAAGAGCTTTTTATCTTTTAAATTTATATATACCATTAAATATCTTCTCAAATGAAAACAAAGAAAACTAACTTATAATTAGCCAGGCTTAAGTTCTTAGCAGAAAGTAAGTTGGTATTTAGAGCCGAAGCCATCCCCGATCTTGTCGATGGCCTGTTCCAGCTCAGTGGTTGTAAAGGCCTTGAAAGGCAGCCATTCATACTTCATTTTCCTCCA
>JALNYY010000053.1 GCA_023229605.1 Methylobacter sp.
AATAATACCTCTTTCAGAAACATCAATCATGTTGCGACCGGGACATCAATGGCCGTCTCCTCTATCACGGCTACGGCGATTACGTTTACCGTCACGGCAGTCAGCACGAGGACGAACACGCTCACTTGGCAGGGTATTCAGGTGCGACCAACCGTATCCGCCCCTCAGGCTAGCGGCAACATCACCCATACCGGAACGTCCTCAATTACCGGCGTGACAACTTCGACGAATTTCGGAACTCTGACTGAGGTGGCCTCTACGCCTGTCTGTAATCCGAGCACCACCATCGCCGATGGCACCAATCCCGCGAACAGCACCATCGGTCCGGGGGCGGCGATCACCGATCTCGACGCCTTTACCCTGAAAACCGATGCAGGGACAGATGCGGTCACAGCCGTGACCGTGACTCTCGGTCCTACCGGCGCTTTCAATAATATCGCGAAAGTCGACATTACCGATAACAGCAATCTTGCCCGCTGTACGGCGGTGACCAATCCCGCAAGCAATACTATTTCATTTAACACGTGCAGCTCAAACGGCGGCATTCCCGTCACGACCGCTGTGACGACGTACAAAGTACGCATTACACCGAAGACACATGCCGCCATGCCTACGCCTCCCGGCGCCAGTTATGCGACAACAGGCACGGTGACGTCGTTCGCGAGCACGAACCCCCAGGCAGGAACCGATACTACAAGCGCCACCATTACCGTAGATAACGCCTCGCCGGCAAGCGCCACGGCGGTGAGCGGCAGTTCAGACAATGCAAAAGTAACGCTCAATTGGACATCATCCAACTCCACCGACTTTAGTACGACTAGCGGATCGGTCGTGTATCGATGGGCGGCAGGGACGGCCGGATCGGAAGTTCCGGTCGAAGGATCAACTCCGGCTAAGGGAGACACCAATGGAACAGCAACCGCAGCCTGTGTTGTTTCTTCCGCCGCATCCACGGCATTGGTAAGAATAGACGGTTCCGGGGGTAGCGCGGATTGTACGACTACAGCCCTGACTAACGGGCAGGCATATACCTATAAAGTTTTTCAAAAGGATTCTTACGGTAACTACGATGTAGGCGTGGTGGCGGGAACAATTACGCCAGCGGTTGTAAACTGTACCAGTCAAGCCACCGGCAATTGGACTGCATCATCGACCTGGACGAATTGCCGGGGCGGCATTCCGCTTGCGGGCGACGGTGTCACCGTCGCAAGCAGTCATAATGTGACGCTGAATGTCAATACGCCCAGCCTGACTACGCTTACGATCAATTCCGGCGGAACCTTGACCAATACCGGCAGCTATACCATTACCCTTACCGGCGACATGAGCAATGCCGGAACCTATTCCGGCGGTAGCGGCTCTATCACTCTGGGGGGCAACTTCACCAATACCGGCAGCTATTCCGCGGGCAGCGCCACTACTACGCTGTCAGGCAATTTCAGCAACAGCGGCACGTTTACTGCAGATACCGGCACCTGGGTATTTTCGGGCAGTTCGGCGCAGTCGATCACCGGCGTCACGGTTTTCTATAAAATGACGGTTAACAATACCAGCGGAATAAGCCTTAACAACAGTGTGAGCACAAGCTCCTTGCTGACGCTGACCGGCGGCAGCATCACGACGGGCGCCAACATCATTAGCACGATATCCGCCTGCCCCGGCAGTATCGCCCGCACCAGCGGTTTCGTTAGCGGCAACCTGCAATTGACCTTCCCTTCCGGGACGACGACTTGCACCTTTTACGTGGGCAGCGGTACAACGTATGCGCCGATCGGCATGACCCTGACCACAACGCTGTTGGGTGGAGGAACGCTCACCGGCAGCACGACCGGTAACGAACATCCGCAGGTCGTCGGTTCGGGTATAGACTCAACCCTGGATGTCAACCGTTACTGGAGCTTGTGGTCGAGCGGCGATACGGTGAATGCCGGCAACTACAGCCCGACTTTCAATTTCGTCGCCGGTGATGTTGATGCTCTTGCCACACCGGCCAACTTCGTCGTCGGCAAATATACCGGCTCTGTCTGGTCGCTGATTACTCCGCCCGGAGGGTCGGCACTCGCCACTTCAACGGCTGTTTCGATTGCAGCCGGCATTGCGGCGCCAACCGATTTTATCTCGGGTCAAGCTTCCTTCGTATGCGCGGTGCCGGTGGGAAGTCCGACAGGCACGACGTGCGTTTGCGACAACTTCAGCCGCACCAACCTCAATCCATCGACGATCTACAATGGCAACTGGAATGTGAGTTCGAGCGGCATCCATTCCTTTTTGCCGCAAATTACCAATAACAGGCTGCGCCTGACCGACGGCAATGGCAGTGAATCGACAGCAGCAACGGGGCCGGGCATTTTTCCCGCCGCCGGCAACTGGGTGACTGCCGAGTTCAGGCACTACGCTTACGGCGGCACGGGCGGGGACGGCATGGCGCTGACGCTGTCTGACTCGACTGTCACAGCGGTGCCGGGCGCATTCGGCGGATCGCTCGGTTACGCACAAAAGTCCAATCCGGGCTCGGACTGCACGACTACGGGGGGATGTCCTGGGTTTGCCGGCGGATGGATCGGCATCGCGCTCGACGAGTATGGCAACTTCTCGGCCAACACCGAAGGACGCACCGGCGGCGCCGCGCCCGGCTTGGTTGCCGAGTCGGTTGCGGTGCGCGGTTCGGGTTCGGGGCTAACCGGCTATCCCTACCTCGGCGGCACCGATACCTTGAACCCGGGGATCGATAATCCATCCCCGGCAACAGACGGCTTCGGTTACGCCTACCGCCTGACCGTGGACGCACGGTGTTATCAACTTAACACGACTAGCGCCGATATTGTCTGCAACAATCCATCATTAGCCAAGACTACGATGGTCACGGTCGAACGCGACACCACCGGTACCGGCAACAACTACTCGACACTGCTGGGGCCATTCGATGCCTATGTGGTCAACCCGTCGCAAGCCAATGTGCCGGCGAACTGGCAGCTCTCTTACACCGGTTCGACCGGCGGTTCGACGAATATCCACGAAATCGCCGGCATGAAGGTCTGCGCCCAGACTTACACGCCGCCGGCCGGTTACCGGATTCTGGTTGACAACTTTTCGCCCACCACCTGCGCTACCGATCCGCGGCCGACCGTGACGGTCAGTGCGTTGGACACGAACGGTAACATCGTGGCGAACTATACCAATCTGGTGACTTTGTCGGCGAAGCTATCGGGGGGAGCAAATTCAAGCGCGACCTGGAGCAAGATTTCCGGCGGAGGCGTCCTGAGCGCCTCAACAGGCGGCTCCGCTACATATCAGTTTGTCGCAGGGGACAATAGTGTGGCTCAATTCTCGCTGTCCGACACCGTGTCCGAGACAGTCTATATCACAGTCAGTGATACTGCTGGCACGCTTAATTCGTCGCTCGGAACGCCGGTGCAATTCTTTGGCGGCGCTGCTTCTTTTATCGTAGATATTCCTGACGTCCTGGCGCAGCAGCCCGCCAGCTCTGCCAGCCCCGACCCGCTGGGCGGCGGCGTGGTCGCGGGCCGCGCCCATTTGCTGCGTGTTACTCGCAACCAAGCCACTTGCGGCGGGGGAACCGATACCACCTTTGCAGGGAGCAAGCCGCTGGATGCCTGGTATAACCCTGCTGTGAGCGATCACCCTGCCGGTGCCGGCGCTCCGCAAATCTGCGCGCCGGTTTCGGGGCTTTGTCAGCCTTCTTACGGAATCTGTGAAACTCTGTCGATTGCGGCTCCTGCGTTATCGTCGTCGAGCAACAATCTCAACTTGACATTCGCCGGCGGCGTTGCCGATTTCTGTCTGGTCACCACCGATGTCGGCAAATATACGCTCGGCCTGCGCGACGATACGACTACACCGGCTTCTCCGGTGTACGGTTCATCCGTCACCCTGACGGCGCGGCCATTCGCGGCAGTCGTTTCCGGCCTCTATCAGGGAGCGACGGCCAACCCGAACGGCAACACCCTGAGTCCTGGTGACACGGTTTTCGCCAAGGCAGGCTCCAGCTTCCAGGCTGCTGTCGGCGGCTATCTGTGGGATAGTGCGGGCGATATGAACGGAGACGGACTTCCTGACAGCGGCGCCACTCTCACACAACTGACCGGTTCAGGGACTGCTCCACATTACGGCGATACCGTTACCTTGTCCGCCACTGCGCCATTCGCCCCGGCGACATCGTCGGACACCCCGCCGGGAACCGGCACCAAGGGCTTATTAGCCAACGGCAGCGTGACATTCACAGGCGGCGGCGCCACACTCTCTACATTAAGTTACCCCGAGGTCGGCAGCTTTACGTTAAAGGCTGCCGCTTCCACGAACTATCTTAATTCGGGGATCGACCTTGGCGCCCGCGTCGCAATCTTCTCCCAGCCCGCCAACACTTTTCAGAACGCCAGGGTGGGGCGCTTTATCCCGGATCATTTTCTTTTAACAGCGCCGACTCCTAGCCCCGCTTGCGGTACGTTTACCTATTTTGGCCAAGATGGTTTCAAGACGGTGTTCACGCTTACCGCGCAAAATGCCAACGGCACCCAGACGAACAATTATGCGGGCGATGGCAGCAGCAACAGTTGGGCCAAGCTGCCTTTGACTGCCTGGGGCGCAGCGCCGGCCTCCGCCGGCTCTCCCGGTTATGGTTTCGCAGCCGGTGCATGGTCGCCAGCACTACCCGCCGGTGCGGCTCTTGCCGCCAGCGCCACTCTGCCGACGGCAACAAATGCAAACGCTTGGCTGTCGGGCAGCGCGACGGTCACGGCCCAACACCAGGTTAGTCGGCCAACCAGTCCAGCGGCTCCAACTACGGTGAATGTGACCGCGCTGCCGGTCGACTCGGATGGCGTAACCATGACAACAGCGGCCACGCTGGACACAGCTACACCGTTGAGGTACGGGCGTTTGGCTTTACAAAATGCCAATGGCTCTGAGTTGCTGGATTTGCCTATGTCGTTTACAGCCGAAAATTGGAATGGCGCCAGCTGGGTAACGAATACCGATGATCAATGCACAACCGGTATTACCTTGTCTGAGACGGCTGTGACCGGCCCCATTTCAACATTATGCGCCTATGATACCGGGACTCCCGGCAGTAGCGGGTTGGGTTGCTCGGTACCAGGCAGCAGCACCAATAAATTCAGCCAGCCCCCGGCAGCAGGGGAGTTCAACTTGAATTTCCAGGCGCCCGGTGCCGGCAATACCGGCGTAATGGACATCACGGCGACAGTTCCAGCTTATCTTACGTTTAACTGGAAAGGCGCAGGCAATACTAATCCCACAGCCAGCGCCACCTTGGGCGTCTATAAAGGCAACAGTAAGTTTATTTATATCCGCGAGCTTTATTAATGCGAGCTGTGGATTTAATAACCTACGAATAGTTAAGCCGGGTTAAAAAAGCTGAGTCCCGTAGATCGGGTTACGTTATCGCTAACCCGACGCAACTGTTGCACCCTATGAGCTAGCCATCCACATCCGGCGCTACCGCCAGATTAAGACGCATGGCCGCAGCCAACAAGCGCTTATCGCGTGTCCATAACTTGGTATTGCCGGATAGCTGCGTCGATGCTAATAAGTGCGCGTCAATTAGCCCTATTCCCAGGCCAAATAACGCATGTGTTTCAATGAAAAAACTAAGCTCATCGGCATAGGCAACCGGTGCTTGGGGTAGATTATCGAGAGCGGACAAAATGACTTGGCGTTGGCGCAAATTGCCTAATGCCAATTCACCACGAACAAAGGGATGTCCTAGTACGCTATTTTGCGTTAGCAAGCTTGCTAATTGTGGTTCATTGTTGCGCAGATGGTCAATCCAAATCGAAGTGTCGACCAGAACCATCATGCTTAGACTGTGGTTTGTCGGCGTGGAATGGTGTCCAGTTGCGGTTCGCTGCCGCCTAAATTCGCCAGCCTTTTTGCGCTTTCCCTTTCTATTAGGGCTTTCAGTGCTTCTTTTACCAGACTGGATTTTTCCTGCAAACCGGTGAAAGCCTGGGCTTTTGCCAGTAATTCGTCATCTAAAACGATGGTGGTTCTCATGCGTTGTCTCCTAAATTGTCATTGAATGATGCTCTTTTTTATGCATTCAGGCAAGCAAGCGTTTAAACGGCTTAACTTAACGGCAAGACACAGTGCGCGGATAATTCTTTATCGATAATGTTTTTTGTAGAAAACCCGCTGCGCAGCTTAAAATAACCTGATGCGTAAGCAAAACCTCAAACAATCAACAGCGAAGAATATTAAGTTGCAAACAAAACATATCATTTTAATTGTCATCCTATCCGTCATGTCGGGACGTTCTGTGAGTGCGCAAGAAACAAACAAAGCAATAGAAAATAAAGTCAAGAGTCTGCTGTCCCAAATGACGCTGGAAGAAAAAGTAGGACAGATGACACAGGTTGATTTCACGGTTATCGGCGTTTATAAGCAACAAAACGCTGAGGGACAAATCGATCCGGTCAAACTCGATGATGCGGTATTAAAGCACCATGCCGGTTCGATTCTTAACGCGCCTTTTACGCCGGACAACAAGGCGCAATCGGTTGAGACCTGGCGAAAAATGATACGCACCGTGCAGGATGCGGCGGCAAGAACCCGCTTGAAAATCCCGGTCATTTACGGGATCGACGCGATTCACGGCGCGACTTACACGCAAAACTCGGTGTTGTTTCCGCAGGCCATTAACATGGCGGCGACGTTCAATGCGGAACTGGCTTTCAAGGAAGGCGAAATCACCGCAAGGGAAGTGCGCGCCTCCGGCCTGCAATGGAATTTTTCCACGGTGATGGATATTGGCCGTCAGCCGCTTTGGCCTCGGTTGTGGGAAACCTTCGGCGAAGATGTGCATCTGGCGACGGTGATGGGCACGTCGTATATTAAAGGCCATCAGGGCGATGATTTTTCCGCCGCCGATAAAGCGCCCACCTGTTTGAAACATTATGTGGGCTACAGCTATCCGCTTAACGGCAAGGACCGGACGCCTGCCTGGATAGGTGAAAGAATGCTGCGCGAATATTTTCTGCCGACGTTTGAAGCGGGCGTGAAAGCCGGATCGCCGACGGTCATGGTCAATTCGGCCGAAGTTGACGGCATTCCCGGACACGCCAACCATCACTACCTGACCACGATTTTACGCGGCGAGCTTGGCTTTAAGGGTATTGCCGTGTCCGACTGGGCGGACATCGAGCGCCTTTATACCCGTGACAAGATGGCTGCCTCCCCCAAAGAGGCGGTGAAAATCGCGGTGATGGCCGGTGTTGACATGAGCATGGTGCCGTTCGATTTTTCTTTTTATGATTTGCTGATTGATTTGGTCAAATCCGGCGAAGTGCCGATGTCCCGTATCGATGAAGCGGTGTCCAGGATACTGACGGTCAAGCATCAGGCCGGGTTGTTTGACTCCAAACCGCTGTTGCCCGTGGAAGGCAATTTCGCCACGGCTGAGGCGATAGAAACCAATCGCCAGGCTGCGCGGGAGTCTATTATTCTTGCCAAAAACGACCACAACATCCTGCCGCTAAAAAAAGACGCCAGTATTCTGGTGGCAGGACCCACCGCCAATCTGTTGAGCGTGATGAACGGCGGCTGGACGATTACCTGGCAGGGCGCTACCGAGTATTTATATCCGCAGGAGAAATTAACTGTTTTGGAGGCCATACAGGAAAAATCTGCCGGCAAAGTGACTTACGTCGGCGGCGGTTCGTTCTATGCCCCTATCGACATTCAGAAGGTGGCTGATGAGGCGCAAAACCACGACGTTATCCTGCTCAGCCTGGGCGAGCACCCTTATACCGAAACCTTGGGCAATATCGAGTCGTTAAATCTCGATCAGGCCCAGGTCGATCTTGCCAATGCCGCGATAGCCACCGGAAAGCCTGTGGTTTTACTGACATTGGGCGGCCGTCCGCGTATTATCACGTCGATTGCGGAACGGGCTTCCGGGGTTATTTTGGGCTTTTTGCCGGGCATGGAAGGCGGCGAAGCCATCGCCGATATTTTATACGGCGACTATAACCCGAACGGCAGACTGCCTATTACCTATCCGCGTAACACCAACGGCATCACCCCGTACGACTACAAGCCTATCGAATCGTTTGAACTGAATAGGTATAACCCGCTGTATCCGTTTGGGCATGGTTTGAGCTATACCACTTTTGAAACCAGCGGTTTGAAGGTGGAAAAAGACAAGATTAATCAGGGCGAAAATATCAATGTTACCGTTAATGTCAAAAATACCGGCCCGTTAACAGGCAAGGAAGCGGTGCTGGTTTATATCAATGACGTTGCGGCTTCGGTGACTCGTCCCAACAAGCAACTCAAAGCCTTTAAAAAAGTCGAGCTGAATCCGGGACAAACCGAGAGTTTAAGTTTTACCTTAACGCCGCATGATTTGTCGTTTATTGGCGTTGATCTTAAGCGGATTGTGGAGCCGGGGGATTTCAAGGTGATGGTCGGCAATGAGACGGTCGGTTTTACCGTGATGAAATAACCGTCCGTAGAACAGGAGTGCAAGCTTTGCTTGCCTGATCAATGTATCGCATAACTTGCAGGCAAAGCCAGCAATCCATCTTTCAAGTTGATGTGTATGGAACCATCAGCAACGTGTGAACGGTGGAGTTCGTTGCGCTCTCGGCAGCTGCTCCTTGCATAGCTCTACCTCCTGCATCCCATGCCGTCGTACCCATCCTGTGAGTCATTGCCAGTTAATGACAGCGTATTTCCAGCGGCTGGAGTGCAAGGCTGGCCTTGCAGTATGGCGCGGTTAGTACAAGGCAAGCCTTGTACTCCATTTGAACTTAACTTAATGGCAGTGATCCTACGAGTGTCCGTAATATAATCTTCATACCGATAAAATTATGATCAATACAGCCGATTCAACAAGCAGTGCCGATAAAAACCCTTATCTCGGCTCACTAACCATATTAACCTCGCTGTTTTTTATCTGGGGTTTTATCACTTGTTTGAACGATATTTTGATCCCGCATTTGAAATCGGTATTTACCCTGAATTACACCCAGGCAATGCTGATTCAGTTTTGCTTTTTTACCGCCTATTTTGTCGTTTCCGTTCCCAGCGGGTATCTGGTTGAAAAAATCGATTACAAAGGTGGCATCATTGCCGGGTTAAGCGTCGCGGGCATTGGCTGCCTGCTGTTTTATCCGGCTGCAAGTTCGCATTCCTATCCGTTATTTTTGGCGGCGTTTTTTGTGCTGGCATCCGGCATTACCTTGTTGCAGGTTGCCGCAAACCCGTATGTGACTATTTTGGGGAACCCGGAAACGGCCTCCAGCCGGTTAACCATGACTCAGGCGTTTAATTCGCTGGGTACGACTGTCGCCCCTTATCTTGGCGCGCTGTTTATCCTTGCGACTGCGGTTAAAACGGCGGATGAAATCAAGCTGCTTAACGCGGACGAATTATCGGCGTATCAAGCGGCGCAGGCCGCCGCCGTACAAAATCCTTATTTATTGCTGGCTGCGGTTCTATTTTTTATTGCGGTAATTTTTGCGCTGATCAAGTTGCCCAAAATTGAAGCTGCCGAAACGCAGGTTTCAGGCCTTGAAGAGGATGTTCATGACAGCGCCTGGGGCTACAAACATCTGGTGTTGGGTGCAATCGGCATTTTTGTTTACGTCGGCGGCGAAGTGTCCATCGGCAGTTTTCTGATCAATTTTCTGGGCGAGCCTTCCATTGCCGGATTGGCGGAACAGGATGCCGGAAAGTATGTGTCGTTTTATTGGGGCGGGGCTATGGTAGGGCGGTTTATCGGGGCGGTAGCCATGCAAAAAATCCAGCCCGGCAAAGCGTTGGCATTTAACGCGGTAACCGCAGCGGTCCTGGTTTTAATGACCATGCTCGGCAGCGGCCATGTTGCGATGTGGACGATTTTGGCTGTCGGCTTGTTTAACTCGATCATGTTTCCGACCATCTTTTCGCTCGCAGTTAGCGGCTTGGGCAGGCATACCGGGCAGGGCTCTGGCATTTTATGCGCCGCGATAGTCGGCGGTGCTGTGCTTCCGGTTGTACAAGGGCTGTTCGCCGATTGGATAGGCATTCAACAGGCGTTTTTTATCCCGGTTCTTTGTTATTGCTACATCGCTTATTACGGATGGCGGGGTTACAAGTTTTAAGCAAAAACCGAATTAACAAGCTCTGAGCTTGGGAATTAGCGAAATATCAAAGCGTCAGCATGGTGATAGTCTGCGAACTCAACTGGCCATCCTGATGAAAACCGCGCACGACAATGACATTATCGCCCTCATTTGCCAGCTTTGTTTCAATGGCATGGCGTCGAGCCAGTTTATTGGGATGGGCATGACCGGCATCTTGATAGATGACCCTGAACATCATTTCTACCGCTTCAACCGGAAAATGACCCGCCGCGGTTTCTCCCGATAACATCACCGCATCGGTAGAACAATAAACCGCAGAAGCCGGGCCCAGTGTGGCGATGATTTTTGTCTTGCTGCTGGAGAGATGGGGCATGTTGACATGGATCGGCATTTTGAGTCCTTGTTGATTGTTTTTTAATTCCCGGTTTACATGAGGACGGGTATGCTTTGTTCCCCGTTTCAAACGGCTTATTTTATTCCTGCAACAGTCCTAATATCCGCGCCTCCAACTCGGGATACGCGCCAAATGCGCAATCCCTGAGTATGCCTTGCTTATCCACCAGGATGTGCGAGGGCGTGCCTTTTAAATCGAAACCCTCAAACGTTTCCGCATGGTAATCGAGCGACTGAAAATAATGCTGTACCTGCAGCCTGATCTTTTGCTGATCGGCTTCCGGCCGCTGCTCGAAATTGGTAATGCGGGTTTTGATGAAGTTTTTGATGTCATGCTCGGTTGTTTCGGCTTGGCATTTGTTCAAGCGGTCCATCGCCAGCGGAAACGGGATGCGATAGGGCAGCCGCCCTGCTGCACTAAGCTCGTCATGTTGGCTTAACAAACTCAACGTTTCGCCGATCACCTCGCCGTTTTCAGCCAGACGGGTCAGGTTTTCGAGCGTGTTTTTATCAAAATCCTCAAACGCGGTAGCGACGCCCAATACCGATAAACCGCGCTGCGAATATTTTTGGTACAGGTCTATTGCCTGAGGCAAGGAGTATAAAAAACAGCCCGGACAATTGACCTGAAATATTTCCACCAGTACGACCTGGCCCAAAAGTCGGTCAAAATTGGTCCCGGTTCCTTGAACCCAGCAGGAAACGGACAGTGGCGGGGCTTTTTGGCCTATTCGGGCTGTCACCGTCGGCTCGCTTAGATGGCCAGGGCGCGGATTAATTCAAGCTGCGCCTCGGTAGACTCGGTTTTTCCTCGTATGCACTCCGATAACGGCACCATTTCAATTTCGCCTTTATTAAAAGCCGTAACATGACAGCGCAGTCCCTGGTGAAGAGCCTGCACCGCGGCATAACCCATTTGGGAGGCAATCAGGCGATCCAGTGCGGTAGGTCTTCCGCCGCGCTGGATATGTCCCAAAACGCAGGCGTGAACGCTAAGATCGTACTGCGTCATCAGTGTGTCTTTTATTTCGTAGGATAAACCGGATTTTTCGCCTTCGGCCACGATGACAATCGATGATGTTTTGCCCCGCGCCGTGCCTTTATTAATGTCGTTGACAATCTTCTCGTAATCGATTGCCTGGTTTGACAGCACCACATGCTCAGCGCCGGTACAGATGCCGACTTGCAGCGCAATGAAGGATGACCTGCGGCCCATGACTTCGACCAGAAAGGTTCGTGCATGCGCCGAAGCAGTGTCCCTGATGTTGTCTACCGCATTGACCGCGGTCTGTACGGCGGTGTTGAAGCCGATCGTGTATTCGGTGCCGGAAATGTCGTTATCGATGGTGCCGGGTATGCCGATTATCGGGATGCCATGTTCCTGGTGCAAGGTCATCGCGCCGGCAAACGAACCGTTGCCGCCGATCACAACCAAGCCGTCAATATGTTTTCTGGATAGGATGTGCGCGGCTTCCTGCCTGATTTCAGGGGTGTGGAACTCCTCGCAGCGCGAGGTGTCGAGTATGGTTCCGCCGCGCTGGATGATATTGCCGACTGATGACAGGCCGAGCTTTTGGATATTGCCTTCCAGCAGGCCGGAATAGCCTTTATAAATTCCGTAAACTTCAATGCCAAGGCCGATAGCCGTCCTGACTACCGAACGTACCGCCGAATTCATGCCCGGACTGTCGCCGCCGCTGCACAGCACAGCCAAAGATTTTATTGTTTTCGTATTAGCTTCCATAGGTTCCGGTTACTGTGTGATGGTTTATGTTGCGCCTATTGTAGTTTATTTTTATGAATCTACGGATGTCGCTGAGCCCGGCTTGGGGGGTGCAACTTCCGGCATACCGTTTATTTCCATTTAAACATCATTCTTGTACGACCGCTGTCGGCGTCATGATCTTTGCCGGTTTTTTCCTTGATATTGTGCTGATGAGGTATGCGAGAGGGATAATAAGGATAAAATTGATACTGCTGATAATAAGGGTTCTGCATATATTGCTGTGTTTGCATGTCCGTCTGCTGCTTTTGATATTCCGCGCTTTTTCTCAGCGCTTCAACAGCCGTTTTTCTGTCCAGTTCGGCTTGCAGCTCTTTTTCGGCCTTGATTCTTGCCGCTTCGCGCACTGCAAAATCTTCCTTCCAGGCCTTTAGTTTGGCTTCTTCCTCGGCAACTTTGCGCGGGTCGGGTTCCTGAATCTCAATCGTTTCCTGCTTTACAGCGGATTCGCACGGCAGGGACTGATAAACCATTTTTCCCGATTTCAACTGACATTTAAAAACCTCGGCAGCGCGGGAAGACGAAGTGAGCAGGATCAATAAAATAAAAAATACTTTTTTCATAATTGGGTACCCGTATCGATCAGCTTTAGCGGGATGATACAAATAATTCCGGGTGGAGTCATTTTAATTGCGGATGTCGCGCCAAGGCCCATTGCACATGCTCCCTGACCATCCCGGATTCATGGTCGAGCATGGGCTTTAACGCATCGGTAATAAGCGGCGAGGCGGGCGCATTGCCCAAGGCCACCGCGATATTCCTGAGCCAGCGCTGATGGCCTATCCTTCGTATCGCCGATCCTTCTGTTTTTGCCAGGAATTCCGTTTCGGTCCAGGCGAACACTTCAAGCAATTGCCGGGTGTCGAGCCGATGCCTGGGATTGAAGTCCTGTTCGCCGGTCAGCTTCGCAAAACGGTTCCACGGGCAGACGATTTGGCAGTCGTCGCAGCCGTAGATGCGGTTGCCGATCAGCGGTCTTAAATCTTCCGGTATCGAACCGTGCAGTTCGATAGTCAGGTAGGACACGCAGCGTCTGGCATCGACCTGATAGGGCGCAACTATCGCCTGGGTCGGGCAAACATCCAGGCAGGCGCGGCACTCGCCGCAATGCGCTGTGGCCGGCTCGTCGACCGGCAGCGGCAGATTGGTGAACAGTTCGCCCAGAAAAAACCACGACCCGGCTTTGCGGTTGATGACGTTGGAATGCTTGCCGATCCAGCCTAATCCGGCTTTTTCGGCCAAGGCTTTTTCCAGAACCGGGGCGCTGTCGACAAAAGCCCGCATGGCGTCCGGGAGCAGGGAGCCGGTTTCCGCCTGAATCTTGTCGGCCAGTTTTTGCAGGCGGTTACGCATCAGTTTGTGATAATCGCGGCCCAGCGCATAGCGGGAAATATAGGCCGAAGTGGGGTCGGCCAGCGCTTGATTCATAGCCGAGGCAGGTTCCGGCAGATAATCCATGCGCACCGAAATAATGCGCACAGTTCCCGGATGAAATAACTCGGGCCTGCTGCGCTTAAGGCCGTGACGCTGCATGTAGTCCATTTCGCCGTGGAAGCCATTGTCCAGCCAGTTTTGCAGATGCGCTTCCGCTTCAGGCATAGCGGTGTCGGCGATGCCGACTTGTTGAAAGCCCAACTCTAATCCCCATTGCTTGATTTGCAGGGCGAGGGAGGTCATTTTTTGACTGCTGATGTCCATAGCTGGCGACGGGAGGCGAAGGATTGAAGGTAGATAAAACAGAACTGATTAATAAGCCGAACCGGGCGGGGCAATGCCGTTAAGTTACGGATTAACCGTTCGCTCTGAGCCTGTCGAAGGGCTGGGGCATGTTGCTCAGCCTGAAGCGGTAAAACCGATTTTGCATGAGGAAAACCTCTATGGAAGCGCTGAATAAATCCTTCGACAAGCTAGGGACGAACGGCAAGTGCTTGATTCCGTTCGTGGTGAGCTTGTCGAACCATGAACGGAATCAATTTATTCAGCACTTCCTTATACAACCTGCAATCCCATAAACTGTTGAAAGGGCTGGAAATCCTTGTCTGAATGCAATAACGGCAGTCCGTGTTCAATGCAGTAGGTGGCAATCATCGTGTCGATGGGTAATGCCTTGTTGACGCAGTTTTCTAAAGTTTTCGGCGCTTTTTAAAACCATGGTCGCACCCGGCATGGCGTGGACAGGCAATGAGCAAAGCAAGGTTTTCTCGGCCTGATAATCCGGGTCTTGCCTAAACCCTTGCAGCACTTCCGCCGGAATCAGATCCCCGGTGCATACCGGCTGCACCCCCAGCAACTTATCCAACTTTTGGGTAGCCGGAGTTTCCGTGCCGTTGAAGTAATCGATCCAAACGCTGGAATCGACCGGAATCAACGATCAGTCCGCATTCGCTCTAAATCGCCTTCCCATTTTAACTTGCCTTTAAAGGCTTTGATGCCCTCTTGCTGTTTTAACATCAATAAGGCTTTCAAGCCGAGTTCCACCGCTTCGCGCTTGGATTTTACCCCTGTCGCTTTTAAAACATCGGCCATCAAGGTATCGTCAAGATTATATTGGTTCGCATTGGGTTGTCCTTGTGTAAGGAATTTATAAGCGATACACATTAGAGCATGTCCATGGGGCTGGTTCAATCTTGAATAGGCAATTGAAATTGCGGGCCGGATAAATTGACGTCGGACAACGGATCTTGTCTATATTAACCAGTTTTCCATTATCCTTTTCACCGCTACATGCGGATAAGCCGAGGCTTAAAGTCGCGATAAACAATAAGACTTTTTATTTATTTTGTTCCTTATTATCGATTATCGATATTGAGCTACATTGGGCAAACTGTTTATGCTGATATTCACAAAGATCAACATTTCGGGCAACGAAAAGATGTTGCCCGACACGCCAGGAACCCCAACGGGGTTCAAGCCGTTAGCCGGGGGTTGAGCGTAGCGACACCCCCGGACGCGGATGGCATGGACAAAGAATATCGACCCCGGGGGTCGCCGTAATTCGGGCTACAAATAATCCGGGTTATAATCGACGCCGGATTTTTCCAGCAACACAACCAATTCATCCCGAAACGATTTCATTTTATGGTGTTGTTCCTGATTGGCGATATAGCTTGCCACAGCGTCCAGCCCGGACGCACTAACGGTGAAAGCCGCATAACCTTCTTGCCATGCAAATTGCTTTTCTCCTAATGTATCATGAACCCACGCGGAAGATGATTTCTTCAACTCCCGCATCAGATCGGCAAGATTGTGCGTAGATTTTAAAGACACCAGCAAATGGACATGGTCATCGATTCCGCCAATTCGTTTTGAAAACCCGCCCAGTCTATGGACAATTCCACCGAGATAATCATGAAGCCGGGGACGCCATTTTGCATCTATGACGGGAGCACGGTTTTTGGTTCCAAATACGATATGGTAATGCAGGCTAAGATAGGTGGATGCCATGGTAAACTTCGCTTAAATGTTTGGTTTCTGCGACCCCGTTGGGGTCGAGATTCTTTGTCTTATGCCATCCGGGGGTGTCGCTACGCTCAACCCCCGGCTAACGGCTTGAACCCCCCGTTGGGGTTCTTGATGCGGGGGTTTCAGCTTCGCCTAAAGCGCCTGCTGTTGGTATCGTTAACCCAGCATGTTCATCCGAATGTTGGGTTGCGAAAGGATGCAACTCAACCTACGCTGCTACGGGGCTGATATTATTCAATATAAGGCTTTAGGATGGTTTTAATATCTAAGATGGCTCTTTCCAGTTTTTCCATGTACTCATCCTTGTCCACAGAGTTTTTGTATAAAGTTTTTTCAAAATCTTCGATTTTCTCATAATCCTTATCATTGAAATTATTAGATCCGCCACGGAGCTTAGCGTTATGAAGCCATACTTCTCGTTTAGCGAAAGATAATTCGTTAATCAAACTTGAAATAGGCTCTATTTCTTTTGAAAAACGAAGTCCCAAAATAGCTTCAATTTCAAGTAAACAAGACTTTAATTTTTCTTCGGCAACCTTGATTTTTTTTAAAGATTTATGATGTTCCTGTAGAATAATGTCTGATTCCAGTTGTTTCCATTGTTGGTCATCAAGTTTTCGCAACTCATCGGTGTTAGGGGTTTTTACATCGGGGTGATAAAAGGGGCTACGAACAAGAATAATTGCTTCTCGAAGCTCATAGAGCGCGATGCTCGCACTTTTCGCAAGAATATATTCATTATTACCACGAAGCTGACGTTTCCAAGTATCTAGCCCTGCTAATCCAACATATATGGAACTAAGAGCCGCCATAGTCAACGCAATATCTTTTATGCAAGAAATTTCTGGCATGTTTTCTCCTTAAAAAGGTATAGTATTTTTTGGTAGAGACTAATGCAAAGCTCAACGGGCGATAATGAAGCTTCGAGGGGCATTAAGTAAACATATACAGCGCAATACGATAACGCTATTGCGCCCTACGGATACACCTTACCGCATTAGCATCGTGGAAACGTTAGGAGCGGGGTTACTTTATTCCATAGCCAATTTTTCTCTTCCTCAGAAAATTCCTTTTTTAGCCAGATCCATTTTGATTTACATTTTTCATCATCTTTAAGTTTCTCAATTTGTTCATCTATAGTGGATTTTATTTTTTCAATTTTTTGAATTGCCAATAATATCTCATTTTCAGAGGTCGGTTTAGGATGAAAGAAACATCTATTCCAAGCTAAGCTATTTAAGTAAAATTTTCCATTTTCCTGCTTTATACGTTCATACATATCTTTATCTATAATTTCAATTCCATGTGTATTTTTACAACCGATAACATCTTCATGTATCTCTATACGAGGGTATATTGCTTCTTTTTCCATTTCAACGGCACGTACAAGAGCTTCACCCGCTACAACGTTTTTATTATGGTATAAACGCCCTTTTGTAATAGCTCCTCGAAAAATCAAACCAAGATGTAATCCCTCCCAAACAATTTCTTTGATTGTGTAAAAAAGAGTTTTAATAAACTTATTTATGTCATCTGAATGATAATAATCATCACCATATTCGGTAGTTAAAGGCATTGAAATAACAACATTATCGGAAAAAGTCGATACTTCAACAGAGTATGATAATGTATAGCCATCCACTTTTAGTTCATGCTGTGAACTATAATTTCTAATTTTTTCAAGCAAACTAATTGCCTGTAATCTGATTTCGACATCACTTGAACGCATTATGCTGCCGAAACCTAATATATCAATGAAAGCGACAATACATTCTTTTTCTTCGGTCATAATAGTTTCTATCCTGATTTTTCAGAAGCCTAACAAAATATATAAAAAAACACAGGATCAAAAAAACACAGAGTCAGGTCTTGCAATCACGCATCCGGTCTAATCTTAGCCCAGCCGGGCATACCGTTTATACCTGCCATCAAAAAAACGCCTTCAATACCAGCGATATAACGCCGGCCAATAATACGCCGAGCATCCATCTGTTTAGCTTTAATTCGCCGTCAATACGCTCAAAACGAGAATCTAGGCGTAATTCGGTTTCTTTTAAGCGGTGGTCTAATGTCAGATTAGAAACTAAGGTATCTTGCGCCTCGGAAATTACCCGCACAACAGCCTCTGCTTGTGCCTGCGGGAAACCTGCTGATTTTAGCTTGGCTACCAGTTCAAGGGTATCAAAGGTAACGGTGGTCATGGCATTGACTCCTGCTTTTAGTTTAACGCCCAGTCTACCACGACTTGACAGCCGCCGGAAACTTCAGCCAACATTGTCAACCCCGACATTAACCAATGCCGCCATTGCTACCGCTCCACTTTGTCCACTGGCATTCAGCCCTTGGATAACGCTACGCTGATTTTGTGGCGGTTGATTTTGACTGACTTTCCACTTGCCGATTAACCGTGTGATAACCATTTCAATGCCAATCACAGCCTCAAGCAGCTTTTCGGTAAAATTCTCCGGCGCATCCGACACCGCCCAGGGCTCGGGAAAAGCCGCTTCGTTATACTGCGTTAATGCTTCAAGCTGAGTCCGAACCCAAGCAGCGTCATCGATAATCCGCAAAAAGCCATAGGCATGAACTACCGTGTAATTCCAGGTCGGAACCACTTTTCCTGTTTCCTGTTTAGTCGAATACCACGACGGGCTGATGTAAGCGTCCGGGCCATGGAATATGCCCAGCGTTTCAACATCCGCTACAAGGTCGCGCCAGAGCGGATTGGCCCGCGCTATATGTCCACGTAACACGCCAAACGGTTCCGGTGTCTGTTCAAAATGCAACGGAATGTGATTGGCGTCAATGCCGTTTGCGCCTAGCGTTACCAAGGTCGCCAGCGGCCGGTTGCGAATCAGTTCGTGCATGACTTCAATATCGGGTTGTTCAAATTGTGGAGGTCTATACATGGGTCTACTCGGAAATAAGGACTTCGCTAAGTTGGATAATCGGTTCTATGTCGGTGTAATTGGGTATGTCACCCTGCAATACTTCGGCGTGCGGCATAAAAGCGGCCATGAACTCTTCAACCGAATCAAACAAAAAGTGGCACATGACGATATAGGCCGCATCGGTTCCCGGCATTGCGCCGCCTAGTCCTCGGTCGACTAAAACGCCTTTGAAACCGGAATGGGCGCTCAAAAGCCCAATCGACAACGGCATATGCTTGTCGATGTAATAGCGCGTATCGAACCGGGCGCTTGGGTTATTGGGGTACAGGATGCTGATTTTTATCATGAAGATTCCGTTACTGGTGAATAATGAATTAGTGTTGAGAATTGTTCCATGGTAACTACTCACGCCTAATTTAAATCACGAAGCCGCTTTTGGAGCGTCCAAAGCAAGCTTTGGACTCCAGAATATGCGTTATCGGAGTTCAAAGCTTGCTTTGAACCTTATAGGCGCGAGTATCAGTTAGGGGGCATGTTTGCTTTTATCCTCGCCCCGGCTGCCATTCCGGGTAACAAGGAATACCTTCATATTCCAGCCACGGCACATCGTGCGATGTCCAGATATGCATTTGTGGGGCGATACCAGGATCTTCATACAGCGTTGCCGCCCGGACAATAACATGAAGCTGGTTCAACCGCTCGGCCACCAGATGAGAGAACCGCACATCGAGCAGAAATAGCGCTGCTTTCCCGGCGAAGACTCGAAAGATGAAAGTTTTTCTTCGCCTTTCAACCAGCGAAAATGCTCGCGCATTACCCCAGCGGTGAGGCGAACGGAGCCGCATGCGCTTTTTGGCAAGTCCGGCAGTTCTGTAGTGTTTACCGGAAATGCCAAAAGCAGTTCAGTTTTATCAGCTGTTGCCTATGCCCAACATTACAATGTTTTAATAAGGCGGCGGGTTTCACGCAAGTACCCCCTTCCTATCGACCTTATATTTCAAACATATCGACCAAAGTTGCTGCAATCATTTTTTGTGTTTTGGTATCAATAGTCCCCAACTTTTTAACCAGCCTGGATTTATCGACCGATCGCAATTGATCCAGCAAAACCAGCCCGGTCTTATCTTGAAACTGAAGCTCAACCCTTGAGGGCGCATGAAACCCTTTGGTAGTCATGGGCGCAATTAAAACGGTTTTTAGGCAATTCATTTCATTCGGTGAAACGACGACGCAGGGCTTGGTTTTTTTGATTTCACTGCCAACGGCAGGGTCAAGTTCAATCAGGTAAACGTCGAATCGATAGACTACCACTCCCAGGCCTCGCCAGTGGCAAGCTCTGCGCTATGATCAAGATTGCTATGGGTTTCATTAAAATCCTGCTTAATTTGAGCGGCTGAAATGCTTTTAAATTGCTCTTTCCAGCCTTGTCTGGTTTTTCTTATCGGGGTGATTAATAAGCCGTTATCGACAACGTGAATTTCAAATTCTTTATCTTGAAGATTGGCTTGTTTAATAAGCGGCTGCGGAATCCTGATGCCTTGTGAATTTCCGATTTTGATTAAATGCGCCATAGCGAACCCCTCTTTTTTAACTATGATGATGTAATTACATTGTAATTGTCTTTGAAGTTGACGGTCAAATAGTCTTGTTTACTCGTTTCCACTGGCGGCATCGCTGCAAGGGGTCAATACCTTCTCCCATCGGGAGAAGGTAAGCATTTTTTGCCTGCTAGTGTCCATAGCAGGCGACGAGGATATAATGTGTTTACGACGTTAAGAAGTCACACCACAATATTATGCAAAATTTACCAATAAGACTATATCGCGCCGCACAGGTCAGGGAACTGGATCGGATCTCGATACAGGAACGCGGCATTCCCGGTTTTGAATTAATGAGCAGAGCGGGCTATGAAGTTTTCCTGCGCCTTAAAAAGCAATGGCCGAATGCCAGCTCTGTAGCCGTTTTTTGCGGGTCCGGCAATAATGCGGGCGATGGTTATATTATTGCCTCGCTGGTATTGGAAGCAGGGTTGGATGTTTGCGTTTATGCGGTTTCAGAACCTGAAAAACTCAACGGCGATGCGTTGGCCGCCTACCGGAAATACAGTGAAGCTGATGGAACGGTTATGCTGTTTCAGGCTGAACAGGTCATTAATGCCGATGTGTTGGTTGATGCACTGCTGGGTACCGGGCTGGATAGACAGGTCGGCGGGCTTTACGCCGAAGCCATACATGACATTAACGCCCATCCGTCCCCTGTGATCGCCGTCGATATTCCATCCGGTTTAAATGCCGATACCGGCAACGTGATGGGCTGTGCGGTAAAAGCCGCTTGTACGGTTACTTTTATCGGCCTGAAGCAAGGCTTGTTTACCGGGCAGGCGGCCGAGTATTGCGGCGAGATTTGCTATGCACAATTGGCTGTGCCTGATGATGTGTTTGCGGGGCTTAAAGCCACAGCGACGCGAGTAGTCAAAATTCCGTTGCCGCGTCGCGACCGTTGCGCGCATAAAGGCAGTTGTGGGCATGTGTTGATAGTGGGCGGTGAGCGGGGGTATTCCGGTGCCGCCAGAATGGCCGGCGAGGCGGCTTTACGCGTGGGTGCGGGTTTGGTCAGCATAGCGACACGGGCAGAGCATTCCGGGTTGATGAACCTGAACCGGCCGGAATTAATGTGTCATGGCGTGGAAACTTCCGATCAGCTGGCGGCGTTGCTGGAAAAAGCCGATGTGGTCGTTGTAGGGCCGGGATTAGGGCAAAGCGATTGGGCGAAAGAGCTGTTTAATGCCGCGATAAGTTCAGGAAAGCCGATGATAGTCGATGCAGACGGTTTGAATCTCTTGTCCGGTTCGCCAACCCAAAAGCCGGACTGGATTTTAACGCCGCATCCCGGCGAAGCGGCCCGATTGCTAAACTGCGCGACTGCCGACATACAGCAAGACCGGTTTGCGGCAGCCTTGTCCATTCAGGCTCGCTACGGCGGCGTTGCGATTCTTAAAGGCGCAGGCACATTGATCGCATCCGAACACGAGCTTGCGGTTTCCAATACCGGCAATCCGGGCATGGCGTCCGGCGGCATGGGCGATGTGCTTGCCGGCGCAATTGCCGGATTGCTGGCTCAGGGCTTGTCTTTGCAGGATGCGGCGCAGCAAGGGGTTTATAATCACGGCCTGGCGGCGGACTTGGCCGCAGCAAAAGACGGGGAAAGAGGCTTGCTGGCCGGTGATTTAATGCCTTATCTTAGACACTTGGTAAATGAATGAAGACATATTTAAAGGACACAGAGGCGACCGAGCAGTTTGGCGCCAGGCTTTGGGCGGAACTGCCGTCAAAATGCGTAATATTTTTGCACGGCGATCTGGGCGCGGGAAAAACAACGCTGGTCAGGGGCTTTCTCAGAGCGGCAGGTTACACCGGCGCGGTTAAAAGCCCGACCTATACGCTGGTCGAAGAATACACGATAGGGGGCCGCAAGATATTTCATTTTGATTTGTACCGGGTCGCCGATCCCGAAGAGCTGGAATGGATAGGCATAAGAGATTATTTCGATCAGGATTGCGTGTGTTTTATCGAGTGGCCGGACATGGGCAAAGGCTTTTTACCCGAGCCGGATCGGGTCATCAGCCTGGTTACGGACGGGGACGGCCGGTCGGCAGAACTACGCAGCGGCTCACAAAGCTAAAAAATATAGTTGTAACCGGTCTGGAAAAACAATTACATACTGCTATAATCTAATGCAGATTGTCACTTTGTGAGTTATGTCGATGGGAAGTTACTGGAAGGTCTTGTTTGTTATTGGATTACAGTTATTGGCGGCTGTACCCGGTTATGCGCAACAGATCGATATTAGTTCATTGCGTTATTGGAATACGCCTGACCAGACTCAAATGTTGTTTGATGTGACAGCTTCGCCTGAACATCGTATTTTCCTGATGAAGAACCCGGCGCGCTTAGTGATTGATATGCGTAACGTCAACTTAAAGCAGGCATTAAGCCAGCCGCCGTCATCCCACCCGTTGTTTTCCCAATTACGCGTTGCGACAAGAAATAAAACCGATATAAGAATTGTCATCGATTTAAAAAGAGAGATCAGTCCGCAAAGCATGTCTCTAAGAACCAATAGCCTGAATGGCAAGCGTCTGGTTATTGAGTTATTGGATAAAGACCCGAATAAATATGCGAAGGTTGAGCAGAAGGCAGAGATTAAGCCTATTGCCGCTAAACCGGCGGCCTCCAAAGTGGCGGACAGCCAGCAACAAATAGAAAAACCGGTTCAAGAACTGCAAAAGAAAGCAGCTGAAAAGTCTGAAGTGATACCTGTTAAATCAACAAAAGAAGCTGAAAAAGCAGAGGCCATGCCGGTTAAATCAACAAAAACGGCCAAACGAAACAAAGACATCATTATTGCGGTTGATGCGGGACACGGCGGGAACGATCCCGGCGCACATGGAGCTAATGGCACCGAAGAGAAAAAGATCACACTCGAAATTGCCAGAAAACTTGCGAATTTAATCAATAAACAGCCGGGCATGAAGGCCGTCATGGTTCGCAAAGGCGATTATTTCGTCGATCTTAGAAAAAGAATGCAGATTGCCAGAGCAGCCAAGGCCGATTTATTTATTTCAATTCATGCCGACGCCTTCCAGAATACGACCGTTAAAGGCGCTTCGGTGTTCACCTTGTCCAACAAAGGCGCTACCAGCGAAGCCGCGCGTTGGCTGGCAGACAGCGAAAACGCATCGGACCTGGTCGGCGGCGTCAGTTTGAATGATAAAGAGGATGTGCTGGCTTCGGTGTTGCTGGATTTGTCGCAGACCGCTACCCAAGACGCCAGCGTGAATGTTGCGGGAAAGGTGTTGAAAAATTTCGAACGCATCGGCGAGCTGCATTACGCCTCGGTGCAAAAGGCCGGGTTTCTGGTGTTGAAGTCGCCCGATGTGCCGTCTATTTTGGTAGAAACGGCGTTTATCTCCAATCCGTCGGAAGAGCTTAGGTTAGTCAATGCCGCGCATCAAGCGAAAATAGCCGGCGCTATTTTTGACGGCGTGCGTAATTATTTCGATACGACGTCTCCTTACAAACCCACTCCGGAAGAAAGCAGCGTAGCGGCTTTAGAGATGTGATAACGCTTTTAACCTTGCAGGACGCAGGCCGGGCCTTTACAAGGCAGTGTGAATAATTACCCCCATCATATAAAATACGCTTTTTGCTTTAGGCTGGCTGATGCGTATCCGTTCCCTCCCCACTCAACTCGTTAACCAGATTGCCGCCGGCGAAGTGGTCGAAAGACCCTCGTCCGTGGTTAAGGAACTGGTTGAAAACTGTTTTGATGCGGGGGCCAGTCGAATCTCCATTGAAATCGAACAGGGCGGCGCCAGACTGATAAAAATCAGGGATAACGGCTGCGGCATCATCAAAGACGACTTGCCGTTGGCCTTGTCCCGGCATGCGACCAGCAAGATCGCCAGCTTAAAGGATCTGGAGCAGGTGGTCAGCATGGGCTTTCGCGGCGAGGCTTTGCCCAGCATCAGTTCGGTTTCAAGGCTTACGCTGATTTCACGCATCAGCGATGCCGATTGCGCCTGGAAGGTTGTTGCCGACGGCTCGGAGCAGGATTTCGATCTGCAACCCGATCCGCACCCGCAAGGCACCACGATCGATGTGCGCGACCTGTTTTACAACACTCCCGCCAGACGCAAGTTTTTAAAAACCGAAAAAACCGAATTCGCCCACATAGAAACGTTAATCCAGCGCATGGCGCTGAGCCGTTTCGATATCGGCTTTACCCTCTCGCACAACCAGAAGGAAATACTCACCCTGAAACCGGCGGCAACGGAATCTGAGCAGGAACAACGGATTGCCGGTATTTGCGGCTCGGCCTTCATAGAAAATTCGGTAAAAATCGATTTTGCGGCATCGGGCCTGCAACTGAGCGGCTGGGTTGGCTTGCCGACTTTTTCCCGCAGCCAGCAGGACATGCAGTTTTTCTACGTCAACGGCAGGCTGGTCAGGGATAAGCTGGTTTCCCATGCGGTCAAGCAGGCTTATCAGGATGTCTTGTTTCATGGACGGCATCCGGTTTTTGTGCTGTACCTGACGCTCGATCCCACGCTGGTCGATGTCAACGCGCATCCGGCAAAGCTTGAAGTCAGGTTCAGGGAAGGCCGTTTGGTGCATGATTTTCTGTTTTCTGCGCTGCACAGATCGCTTGCCGATTTAAGGCCGGGACATAGCGTAATCCAACAGTCGGCCACCGAATCGCCGCCGCAAACACAAGCTGTCCAGAATGTAGGTTGGCTAAACGATAGCGTAACCCAACAATCAAAACCCGATTTTGATAATAAGCCGACCTACAGTCCAAGACCGCCGCAGCAGGCTTCATTACCGTTGCAGGTGGAAGAAGCCATACAGGCCTATGCGTCGCTGTATCCGAAACCCGAGCCGGTAGCGCAGGCCCAACCGGAAGATAAGCC
>JALNYY010000054.1 GCA_023229605.1 Methylobacter sp.
CCTCCTGTCCCTGTTACCGCCAACCCCCGGTTAAGCATAATCGCACCCAGGACCATAACAATGACCCCGGAGGCTTTCAGCAGTTTCGGGGTCAGGTTTGCAGACAGCAAACTGGTCAGAAAACCGAACCCCAACAGCAGGGGCAGCGTACCTATACCAAAAAAGAACAGTATGGCCGCGCCTTCCAGCCAGTGGCCGGTACCGGCCGCCATAACATACATCGCCTGCAACGGGCCGCAAATAATCATCAGGCCATTCAGAAGGCCGATCACAAACGGATTACTGTGCTTGCGGTATTCCTTACCGACAAAGCGCATAACAAATGCAGGGGCCTTGAACTGGAAATGGCTCAGCGCGGGAAACAGTTCCAGCATATGCAGCCCGAACAGGATCAGAAATATCCCGGCCGCTACACCAACCGCGCCTTGCGTATAGGGAGTGAAGGCGACAATCGAGCCGAATGCGCCAAACAAGGCTCCAATCGCGGTGTAGGAGATCGTTTTGCCGATGCCGTAAAGAAAATGCGCGGTGTAGGACTTATGGCCCGAGCTGGCGTTTTTCGCGGTATAACCCAGAATCAAAGGACCGCACATGCCTACGCAGTGAAAACTGGTCAGGAACCCAACCAAAATCAGCAAACCATAACTCATGTCACGGCTCAGCTTGGGCGTATCGGCATGATCCATGAACCAGCTGTCAAGCCAGAGGATTATACCGATTCCCAGTAGCGCCAGCGCCACGGCAAATATCTTTCTGAAAACCGTGCGCAGCAAATGATTTGGGTCGGAAGGCGAATTCCCGTCGGGAGCGTTCATCATTGGGCCTTGTGTGTTAAATGCATTGAGAGTTATCGGCAGGCATGAGAAATCGCGATTCGTTTTAAAAATAGGTTAAATCACACAGTTTACCGGGCGATTTAACGCAGTTATGGGTAGAATACGCGTCATAAGAATATTTAGTTTATTAAAACCAACAAGTTATTTTGTTGGCACAAAAGTTGACGTCTAATTATAAGATTAGGGAGCATCCGTAATATTTTGAACTAAATGTCAAAATATTTTTAATTGACTTCGCGCTTAAAAAGCGCTTAAAAATCATATAATCAATAAAAGTATATTATGAAAAACAAATCTGCCGAAATCAAAACTGCCCGCATAGAGCAAGCGCGAGGTGAAATGATGAAAGAAACGCCAAAAATTGACATGATTGCAAAAGGGGTGGCTACCGGGGTGGCCGTGTCAACAATTGTACAGGCCGGCAGAGGCGTCATCGGCGCACTTGCCAAAAATCCTCTGGTTATGTTCAGTTTGGGCCTTGTTAGCGGTTATTTTGCGCATAAATACCGCAAAGAGATTATCTCTGTCACCAACAAAACGGCCGAACAAAGCAAGGATTTTGTATTACGTCAAACCGCACACCTTAAAGACATGCTGATTGAAAGTCAGGATCCCCCTGAAGAATCGCACGATTCGAGTTAAAGCATTCTCCTTATCTTTTTTGCTTGCTCCCAAAGAGAAACAGACTATGACTGCAACAGATATTGAACAGGTACTAGCCGATAAGGCAAATCCAGCCGCAGATACTGCGCTTGTAAAAGTAATAAAATCATGGCCACTCAGCACAACACGGACATTCTGACCCATGGTAAAGTCATCCATGTTCTGAAACGGCGGATTCGCATTATCTCGCCGATTCTGCTCAAGGATGCAGAGCGGGCTTATATTCTGGACATTCTGTTACGCAAACGGGCGGGCATAGAAAAAGTCAGAACGGTTCCCGATATAGCCTCCATTGCCATCCACTTCGACCCCCAAAAACTGTCGAAAGCGGATTTGGTCAAATTCCTCGATACCCTGTTGGGCAATCTGGGGCAAAGAAAGCCGACTGCTTTAAGCAATAAGCGGGTGCCGTTAATATTTTCCGGTCAGACGTGCTTGTCGGAGCACGAATTCAGCCTCTGCGTTGAGGGCATGACCTGCGTATCCTGCGCATTATTGATCGAAATGCTATTGAAACGGGACCCGCGCATTTCTTCCGCACACGTTAATTTCGCAACTGAAACAGCAATCGTGGCAGGACGAATCAGCAAGGAAGACGCGTGCGCCCTGATTGATAAAATGGGCTATCAAGCGCAGACTTTCGATACGCTGGCGCAACGCAAACTACTTATTGACAGGGAAAAACAGCGGCTGACTGATGCTCGCCGCCGTGCGATTCTGGCCGCAACGCTGAGTCTTCCTGTCATGATGATCGGCATGGCCGCCCCCTCATCCCGGATCTGGCACTGGGCTCAGCATCTGCTCGCTACGCCTATCGTAATCTGGGCCGGACGGCCTTTCTTTGTCAAAGCCGCAAAGCTTGCCCGGCAACGCACAACCAACATGGATACCCTGATTGCGTTAGGCGTGGGCTCATCTTACAGCTACAGCGTGATTTCCCTGCTCGCAGGGCAGCGTGGCCTGTACTTCGATTCGGCGACGGGGATTATTACTTTCGTTCTGCTGGGCCGCTATCTGGAAGAAAAAGCTAAGGGCAAAGCCCATGACGCCATACGCACACTGGTCAATTTGCAGCCGCAAAATGCGACCGTTTTGCAAGGCGACGAAGAGCTGTCCGTCAACGTGGAACAACTACGGATCGGTGATGTCTTGCTGGTACGGCCCGGTGAAAAAATTCCGGCCGACGGCGTCGTCATTGAAGGGATTACCACCATTGACGAGTCCATGATAACCGGCGAAAGCCTGCCGGTTGTCAAAGAAACGGGTAACCGCGTTGTAGGGGGATGCATCAATTGCAACGGCGTTTTTAAGATGCAAGTCACCGCTGTCGGAACCGATACCGTCCTCGCCAACATCATTCACATGGTCGATCAGGCCCAGTCTTCCAAATTGCCTATCCAAAAAACGGTGGATCGCATTTCCGCTGTTTTTGTACCTTCCGTGATAGCAGTATCGTCGCTGACATTTCTGGCATGGATGGCCGCCGGTGTGGGGTTCCGAGTTGCATTCAGCAATGCCGTCGCCGTATTGCTGATCGCCTGTCCCTGCTCGCTGGGCTTGGCGACACCGATGGCTATCATGGTCGGTACAGGACAGTCGGCGCGGCGCGGTGTTTATATCCGTAATGGGGAAAGCCTCGAAATGGCGTCAAAAATGACCATCATCGTATTCGATAAAACCGGCACCATCACGGAGGGCAAACCCCAGGTCACCGATTTTATTCCAGTTGCCGAAGAAAATGAGGAATGGCTATTAGCGTTGGTTGCAGGTGCAGAAACCGGCTCGGAACACTTTCTGGCGAAAGCGATAACCGCTTATGCTCTGGCTCGTCATATTGACCCTGTCAAGGTCCATGAATTCACCAATATCCCAGGTAGCGGCATCCGCGCTCGTAGCGAAAGCAGCGAAGTGCTGATCGGCAACCGCCGGTGGCTTGAAGAATCCGGAGTCGCTTTAAATGCCCTCGCCCAACAGGGTTTAACGCTGGCTGAGCAGGGCAAAACCCCGGTTTATGTCAGTGTGAACGGCGAGGCGGCCGCACTGTTCGGCATTGCCGACCAGCCTAGAGCTAACGCCAAACAAGCAATCGAACGGCTGCGCCGACTGGGCGTCAAGCCGCTGATGGTTACAGGGGATACCGAGCAAACGGCGCGTTATATTGCCGAGCAGGTCGGCATTGCTGACGTCATCGCGCATGCCAGACCGGAGCAAAAGCTTGAAATTGTCCGCGATCTGCAAAGTCGGGGCGCTAAAGTCGGCATGATCGGCGACGGCATCAACGATGCGCCGGCCATAGCCGCCGCGGACGTCAGTTTTGCGATCGGCACCGGCACTGATGTTGCTATCGAAACGGCTGATCTCATACTGGTCAACGGCGACATCGGCAAAGTCGCTGAAGTCATGGAATTAAGCGGCGCCACCTTGCGCGTCATCAAACAAAACCTGTTCTGGGCGCTGGGTTACAATACGATTGCGATACCGGTAGCGGCGCTGGGCAAACTCAATCCGATGATCGCATCCGGAGCCATGGCCTTGAGTTCCATTTCGGTCGTTCTTAATTCCCTGCGTCTTCAGTCGCGTAAATAAACAGGGATAAACTAGATTTACATAGTCTGAATATTAGCGGCTAAATCGGAAAAATAACTCACCACCTGATTAAGAAGAGCGATCAGCGCATCTATTTTCTCTTTCAGCATGTGCAAATAGTTATGATGCTTGAAGTCTTCTTCCACATAAAAACTCAAGCCCCGGTAAAACGTATTGCTGCCCATAAACATCATAATCAATGCTGCGGATTTGAGCATTAAGCCGCGTATATTTGAGCTCATTTTGCCAAAGGCGACGCTGACAAACAGCATCATCGGCAACGTGCCGGCGCCAAAAGCCATCATCAGTGCGCCGCCTTCCAAAATGGTCGACGCCGAAGTGGCTTTTACCGCCATAGCAAAGGTCAAAGGGCAGGGCATCATACCGTTCAACAAACCGGCCAGCATGGCCCCGGCTATAGGTCCACGGGTTCTGGAACTGGCATAGCCCTTGCGTAACAACTGCATCGGCAACAATCGGATAGAACCCTGGAACGGAATCCAGCCTAAAATCCCCAAAGCCAATATGATGACCACAATGCCGATAGTCATCTGCAACAGGCTCTGAATTTTTCCGAACAAGCCGCTGGATACCAACACCACGCCCAGCGAGGCGGCAGCGAAACCGACCAGGGTATAAACGAATATTCTGGCGACCTGATACAGGAAATAAGGCAGATACGAACGATGTTTACCGGCATTCATAAAATAGCCGGACACCAGCGCGCCGCACATGCCCAAACAATGCCCGCTGCCCAAAAAGCCGGCTATAAACGCCAGCGTATAATCGAAGCTACCCGCCGCCATTGTCATGTCGGTCATGCCGGGCATACTATGTCCCATCATGGAATGATCCATCTTCAGTTCCTCAACGGCTTAAACGTAATGAATTGACGATAACCGAAACCGAGCTTAACGCCATGGCGGCTGATGCCACCATCGGGTTCAATTTACCCATCGCGGACACAGGAATGGCAATCGTGTTATAGGCAAATGCCCAGAACAGATTCTGTTTGATGACAGCAATAGTATCCGTACTCAAGCCAATCGCATCGGCCACTTTGGAAATATCGCCCTGCACCAGCGTTAAGTCTGCCGACTCAATGGCTATACCTGTGCCGGTGCCGATCGCAAAACCGACATTGGCGGCCATTAACGCAGGCGCGTCATTGATACCGTCACCTATCATGCCGACCTGCTTTCCTTGCGCCTTTAACTGCTGGATGATCGCCAGCTTTTCTTCCGGTTTCGCATTGGCGACCACCTGCTCGATGCCTACTTTGGCGGCAATATAATGCGCCGTCTTCTCGGTATCGCCCGTAACCATAATGGTTTGAATGCCCAGCTTGTGCAAGCGGGTTATCGCTTCAGCGGCCTGAACTCTCGGTTTATCGGCTATGCCGAAGACGGCGGCCTCTTTACCGTTAACCGCCATATAAACCGGCGTTTTTCCCTGTCCGGCAAAATCTACTGCCGCTTCCAGCAAACCAGAAACGTTTATTTGCTGCTCATCCATCCATGCTTTATTTCCCAATAACAGTTTTTTACCGTCAATCTCGGCGGCTATGCCGCGTCCGGTTTCGCTGTAAAAATGCGTAGTTTCGTTAATAGTAATCGCCTGTTCACGTGCGTAATCAACGATGGCTTTACCCAGGAAATGTTCTGAATTGTTTTCGGCCGATGCGGCCAGCATAATGATTTTCTCTTTACTTAAGCGTGACAGTTTGAGCAGGTCGCTGACTTTAGGTTTACCTTCGGTAATCGTGCCGGTTTTATCGAATACGATGACATTCAGTTTTGCGGCGACTTCCAGGCTTTCGCCATTACGGATATAAATGCCTTTTTTTGCGGCCTGGCCGGTGCCCACCATGATGGCGGCGGGTGTCGCCAAGCCTAATGCGCATGGACAGGCAATCAATAGCACGGTAATGGCATTGCCGAATGCAAAAGCAAACGGCGCACCGGCTATCATCCAGCCGGCAAGCGTCAACCCTGAAATGCCCATGACGATAGGCACAAACACAGCTGAAATTTTATCCACCTGTTTTTGAATGGGCAGCTTGGCCGACTGGGCCTGATCAACCATGTGGACAATGCCCGCCAGAACGGTATCCATGCCCACCGCCGTGACCCGGATACGTAACACACCATTGCCGTTGACACAGCCTCCGATTACCCGATGGCCGATTTCTTTAACGACAGGCATACTTTCACCCGTCACCATCGATTCATCCACCGTAGAAATACCGTAGATAATTTCGCCATCGGCAGGGATTTTTTCGCCCGGACGAATCAGTAAAATATCGTCTATAACAAGGGTTTCGACATCGACAATCATTTCCTGTTCATCTTTAAGCAGGGTGGCCGTCTGCGGCTGCAAATCGACCAGTTGCCGAATTGCTTCTCCGGCTTTGCCTTTGGCGCTTTCCTCCAGATAACGCCCTAACAGCACAAAGGTAATGATTGCCGCCGCCGCTTCAAAATAAATATGGCCTTTACGCCGGAAAAAAGCCGGAAGACTGTAAAGATAGGCGGAACCCACACCCAACGCAATCAGCGAGTCCATGTTGGCGGCGCGGTGTTTGGCCAAACGCAATGCTTTAACAAAAAACGGTTTTCCAGATCCAAAAACCACCGGAGTCGACAATAAAAATTGCAGCCAATGCAGCCAGCGTGAGTTCGTCATCGTCATGGCGATGCCAATAACAGGCGCACTCAACACCGCCGACCAAAAAAAACGGCGCCGCGCGGAATCAATGCGCAACTGCTCTTTCTCGATCATTTTTCTTCGTTGCCCCAACGTATCCATTGAGTAGGCTTTATAACCAAGGCTCTCAATCTTTGCGCACACATCATCCTTGCTTAACTGTCCGTACACCGTCAGAGTCTCGGTGCCGAAATTCACGCTGGCCCGCTTGATTTTTGGATCGCGCTTCAGAACCATTTCCATGAGTAAAGCGCACGAGGCGCAGGTCATGCCTTCAACGGCCAAATCTATTTCCTGCGCCGGCCCTGAAAAACCGGCTTTTTTCTGTTGACCGGCAATGCCCTGTTTATGGGCCAAATTTCCCAAAACAGCATCCAGTAGAATCAGTAAATTATTTTTAGGCAGGTGGCCCGGATCGAATTCAATCACCACGGAACCCAATGCAAACGTGGAACGTACCCGTTTAATTTCCGGTCGTTTTTTCAGCAGAATTTCAAAAATATAGCCACGCTCCTGATCGTTCTTCAAGACCGGTGCAATAATTCTGATGCGTCTTTTTAATTGATGAACCAGTCTGAAGTTTTTGTAATGCGACGTTGTTGTATCCATAGGGATTATCGGCACAAAGGCGTTGAAAAAGCTTTTTACAATGAGGTGCGTGAGAATACGAGACAGGTTTTAAAACCTGCGCCCTGCCTATTTTGGTTTACGTGAGCGCATCAATAAATAAATCATGTAAAAAACCGCCATCCATTCATAGCGATACCTTAGGGGATTCGGAAGCCAGTCTTTGGTAATGCGATCCCAGTGCAGCCTTATCAGGAAAAGCACCAGAATGTCATTTAAAAAATCAATAACGGCCTTTTCAGGGTCGTTAATAAATGTCTTCTTCTTTTTTAAACCGGCTCGGGTTAAAACTTTTGCCGCTTGCAGCGTTTCCCTGGTGTCATCATATTTTTGCTTAAACCACTTGGTGACGGTTAAGTTTTTAAGCTTTTTTTTCCATGTTGATTCGGCTTTTACAGTTACTACCGACGGATCATTAATTACGATTTTTTTCTCCAGATCGGCAATGACCTGAAAAAGCAGTTTTGCCAGCGTACGAAAATCGCATACCGTTTCCTGATAACGAATGGACAGTTTTTTCTGGCTCGAATAGACTCTGACCCGATAAATACCGTCCAAAGCTGAAACGGCATCGGTTAATGCCCTGGCAATTGCGACATCGCAGAATTGGACGGGGATTTCGAAGCGAAGATGGCCTTCTTCCCGATGACGTAAAACAAACTGTTTTTGAATAGCCATAAGTTAAATTAAACGCATAAGAGACAAAAAAACGTGAGATTCCTCTTAAATCAGGAATCACCCGTTTTCATAGTAGAACAGCCTAAAGAATAAAGTTCAATGGCCTACAGACTTTCTTCTTTTGTTTCAGCGACAATATCTTCCAGATTTTCTTTTTGTTGCAAGACGAAATCCTTGCCCGCATCGACGGCTTTAGTCGTGCCGGAAATAATTTCTTTTCTGTATTTATAGACCAGAAAACCGGCTACCACGCCGAGACCGAAAACCAGAACCGGATGCTTGGCTGCTTTACCCATTAATTTTCCTCCCACACTGACAGTTGCAGTAGCCACTGAACCTTTAACAATCTCTTTACTCATAGAACCCTCTCCATTATTCATACCCTGCATTATTTGTTTGCCATGTAAATGAGCCATCATAGCCTCTCTAAATTAATTTGCTTCATTATCTTTATCAGCTGTATCTAAAATTATATCTTCATGCAACATCTGATAAATCCCTTTGCAACCTTCACAACAAAACTCTTTGTCACCTTCATTTGTATGCAAATTGAACCCTATGGTTTCAACTGCCAGTCCACAAAGGTCACACGTTTTTTTAAGTTCTTTCATTATAATCCAGATCGATCAAACAAATTGACATACTATCAAACAAGGATTCTCCTCTCAATCATTCTTTCCTTAATAAAACGATGCTTTTCCCTGACGACAGGGCGTGACAGAGCGGTTACTTGATCAAGATTCCATTCGGCATCGATTCGCTTCGAGCTCTAACGGGAGGGTAGTGTGTCCGTAAGCCGCCGGTGGGGACATCAGACCCGCTAATCATTTTCTAATTTATTTCACGCATCCCTGTGCAATGGATTGGCTTTACTCTTTCATATCCGGCAATCCTTGCCGAAATGAAGATCATCTGACTTGTGCGGATACTTATGTGTTTGAGGGGCTTCAACCTCTTATCGCTTGACTACTCGCCTTCATCATGGCGATTCTCAACGCACCTGTTAAACTGGCGCCCAAACCAAGGCGCATTGCAAATGCTGGAATTAAAATCATAGAAGCCAACGCAAGACTCGTACCTAACAATAAAGAACCGTTATTTCTTGTTTCTTTTTCTGCTGTAACAGTTATCAATTCGTGATTCATTTTATTTTCTCTCGACAGTACCAGGAACAATGTTTTTCTTATTATCTGCCAGATATAAGCATAAACAGTGCCAAAATATACATGAGTTTTTGGAGCTGTAAGGCCTTTATCGGACGCTGCCTCAGGCAAGGAAAGAGCTTCTGTATTATTCTGTAAAAATACTCTATCTATATGAAATATATTGATCTTATAAAGTAACAGGTTAATGTTTCCGTACATGGCGTAATGATGAGGCCCAAATTTTTATACATCGCTTAAACAAGGAACGTTTAATCGGCATGAACCTAACTGTGTTATATGACACAGTTTTCCAAACCATTTGTTTAAGCTATATGGCTATTTCCGTGCCCTCTATGAAAGACCGTGTTATACCGGGCACCAAGAGTGTGTTATATGACATAGTTTAATTGCACAAGTTATGAGAAACACATATTAACCAGTGAATTTTGAGTTTTTATGAGCTAAATCATGTACCGGTTCAAAACAACAACCGAGTGGTTGTTTTGAACCATCTATTCCTTATTTTTTATTCATTTTTTATTCGCGCAACAGAGAGATCATATTTAAAATCATTACGTTATAAAAAAAATCAGGTTGGCATGGTAATAGCTTGTGAACTTCTCTGAACTTTATTTATCATTGCGAGGATTTGTATGAGTGAGTTATCCCTATCAGGGCTACCAAAATCCGGTTTGGCCGGTTTAAAAGAAAACTGGCGTAGCGATCTGCTGTCCGGTTTTCTGGTTTTTCTTATTGCCTTGCCATTGTGTTTGGGTATAGCAATGGCTTCCGGTTTCCCGCCAATGGCCGGCATTATCACGGCTATTATCGGCGGCGTGCTGGTTTCGCGAATCAGCGGTTCGTTTGTAACCATTAACGGTCCTGCCGCCGGGCTAATTGTAGTGATTCTGGGTTCAGTGCAGTCGTTGGGTGAAGGCGATGCGATGGCCGGTTACCGCTATACCCTGGCGGCCATCGTCGTTGCCAGTGCGTTACAGGTTCTGATGGGCTTTTTTAAAGCCGGCCGGCTCAGTTCGTTTTTTCCGGCATCGGTGGTGCATGGCATGTTGGCGGCTATCGGCATTATTATCATGGCCAAGCAAATCAACGTGGTGTTGGGCACTTCCCCGGAAAAAGGCAGCAGTCTGTTTTCGACTATCGCACAAATTCCGCATAGCATTATGAATCTTAATCCTGACATTGCCATTATTGGGGTTTCAGGCTTGATTATATTAATAATCTGGTCGGTTATAAAAAACCCTACCGTAAAGATGATTCCGGCTCCTCTTATTGTGGTGATAGTTGGCATGGGTTTGGCCCGGTATTTCGATCTGGATCATGAGCATATGTATTTGTTCCTGCCGGATGCGCACTTTTTGCCGCATCACGAGGCAACCGTCGGGCCGAAATTCCTGGTCGCGATTTCCGATAATTTCATGTCCAGCTTTTATTTCCCTGACTTTTCAAAAACCCTGAGTCTCGAATTTTTAGAAGCTGTGGTGAGCATTTGTTTGGTGGGCAGTCTTGAGAGTTTGCTCAGCGCGATGGCGGTGGATAAGCTCGATCCGTATAAACGTCATTCGAATCTTGATCGTGATCTAACAGCGGTGGGCGCAGGCAATCTGGTTGCCGGCCTAATCGGCGGCTTGCCGATGATAGCCGAAATCGTTCGTAGTTCAGCTAACATAAATAATGGAGCTAAGACCAACTGGGCTAACTTTTTTCATGGCGCATTATTATTGTTGTTCGTGGTACTGTTTCCACGCCTGATTCACAGCATTCCTTTGGCTTCGTTAGCTGCACTGCTGGTATTTACCGGTTTTCGTCTGGCCTCGCCTAAAGAATTCGCCAAGGTCATGGGCGTTGGCAAAGAACAGCTGTTTATGTTCGTGGTAACGATTATCGGCGTACTGGCGACCGATTTATTAGTCGGCGTCGGTATCGGCATTTTAACCAAGTTCGGTATTCACATGCTGCGCGGCGTCAGGCCGAATAACCTGTTCAAGATACACTTCATTATTGAGCCGAAAGATGCCGATTCCGTTGTGGTCTCGATAGTCGGCTCGGCCATTTTCTCTAATTTCATGTCCCTAAAAACCGCGCTGGCCAATTTGGAAAACGGCAAGACGGTAATATTTCAATTGAACAATGCCTATCTGATCGATCATACCGTGATGGAATTTATTCATGATTTCCAGCATGACTATGAAGGGCAAGGGGGGCAATGCAAGTTTTTTGGCATGGAATATCATGACACTTTTTCTGAGCATCCTTTGGCTGTACGCAGAATGAAGCGAAACAACATGAGCCGCCGTAAAAGCGACCATTATGGCGTGTAGGGAGGTTTTAAACCGAAGCCGGATTTTAGCTGTCGATGCTACGTGATATAGTGGGCACTTAGATACACACTATTTTTACAATCAACGAGGGCTTTATGAATAAACCATCCCTGTCGGCAATGCCTAAAACCGGCCTACCGGGCTTAAAAGAAAACTGGCTCAGCGATTTACAATCAGGTTTTCTGGTTTTTCTCATCGCCTTGCCGCTATGCTTGGGCATATCCGTGGCTTCTGGCTTTCCTCCGTCGGCAGGCATTATCACCGCTATTGTTGGTGGGGTATTGGTGTCGCGTATCAGCGGTTCGTACCTGACCATCAATGGCCCGGCTGCCGGGTTGATTGTGGTGGTGTTGGCGGCGGTTCAGGCTTTGGGAGAAGGCGACGCGATGGCAGGGTACCGTTATACCCTGGCGGCGATTGTGGTTGCCAGCGGTTTACAGGTTCTGATGGGACTATTTAAGCTGGGACAGCTAAGCTCATTTTTTCCCACCTCGGTAGTGCATGGAATGCTGGCGGCGATCGGCATCATTATCATCGGCACGCAAACCCACGTCATGCTGGGCGGCGTGCCTGAACCGGGCAGTTTGTTTTCGGTCATCGCACAGATCCCGCACAGCTTGCTGAACATGAATGCGGAAATCGGCCTGATCAGTTTTTTAGGCTTACTCGTGCTCATTATTTGGCCATTCATCGGAAGCAGGGTTCCCGCTCCGATCATTGTCGTGCTGGTGGGCATCATATTCGCCTGGCATTTTGACTTGGCTCAGGAATCGGCAGTAAGCGGATCGAAATTCCTGGTTGCGATTCCCGATGATTTTCTGGGTGGTTTTTATTTTCCCGATTTTTCCAGAATAACCTCAATAGCGTTTTGGGAAGCCGTGCTGAGCATCAGTTTAGTGGGCAGTCTTGAAAGCTTGCTGAGTGCGACTGCGATAGATAAACTCGATCCCTATAAGCGCAGCTCCGACCTTGACCGCGATTTAACGGCAGTCGGATTGGGTAATCTGCTTGCCGGTTTAATCGGCGGCTTGCCGATGATTGCTGAAATTGTACGCAGCTCGGCGAATATCAATAACGGAGCCAAAACAGCCTGGGCCAACTTCTTCCATGGCTTGATACTGTTGCTGTTTGTGGTCTTGTTTACAGGATTCATACAGCGCATTCCGTTAGCTTCCTTGGCGGCGGTGCTGGTTTATACCGGTTATCGCTTAGCCTCGCCTGCAACATTCGCCAGAGTAAGGGAAGTCGGTAAAGAACAGTTATTTTTGTTCGTCGTTACGATTGCCGGCGTATTGGCGACGGACTTGCTGATAGGCGTCACTTTGGGTATTGCCGCAAAACTGGCCATTAATCTGGTCAGGGGCGTTTGGCCGAACAACTTGTTCAAAATTCACTTTACTATCCGGCAACAAGACAGCAATACGCTGATCGTCAGGTTATTAGGTTCCGCGCTTTTTTCAAACTTCCTGCCGTTGAAAAAAGCGCTTAACAAGCTGGGTAAAGGCAAGACGATTATTTTCGATTTTTCGGACGGCTACCTGATTGATCATACCGTTATGGAGTTTATCCATGATTTCAAGCAGAATTATGAAGCTCAGGGCGGTCAATGCCGGAAAATAGGTAAAGCGTTGGAAACGTTTTCGGATCATGCTCTCGCTGCGCGGCTAATGACCGCGGATGATAGAAAATGATTGTAATTTGGGTCGGGTTTAGCGTTACCCGACATCCGTAGTTTTAATGTGTCGGATTACGCAGCCCGACCTACACGATAGTGAGATTTTCATGATTCTTTTATCAGCTTATTGCGCAGTACTATTAAGCTTTTCTTCAGGCTTGTTGGCACTGATGATGAATCAGCGGAACACGTTGTTAGCGGTAAGTCAGTACGGCTTTAAAAAATTCTTTAACAGTGCGCCTTGCCGGGATTGGCTTGATAAGAATCTTGAAGAGCGGCATTTTCCGGTATTTCTGCGGCAAGCAGTGTTTTTTTTACTGGGTTTGTCCGGTATTTTCGCGGTATTGGCCGGGTTGGGGGTATTGATTAGTAATACGGTCATTACCGACCAGATTGGTTTGGGACTGCCTTGGTTACCCTGGCATGTGCGTTTTGACAGTTTGTCCGGTTTTTTCTTTTTAATCATCGGCATCGCCGTGAGCGCGGTCAGCCTTTATGGACCGGGCTATGTTAATACTTACAAGGAAAGCCAGCATCCTTTTGCCGTCCTGGGCTTATTTACCGGATTGTTTGTTGCCGGAATGCTGCTGGTGCTGCTGGCCGATGATGCGTTCTTTTTCATGATCGCCTGGGAATTGATGTCGGTCGCCAGTTATTTTCTGGTGGCTTTCCAGCATGAGAATCCAGCCAATCGCCAGGCCGCATTCATTTATTTATTAATGGCGGAAGTCGGCGCATTAGCCATTATTCTGGGCTTTGGCGTATTGGCCGGTTTCGCGGACGGATTCACCTTTGACGCCTTGCGCGAGGCGCACTTGTCAACAACCTGGGCCAGCATCGCCTTTATGCTGGCGCTGCTGGGCTTCGGCATGAAGGCCGGGATAGTCCCAGTGCATGTCTGGCTGCCGGAAGCGCATCCGGTGGCGCCTTCGCATATTTCCGCTTTGATGAGCGGTGTGATGCTTAAAGTCGCGCTCTATGGGCTGATCCGTTTTTGCTTCGATCTGCTCGGCGAGGTGCACTGGGAGTGGGGAGTGGTGTTGCTGATATTGGGTACCGTCTCGGCGTTGGGTGGAATTTTGTACGCGATGATGCAGCCCAATTTAAAACGTCTTTTGGCCTACAGCTCGGTCGAGAATATCGGCATCATTTTTATGGTGCTGGGATTGTCGATGATCTTTATGGCGAACGGCCATCCGCAACTGGCGGCGCTGGGTTTTCTCGCGGCGTTGTTCCATGCCTTCAATCATGCGTTATTCAAGAATCTGCTGTTTCTTGGCGCGGGCATTATTCACCATCAGACCCATCAGTTAAACATCGACATGATGGGCGGGCTGATTAAAAGGATGCCGAAAACCAGCGTACTGTTTTTGATCGGCTGCATGAGCATTTCCTCATTGCCTTTGTTCAACGGTTTTGTTTCGGAATGGCTGGCTTTTCAAACCGCATTACAGGTCGATGTGCTGGACAACGGCGTATTGCGCAGCTTGATACCGGTAGCCGCCGCTGCATTAGCGCTGACAGCGGCATTGGCAGCCGCCTGCTTTGTCAAGGTATTCGGTATGATTTTTTTGGGGCTGCCCCGTTCGCAGCCTTGCGAGAAAGCCCATGAGATCCAGGATAAAGGCATGTTGGCCGGATCTTCGCTACTCGCCGGTTTGTGTTTTTTGTTCGGGATTTTCCCCGGCCTGATTATCAGTCTGATCAACAATGTCGCAGGGCAATTATTGGGAGAAACCCTGCCGAACGACGCAGCTTTAGGTTGGTTGTGGCTGGCGCCGGTTTCCACTCAGCAAGCTTCTTATGCCCCGCCGTTGGTTTTGATAGGGGCGCTGATTGCAGCGGGCGTCAGCCTTTGGTATTTGCGCCGTAATCCATCCACGGTCATGCGCAGGGCCGAAACCTGGGACTGCGGTTTTGGCGGCTTAACCACCAAAATGCAGTATAGCTGTAGCGCTTTTACGATGCCTTTCCGGCGGATTTTCAACAAAGTCTGGATTATCGACGAACAGATCGAAAAAGACATGCGCGGCGCAATGAACCAGGATGTGGCCGCAATCCGGTATCATCTGGAGGTTCAGGATCACAGTTGGCCGCGTTTGTATCATCCGATTGAACGCACAGTAAACAATTTGGCCAAACTGGTGGGGCGCATTCAAACCGGAAATATCCGGGTTTATCTGGGTTATTCGTTTGTGACGTTAATTATTATGCTATGGGTGGTCAGCTAATGAACTGGTTAATAGCCGTTTTACAAACCATACTGTTTGTCGCGCTGGCGCCGTTGCTCGCAGGCTGGCTTAAATGGTGCAAGTGTTATTTACAAAACCGCAAAGCGCCTTCTCTATTTCAGCCTTATTGGGATTTGCTCAAATTAACCAATAAACAACCCGTGGTTGCCGAGCAGGCCTCGTGGATTTTCTTGATCGCACCCTACATTATATTTTCCGCAACGGTATTGGCTGCAACCGTCGTACCTTTAATTGCGGTTGATCTGCCGACTTCGGCCACCGCCGATGTGATTGTTATGGTGGGTTTTTTTGCGTTCGCCCGGTTTTTTCTGGCGCTGGCCGGACTGGACATCGGCACCGCATTCGGCGGCATGGGATCATCACGGGAAATGACCATTTCATCACTGGCGGAACCTGCGATGTTGATGGCTGTTTTTACGCTGACCATGACTGCCTCAACGACCAATTTATCGTTTGCTATCAGCCATGTACTCAATGAAGGACTGGTGCTACGGCCGTCGTTCGTATTCGCCTTGGCCGCCCTGGTGCTGGTTGCCGTAGCTGAAACCGGGCGTATTCCGGTGGATAATCCGGCGACGCATCTGGAACTGACCATGATTCATGAAGCGATGATTCTTGAATACAGCGGCCGCCATCTGGCGCTGATTGAATGGGCTAGTCAGTTGAAGCTGATGTTGTATGGCGTACTGATCGCCAACATCTTTTTACCCTGGGGTATCGCCGAAACTTTTGGCGCTCGAGCGTTAGGTTACGGCCTGCTGGCTATTATGGGCAAGCTTGCCTTTTTGGCGGTTTTTCTGGCGATAGCTGAGACTCTGGTTGCAAAAATGCGCCTGTTTCGAGTGCAGGAATACCTGAGTTTCGCTTATTTGTTAGGGCTGCTGGGAATGCTGAGCCACATTATTTTGGAGGCGGCGCGCTGATGAACATCGAACAACTGGATTTTTATACGCAGGCCATTTTATCTATGGCCGCTTTGGTGGGGCTTACTTCGTTTCTTATGTTAGGGCAGGGGAGGTTGCTGCGGCTTATTTTCGTGTTTGCCTTGCAGGGCCTTTTATTAACCTTGACCACGACAGTGGCGGCATACAGTTTAAGTAATCATCACCTTTACATTTCTGCGGTGCTGACGTTAGTGCTGAAAGTCGTTTTTATTCCATGGATGTTAAGGCGGCAGGTTTTGAAAATGAATATGCACCGCGATATTGAAGCATTAAAAAACAATACCGCCGTGATGATGGGCGGAGCCAGTTTGATGGTGTTCAGTTATTACGTGCTGCATCCTATTGTGCAATCTTCATCGGTCGTTATGCTGAATGCATTGGCAGTCAGTCTTTCAGTCATGCTGCTGGGCATGTTGCTGATGATTTCGCACCGGCAGGCTATCGCCCACGTGGTCGGTTTTATGTCGATAGAAAACGGTCTGTTTTTCGCGGCCATCGTTTCCACCAACGGTATGCCGATGGTGGTCGAACTGGGTGTCGCGTTCGACGTGCTGGTGGCTGCCGTGCTGTTCGGCATCTTTTTCCTGCATATCCGCACCAGCATCGATTCGCTGGATGTCGATTTGTTAAACAAGTTACACGAGGTGGACAAATGATTGCCGCTTATTTGGTTTTATTGATACCGCTGATCGGCATTGTCTTTTTTGCGCTGGCGGGACACCAAGAAGACACCGGGAAACTCAATATCCGGTTCAACGCCGTTTGTTTGCTGGCGACTGTCTGGCTGGCGATTAACGTGCTCAATCAAGGTACAATCATTTCATCAGGCAAGGCTTTTTTAATCGACCCGTTTAACGTGTATTTGATTGTGTTGACGGCTTTTGTCGGATTCACCACCTCGATATTTTCCGCGCCCTATATGGCGCATGAAAAAGAAATCGGCAAGCTCACTGACAGGCGTTTGAAACTGTATTACTCGATGTTTCAGGGCTTTATGCTGGCCATGTATCTGGTGTTGACCACCAATAATATGGGCATCATGTGGGTGGCGATGGAAGGCGCGACACTGGCAACCGTGCTGCTGGTCAGTTTGTACCGCACGCCGGAGTCTATCGAGGCGGCGTGGAAATATTTTATTTTGTGCGGCGTGGGTATTGCCCAGGCCCTGTTCGGCACTATTTTGCTGTATTACGCTGCAGTGCAGATCGGTGACAGTGAAAATGCGTTGCTGTGGTCGGTGCTTTACGAAAATGCCGACAAATTAAATCCGGAAATACTTGAGATTGCCTTTGTTTTTTTACTGATCGGTTACGGCACCAAAATCGGCTTGGTGCCTTTGCATAACTGGTTGCCCGATGCCCATTCCGAAGGTCCGACACCCATGTCTGCGGTGTTATCGGGATTATTGTTAAACGACGCCTTATATGCCGTGGTGCGTAATAAAATGCTGGTGGACGGAGCGGCACAATCCAATATGGCCGGTTATTTAATGATGGGGTTCGGCATGCTGTCATTTCTGGTCGCCGCCATACTGCTGCATCGGCAGAAAGATATTAAAAGGCTGTTCAGTTACTCATCCATTGAGCATATGGGGCTGATGACATTCGCGTTCGGCATCGGGGGGCCGCTAGCCACTTTTGCCGCCTTGCTGCACATGACCGTGCATTCGCTGACCAAATCGGCCATTTTTGTGACGGTAGGTCATGCGGCTCAGCTTGCCGGAACCCAGCGTATAGACCAGATACGCGGGTTGATTAAAACCCAGCCCAAGATCGGCTGGGGTTTATTGATCGGCACTATTTCCATTGCCGGATTTCCGCCGTTCGGCGTATTCACCAGCGAGTTTTTGGTGCTGCTGGCGACCATGCACAGTTATCCCTGGCTGGCGCCGCTGCTGTTGCTGGGCATCGGTATCGCCTTTGCGGGACTGTTCAGGCATATACAGCCGATGGTTTACGGCGACAAGCCAGAAGGTCAAAAACCGATTACCGCCAATTTATGGCCGGTCACGATACATTTGGCATTGGTGCTTTGGCTGGGTCTGGCTATCCCCGGTTTTCTGGCTAACTGGTTTTCACAGGCAACACTGTTAATTTCCGGGAGTACGCCGCTATGAGTGTTTCAAACTGGACTGCGGATTTTTTAAGCCGGCTGAGCATCGATATTACTGTTGCAGAGATCGACGTACCCTCAATAACCCTGTGGCAAATCGAAAGCCGGAAATGGCGACGATTTGCGGAACTGGCCATACAGCAAAACCTGCGCTGGGCTGCCGGATGGGCGGAACAGGATCAGAACCGGTTGTTTATCAACACCTGTTTTGAAAAACAAGGCGAGTATATCCTGCTTCGCACGATCCTCGATGACGACAGCCTGGAACTGCCCAGCCAAGCCACGGTTTATCCGGCCGCCAACCGCAGTGAGCGTCATACGCAAGACATGTTCGGGGTCAAGTTTGTCGGTCATCCGGATAACAGGCGTTGGACGCGGCATCAAGCCTGGATTGAAAACAGCTATCCGTTGCGAAAAGACTTCCCTGTCCAGGGCGCTCCGGTAGGCGTCACGCCGCCCGATATGCATTATCCGTTTATTAAATCCCACGGTGCAGGTGTGTATGAAATTCCTGTAGGTCCGATTCACGCCGGTATTATCGAACCTGGGCATTTCCGGTTTCAGGCTGTCGGCGAACTTATCTTAAATCTGGAGGAACGCTTGGGTTACGTACATAAAGGCATAGAGAAAATTGCTGAAGGCAGAACGCCGGAGTCTTTAGCCAGGCTGGCCGGGCGTGTCTCAGGCGACACCACCGTCGGACATTGCTGGGCGGCGTGTATGGCAATGGAACAGGCGGCAGGCGTTGAAATACCGCCTCGCGCCGCTTTGATCAGGGGCATTCTTGCGGAACGGGAACGCATCGCCAACCATATGGGCGATATAGGCGCAATCTGTAATGATGTCGCTTTTGTGTTCGCACAAATGCAGTTTACCCGCCTGCGCGAACTTTGGCTGCGCACCAATGCAAAGATCTTCGGTCATCGGCTGATGATGGATCAAATTGTTCCCGGCGGCGTTGCCCGCGATCTGTCGGATGTATCTTGTATCCTGATCAAGAAGGACATAGCCGAATTAAGGGTTGAGCTGGCGGAGATAATACTCGCGCTGGATCTCAATTCATCACTGGAAGACCGGTTGTATACGGCCGGTTTTTTGTCCGAACAAACCGCCGCCGCTTTTGGAACCGTGGGTTATGTCGGGCGCGCCAGCGGCCAGGATTTTGACGTGCGCCGCGATGCGCCCTATGCGCCCTATGCGCCTTATGACCGGGTGACGGTTAAGGTTGCAGTGGAAAATCAGGGCGATATTGCGTCCCGGTTTTGGGTAAGGTACAAGGAAATCATGGCGGCTTTACACCTGATAGAAAATTTTATCTACCGGCTTGTTGCCGGCGACATACGTAGCGAATGGCAAATGCCGCAGACCGGCAATGAAGGATTGGGAATTGTCGAAGGCTGGCGAGGTGAAATTATCAGCTACATCCGGTTTGACGCCGATAACAAAATCGCCCGTTTTTATCCGCGCGACCCCAGTCAATTAAACTGGCCTGCGTTGGAAAAGCTCGTGTTGAATAATATCGTGCCGGATTTTCCTGTGTGCAACAAATCCCTGAATGGCTCTTATTCAGGCAATGATCTATAGGAAGGGAAGATGCTGAGAATTTTTAAAAAAATCCTGACCACGGGTGTCGTCACTGAACGGTTTAAAGTTCCCAAAGATGCTGAATTGGAAGCGGTGGGCATCCAAATCAAACAACACATAGATAAGAGATTTTCCGGCAGCATTGCGATACGCCAGGTCGATGCAGGCTCTTGTAACGGCTGCGAACTGGAAATTCACGCACTGAATAATCCTTTTTACGATATTGAACGCTTTGGTGTCCATTTTGTAGCCTCGCCAAGACACGCCGATGTGTTGCTGGTCACCGGGCCGGTATCAAGGCATATGCAGACCGCATTACTGCGCACTTATGAAGCCACGCCGAACCCGAAATGGGTGGTTGCAGCGGGTGATTGCGCCGCCTGCGGCGGCGAATTCGGCGTGTCTTACGCCAGCTGCGGCGCGGTGTCCAATGTCATTCCGGTCGATGTAGTGATTCCCGGTTGTCCGCCCACGCCGTTGGCGTTGATGAACGGGTTGCTGGGCATGATGGACGTTAAGAAGTGATGCGAGTCACATGCAACTTCAGGACGTTGCATGTGAGCATGACTCAGCACAGGTTAGTTTTTATTTGCATAAGCATGAAGCAGTTGCTCCATTGCTTTCTTATCGTTTAGGCACTGTGCTATTTGGGTAACTATCATCGCATCGTAATGACGGCGCAAGACGGAGTCTGTAGGCCGTGGGGGAACAAGCGATTCGAGCATCGTGCATAAATGGGTCATATAATGCCGTCTCAGTATTGAATCTTGAGGAAGGCCGCTAATCGGGGCGCCCGCTTTAGGCTTTGCAGACGGGTCAATATCGCCTATGGGCTTGTTTTTTGGTTTGGGTTCCGGGGAAGAAACAACATCGGTTATTTGGCCGTTTACAGCTGTAGGCACGGCGCTGGTTATCGGCTTGTCGACCAGCGTAATTTCCGGTTGTTGTTTCTCCTGCTCTGGAGCTTTAGGTTTTCCGATGAGCGTCTCTTTTGGGGAGCATGATGAGCATTTTTTTCGTCTTTTTAAGATAATCAGCAATGTTATTAACAAAACAATAAGTACGGCTACAATTCCAAATTGGGTCATAACGGCTCTCCAGGTTTCAAGAAGTTATTGGATGTTAAAAGCGTTTTGCTATTTAACATTATTTTTAACAAAAGCAAACCAAAAAACTATCGTGAATTAAGGGTAGGGCGTTTACCGGAATTTATCCACATCTTTAATTCAGGCAAATAAAAACGGGTGACCCAACCTCGCCAAGAACGGTAAACTGTTGCGCGAAATCATCACACTAATCTGAACAGGAAAATGAATTTGAACGTAACGCTGTCAACCATACTGCTGCTGTGCGGCAGCAATGTCTTCATGACGTTTGCATGGTACGCCCATTTGAAAGATTTGGGCAACAAGCCGTGGATTATTGCCGCGCTGGTGAGCTGGAGCATCGCATTCTTTGAATATATTTTACAAGTGCCGGCCAACCGAATCGGTTATACGGTAATGAGTGTCGGACAACTTAAAGTGATGCAGGAAGTAATTGCCTTATCGGTATTTGTCCCGTTCTCGATTTGGTATCTCAAAGAACCGTTAAAACTCGATTATTTGTGGGCAGGCTTGTGTTTGGCCGGCGCGGCTTATTTTATTTTCAGGACAAAATAATGGGTTACACCCGGAGACTGCGGGGGTATTGCCGTACTCTCATGCCCTTAATAATATGCACGTCATCCGGTAAAATTTCCTAACCAAAACTTCAGAATATCCCCGAGCCGCTAAAGAATTATTGCGCGAAGAGCCAGGAAACCCTGCACATATGTTAAAAAAGCGGGGATTCGTTCTGTTTGAATAAAAATTTGCAAAAGCGAATCCCGTGTTTTCTAAAATAAACGCTGTTAAATCTATCTGGACTTGGGTATTTTCACAATCGCGCCAGATTGAGAACCATTCAGCCCCGCGAAATTCACAGTTATACGGCGTAATCCAGCAAGCTGACGCACACCCAGCCAAAACCAATCGTGGTCACGATAAAGCTGACCGCCGAGTAGACTCTCCAGATTGTTTTTTCCCAGAAGTTCGGATCAAATGCGGCAATAACAAAAACGCAAGGATTGCTTATGCCGCCGATCACCACCAGCCAACAAGCCGTAACGGATAACGGCACCTTGACCGCATAAAATCCCAGACAGAACAACGCCATTAACGCAAAATCGACATGCGCTCTGATAAGTGTTTTATAGTCGGTAAGGAATTCGCCATCAATGCCTTTGACAGGAAACCATCTTGCAAAAGTCATAAGCCACGCCGAAGCCAAAAGGGCAAAAATCATCAGTACAGCGCCAATTAATAATATTTCCATCGTGCGTTATCTCGTTATTGTAGTTATAAAAAATATACTTACCGGTCGGTATATTGACATTGCAGTATACCGACCTGTATAGTTCCGATCAACCTGTTTTTTGTTGCTCCGCCCATGTCCTTAAATCTGCAAGAAAAAATTTTGCAAGCTGCCTCAGAGCTGTTTTATAGCCAGGGTATACGCGCGACCGGCGTCGATGCGATTGTCAAAGCGGCAAACACCACCAAAATGAGTCTCTATAAATATTTCTCTTCCAAGGACGAATTGGTGATTGCCTTTCTGCGTAAGCGGGATGAGGACTTTCGAGTCTGGTTTGTTGACCAGGTTGACGGTAAAGCGGATACACCCAAGACCAAGTTACTGGCGATTTTTGATGTCATTGGCGAATGGATGGCTCTCCCAGAATTTCGCGGGTGCGCCTTTATCAATGCCGCGGCCGAATTTCCGCTGGAAGGCAACCCTGTGCATCAGGTGTCCGCCGAATTTTACGACCATTTCCGAAGCTACATTGCCGGCCTGGCCGGACAGTGCGGTTCCAAATCGCCGGAAAGTCTGGCGCTGCAATTAAGCCTGCTGGTCGAAGGGGCTATCGTGTCTGAACAAATGAAGCGTCATTCAGGCGCTGCCGGAATGGCCAAACAGGCCGCCATTATTCTTATCGAGGGAAGCGTAACCGCGATTTCCGACGCATCTTTGCCAACCAATAACGCTCTGGAGGAGCAATGACTGAATTTTTCCATGAAGGCAACCGACAGCTGCAAGACCGTTTCGAGACGCGCCCGATGGCCGACCGTCTCGTCGATGCTATTGTCAGCGTTCAAATCAGCCCCGAAGACAAGGCATTTATCGAAGAACAGAACATGTTTTTCTTTGCTACAGTTGACAGGGAAGGGCGGCCTAATTGTTCCTACAAAGGCGGGAGCGTCGGCTTGGTCAAGGTTGTCGATGAAAATACCCTGGCTTTTCCGCTCTACGATGGCAGCGGCATGTACCTGTCGGCCGGCAATGTGCTGGTTAACCCGCATGTCAGTCTGCTATTCGTCGATTTTCAGCGGCAAGCCCGTCTTCGCTTAAACGGCAGCGCTTTCATACAGGACGACGATCCTTTGCAAAATCACTGGCCTGAAGCGGAATTGGTGTTGCGGGTAAAACTGCGGGAAATGTTTCCAAACTGTCCGCGCTATATTCACAAAATGACTCTGGTCGAAGAATCGGCGTTCGTTCCCAAACAGCATTGCGAAACGCCTGTGCCGGCCTGGAAGCGTCTGGAAGTCGTTGCAGACGTATTGCCGTCCCGCGACGCACATCTGGCCGGTAACGAGCAGGATGCCGCCGCCGCGTTAAACCGCAATTAGCGTAGCAAGTTATTAATGTCGGCAAGCAGTTTTTAGCTAGGCCGGTCCAGGACAGCGCATGTGTTTTCACTAAGCGTCATTTTGCGTAGTGTGAAAATGCAGGCTTTCCGGAGCAGGGTCAATACCGCCGATAAGACTTCGCATAATGTATATTATGTTAAATTGTTTAATATTCACTGTCGGCACACTCTTTGCGTTAGCATTGATTCTATCAATACGGAGTCAGAAAAATGGCGGCATTACGGAAAACAAGCTTTTATCATACTCGTAATAAGATCATACCCAATAAAGAGCAAGCTGCGACACTGCTCGGTGTAAACATCTCAGAAATTGAAAGAATGGATAAAGAAGGCGCTCCGATCATGGCCGAGCGCCTTTTGCTATTGTGGGACAAAAAGCATATTAACGCCCCTGGCTGGGACGGCTGGGTTTTTAGTCGCGGCGCATTAATCCACAAGAATAAACGCTGGCGGCCAGAAAACTTGATACAACTAAGGCAACAAGATGAAAGAATTTACCAATTAGAAAGCGAACTGTACCGATTAAAAAGTTTCAAAGGCATGATGAAAATCGCCATTCACTTATTTAAAGCTTCAAAATCCCGTCTTGCTTTTATGTAAGCGTTAGCGCAACGCATACGTGTTGCGCTGTCTTTAAGGTCAAGACACTCTTCCGGCTTTTTATACTGAGCCTTAAAATCTTCAA
>JALNYY010000055.1 GCA_023229605.1 Methylobacter sp.
GTCAGCAAGATTTTTTTAATACTGGTATTTTTGATGTTTTTGCAAAACTCAACGCCGTCTATGCCGGGCATGTCGTAATCCACCACGGCAACCGAAATTTGTTCAAAACGGCGTTGGTTGTAAACCTCCCTGTGCACCTTGTCGAGGTTAACGTCAATCGCATGGTGGGGACGGGGTGCGTTATCGGTATTGCCATAACAGGAAAAAAGCCGCTCTATCGGTGTGCCGGGATTGGATGTCTCATTAACTACCGTCAGCGCTTCAATTGGTGAACCATAAAGTAGAAAAGCCAAATCCGGATCGAGTTGCAGGCTCAGATTTTCCAAAAAATCGGTGTTGTCATCAACAAAAATAACCGAGGTTGGAAAATAGAATGGCTGTATCAAATTATGGTTTATCATGGTTTTAAGCTGGGAATGTTAAGGTGAATGGGGTGTAATCGCCTAGTTTGGAACCGCATTGGATGTCGCCGCCGATAAAAAGCGGGGGCAAGTTTTGAGTCTTGCATTCTTGTAAATCAGAAATGTAATCATGCTCAGTGCTTTGCACAAGACCTGCCCTAGTTATAGTATTTTGTCTAACGGATTATAGGAGTTGCATTGTACTATGCCGGATGGGGTTTGCAACCCCATCCGAAACGTTACAACTGGAAAGCAGTCTACCAGCACAGCTGCCCCGCTAATCCCTATCTTGAGCGCCAACTCTGCTTTGTCGATGTCGTGCAATCTACTCTTTGGCTGCTACGGCAACATTTTCCAGCTAGGAGGGACATAGGGTTGGGTTTGGTCGATGGGGTTTATGGAATGGGGCGGGGCGTTTTGTCAGACCAAATCGAAACAGGATTCTACTTTTCGTCTTTAAGATCATTATCTTCCGGACAGCCGTAATGTTTGGCCGTGTAAGACAATATAAATATGGAACCGCTGAGCATGGCTATCGCAACGGTTATGCTAAGCAATAAATATAGATGGAAACTGTCCGCCACTTTCTGTACATCAATGACTAAATGGCGCGATAACGCAGTGATGGCGATATAAATCAGAAACTGTACCGGAAGTCTACGGGTTTTAAAATAAGTGCCGACCATCGCGCCTAATTCAAGATAAATGAATAACAACAGTATATCTTCCAAACGGGCGTGTCCTGATTTCATCATTTCCAGGTAATCATGAACGGCAGACCAGACTATCGTGGCGCCAATGACAAATAATGCAAGATAGTGAAATGTATCGACCAGGATGTCGCCGATATTATGAATTAGTATGGTTTTATTGCGCATGGATAATATTTCCAGTTTGCTAAGCTTAAACGGACGGGTTTTTGCAAACCCGTCCGAATGCTCTTACAGTCTCATTGTATTTATAAGCCGCTTTTTGCCGTCGCAACTCTGATCAATTCATCCACTTCATGTTCTGTAGCGGCAAATTTCTCAGGGAGAAGAGATGAGTATTCGGCAACTCCTGCAGACACTTCAACAACCAGGTTTCTTGGCGCTTTAACGCGTTCTAAAATTTCATTTTTAACCTGCGCCGCGATTGCTTCGGCTTTTTTCAATGGAGAGCCAGGCATCGCAATAAGGAAATCCTGTTCATCCATTCTTGCCGCAATATCGACGCCCGCCCTGATGTCCTCTTTAAAGCAATCGACCACGCTGCGTAATATGGCGTCCATTTCATAATCAGGCAAATTATGTTTGTTTTTGAAGTTTTTTAAGCTGATAAAAACAATAGAAAAAGGAAAGCCGTTGCGTTTGGAGTTCTCAACTTTTTCCTTTAACCGGCCCAACATAGTGTCTTTGGTCATTAATTGGGTTAACGGGTCCAGGAAGATATGTTCCTTGTCCCATGTTTCCTGAGCCTCCAGCCTCAGCACGTTGATGATGCCTAATGAGCAGGCCAGCAATAATCCAAGTATCCAGGTGAAATACCACATAGCAATCTCCTAATAAGCCGTATGATCATTTTGATGAATGTGTTCCAGCGTTATTTTGCCGCGCAGCACACGGAACACCCACGTGGTGTAAGCAATAACGATGGGTAAGAAAATCACGGTAACCCAGAACATGATTTTTAAGGTGGCAAGACTGGAGCTGGCGTCCCACACGGTCAAAGAACTGTTCATGGCTGAACTTGACGGTATCAGGAAAGGAAACATCGACACGCCGGCGGTTAGAATAACTGAAGTCAAGGTTAATGAGCTGGTTATAAACGCCAGACCCGGACGCCCTGATTTTGATAGCGCTACGGTCGCTGCTCCGGCAATAAAGCCCAGTACGGGAATAACCCACAACACAGGGCAATGCGCATAGTTATCCAGCCATAATCCCGGTTCTTTGGAAACAATTTTTGCCAACGGGTTGGACGGCGCGTTAGGGAGAACTTCAGTGCTGATATGGTAGCCGTCAATATGGGCAACCCAGAGACCCGCCAGAGCAAAAACGGCCAGCGTTATTGCTGCGAAAATTGCGACTGCTTTTTTGCAGCGCTGGTTAATGTAGCCTTCAGTCTTGAGCTGCAAAAATACTGCACCGTGCATAATCAGCATCGATAAGCTAAGCAGTCCTGCCGCCAACGCAAAAGGGTTCAATAATGCCCAGAATGAACCGGTGTAGAAAATACGCATATCGTTATCAAAGTGGAACGGCACGCCTTGCAATAAGTTGCCGAACGCCACGCCGAAAATCAACGCAGGTACAAGTCCCCCGACAAACAACGCAATATCCCAGTTGCGGCGCCATGTTTGGCTGGTTAGTTTGCTGCGGTAATCAAAGCCTATCGGCCGCAGAAATAATGCAAACAAGGTCAGCAACAAGGCGAAATAAAATCCAGAAAACGCCACCGAATAAGCGAGCGGCCAAGCCGCAAACAGTGCGCCGCCGCCGGTTACCAGCCAAATCTGGTTGCCTTCCCAGGTTGCGCCGATGGAATTGATAATCACGCGGCGTTCGGTATCGTTTTTGCCTAAAAAGGGTAATAAGACTGCCACGCCCAGGTCAAAGCCGTCGGTAATGGCAAAGCCGATCAATAAAGCGCCTAATAAAGCCCACCAGATCAAGCGCAGAGTTTCGTAATCAAAAATCATAGTGATGCTCCTGTGGCAATTTCAAAATGGTAACGGCCTTTATGCAGGCTGCTGGGGCCCAACTTGATAAACTTAAGCATCAGGAACATCTCGATGATTAAAAATACCGTATATAAACCGATATAGCCTGCCAGACTCAGGTATAAATCCAATTCGGTTAAGGATGATGAGCTTAAAAATGTCGGTAAAATCTCTGCAATAGTCCACGGTTGACGACCGAACTCGGCCACAAACCAACCCATTTCACAGGCAATCCAGGGTAAAGGAAGCATATAAAGACTTGCACGCAACAGCCAGTTCTGTCTGCATTTACGAATTGAGCTGGCTATAACCGCAAAAACAAATATCCCCAGCATGATAAAACCGCAAGCTACCATGACCCGGAAAGTCCAGAATAACGGCACGACTCTGGGTATCGAATACTGCGCCGCCAGTTCTATTTGTTGATCAGTCGCATCGACCACATTTTCCGTGTAGCGTTTGAGCAATAGGCCATAACCCAGGTCTTGTTTGTAGCGGTCAAACTCCGCACGAATATCGGCGTCCTTGTTCCCCGCTCTTAATTTTTGCAACAGTGCATAGGCCTTCATGCCTTCACGAATGCGCAAGCGATTTTTTTCCAGAATCTCCGTTAACCCGGTAATCGGCTCATCGATAGAACGCGTACCGATTAAACCCAAGATCCAGGGGATTTTTACTGCATAATGCGTTTCCATGGTTTCCTGGTCCGGAATACCGATGGCCGTAAATGCGGCGGGCGGTTCTACGGTGTGCCATTCGGCCTCAATAGCGGCCAGTTTGGCTTTTTGTACCTCACCATCGGTATAGCCGCTTTCGTCGCCCAATACAATGACCGACAGGATGGCTGCCAGACCAAACCCTGCGGCTATGGTGTAAGAACGTTGTGCAAAGGCTGCATCGCGACCTTTCAGCATGTAATACGCGCTGATACCCAGTACAAAAGCGGAAGCCGTGGTGTAACCTGCGGCAACGGTATGGACAAATTTAACCTGGGCGGCCGGGTTAAATAACAAGTCGCCAAAGCTGGAAAGTTCCATGCGCATGGTTTCATAATCAAAGTCCGCTCCGACCGGATTCTGCATCCAGCCGTTGGCCACCAGTATCCATAATGCGGATAAGTTGGTTCCTAACGCAACCAGCCAGGTCACCAGCAAATGCTGCCCTTTGCCCAGCTTGTCCCAACCAAAGAAAAACAGGCCGACAAAGGTGGACTCCAGGAAAAACGCCATCAAGCCTTCAATGGCAAGGGGCGCACCGAAAATATCGCCGACATAATGCGAGAAATAGGACCAGTTCATGCCGAACTGGAATTCCATCGTCAGGCCGGTGGTAACGCCCAGCGCGAAATTGATGCCGAATAATTTCCCCCAGAACTGGGTCATATCCTTGTAAATTTCTTTACCGGTCATCACATAAGTCGATTCCATAATGGCCAGTAAAAATGACAAGCCCAATGTCAACGGAACAAACAAAAAATGGTATAGAGAAGTTGCTGCAAACTGCCAGCGCGATAAATCAACCACGGCCTCTGAAATCATAAGTTTCCCCTCTGGGTTGTAGTCCTGTAGACCAGAACTTGGATAAATGGCGCTGGATATAGAAATAAGCCAATGCCTCTTGCGATTAAAACAAATTACATTTAGAGAAACAACTCTTGTTCGAGTTTGATTGTAGCCTAACAATTAGTGTTGTGTGCTAATATCAAGCTGTGTTATTGTCTATTAACGTTTTCTAATATACTAGTTTATTTTTAAGTTTTCCGGTGTTTTTGTTGGATCAGTGACGGGATGATGAGTTTTCTTTTTCGCTGACCAGTTTATGTACCGGGCACTTTAATGGGTCTACAATAACCCAGAGGCAATTAAAAAACACAAGGCACGCAATATAACTATTTGAATGAGGAGAGTATCATGGCTCGTATTGTAATTCTAGGTGCAGGCATTGGCGGCGTACCAATGGCTTACGAAATGAAGGAAACGGTAGGAAAAAATCATGATGTCATCGTGATTTCCGATAGCCCTACTTTTCATTTTGTTCCGTCCAATCCCTGGGTTCCACCCAAATGGCGTAAACCGGAAGACTTGAAGGTTGAGTTGGCGCCGGTGATGAAAAAGAAAGGCATCGAATTCATTCAAAAAGCGGCAACAAAAGTTGACCCTGTCAATAATCAAGTTCAGCTGGATGATGGCTCAGCCGTTGCTTACGACTTCCTCATTATCGCCACAGGGCCGCGTCTGGCCTTCGATGAAGTCCCCGGGTTAGGACCGGACGGTTATACCTCATCAGTCTGTCATGTTGATCATGCGGCGGTTGCTGTCGGAGATTGGGAAAAGTTTATGGAAAATCCCGGTCCGATTGTTATCGGTGCTGTGCAGGGTGCGTCCTGTTATGGCCCTGCGTATGAATATTTGATGATTATTGAATCGGAATTACGCAAAAGGAATATTCGCGATAAAGTGCCGATGACTTTTGTTACCGCAGAACCTTATATCGGTCACTTGGGTCTGGGCGGTGTCGGCGATACCAAAGGCATGCTGGAGAGCGCCTTGCGTGACAAGACCATCAAATGGATAACCAATGCCAAGGTCGACAAAATCGAACCCGGCATGATGTTTGTTACGGAAGTCGATGATGAAGGCAAGGACAAGAAAAAACATGAGTTGCCCTTTAAGCACTCGATGATGCTACCCGCTTTTACCGGCGTTGACGCGGTACGTAATGTCGGCGTCGAAGGCTTGGTTAACCCGCGCGGCTTTGTTTTGGTGGATGAGCATCAGCGCAACAAAACCTTTAAAAATATCTATTCCGTCGGCGTTTGCATTGCGATTCCTCCGATTGAACCGACACCGGTTCCGGTTGGTGCGCCAAAAACCGGCTATATGATCGAGTCGATGGTGACAGCCACAGCGCATAATATTGCCGATGAACTGGCCGGCAAAGAGCCGACACACAAAGCAACGTTGAATGCTTTATGTCTGGCTGATTTTGGCGATTCCGGGGTGGCTTTTCTGGCCAAGCCGCAAATTCCGCCGCGTAATGTAACCTGGTCTGCACAAGGCAAGTGGGTGCATCTGGCTAAAATCGGTTTTGAATTCTATTTTATGCGTAAAATCAAAAAAGGCATCAGTGACCTTTTTATGAAAGGTTAATGCTTAAATTAATAGGCGTAGTCCGTTTGAAAGGAAAGTAAGATGACTATCGATCGCGTGGTTTTTGCCGTAGCAGGCAGTTTTATCCTGGTCAGCTTGGTACTGGCTCATTATCATTCCGAATTGTGGCTATGGTTCACGGCTTTTGTCGGCGCTAATTTGCTGCAATCAGCATTTACGGGATTTTGTCCGATGGCAATAATATTGAAAAAATTGGGTGTTAAACCGGGCAGCGCATTCTGATTGCGCTGGTTGGGGTACAGCCTTAATTAAGTTATCGACGAAAAAAGTTGTAATACTTTTCGCCACGAAGACACGAAATTATTGGGCGTTTCCTGATGACTACAATCTTCAGTCATTGTGAAGCGCTTGGTTATTTAAATCTTCGCGCCTTCGTGGTGAAAAAATGCCAAAAGACTTTTTGCCAAATCCTTAACAGGTAGTGAAGATTATGCTTAAAACAATTAAAAACAAACTGGCATTAAGTCTGTTACCGATACTCATGTTATCGAGCTTGTCAGCCGTAGCGGAGCATGGTCCCCAAAATTCTGCTGATAAAGCCGCACCGGAAAAATCAGTCGCTCAATCTTTTACGTTGGAGCAGGCTATTGATTACGCATTAACCAACAATCCCGACCTGAAAATCGCCGCGGAGCGCGTCGGCCAAGCCGAAGCTCAATTAGGTGTGGCGCTGTCTGCGTTTTATCCGCAAATAACCGCAAAGGTTGGTTATGAACACTCCAACAATCCTGCGCAGGTTTTTTCGATGATTGTGTCGCAAAGACAATACAGTGCCGATCAAAACATCAACAATCCCGGCTACCGTCAAAACTTTCGCCCCGAAATCATAGGAAAACTGTCTCTGTTTCGTGGCGGGCAGGATTATCAAAACAGTAAAGCGGCGGAGTTGGGCATAGACGCGGCAGAGTTTGAACGCTCGACAGTGCGCAATGCCTTGATTGAAGCCGTAACTGCTTCATATTATGCGTATTTGGCCGCGCAGGAAGCGCATAAAGTCGCTCAGGATTCCATTTTGGCAATTGCCAGTGAGCTAAAGCAGACGAAACTGCGCTACGAGTCGGGAACCGTACTTAAATCCGATGTTTTATCACTGGAAGTACAGTCGGCAGAGGCACAGAGCGCCGAAATCAGGGCAGCCAACGGCATCGAACTATCCAAAACCGGCATCGCCACTTTGCTCGGCTTGTCAACGGATCAGCCGTTTACTGTCGCGCCGTCATCTTCGATGCTACCCAAGCCTGCACTAACGGCATCGTTTAACGACCTGCTTGAGCTTGCTATGACGCAGCGCCCGGAAATCAAAGCGGCCGCCAGTCAGGTGGAAATCAGTCAGCGCCGGTTAAAAAAGGAACAGGGCGCTTATTTGCCCAAAGCCGATGCGTATGTGAGTTACGGCCAAAACAGCCAAAATCCAGGTTTTTCCAGCAGCAAAGACAATGTTACCGCCGGGGTCAGCGTCGAAATGGATCTGTTTTCAGGGTTGGAGACCAAAAACCGCGTCAGTGCTGCGGAACGAAAAGCCGCAGAAGCGCGTGAAACCGAACGAAAAACCAAGCTGGCCATTGAGCAGGAAGTGAAGGTTGCATATTTAAAACTTGAAGAAGCTTTAGCGCGTTTGCGCGTTACCGAAGCATCGGTGCTGTCCGCCAACGAAGCCTTAAGACTGGTTAATGAGGAAAGGCGTGCTGAAACAGTCACAGTCACCCGATACATAGAATCGGAGGTTGCCCGAAATAAAGCTCAATCCAATACTATCGCAGCGCGTTACGATGCCCTGGGTGCTGAAGCCGCATTGAAAAAAGCGATCGGCGACTGGAAATAAAGGAGTTCTCATGTCACAAACTGAACATAAAAATATCAACAAAATCGTTAGTATTTCCGCAGCCGTCTTAGCCTTGATCCTGTTGCTGCTTTATATGCAAGGCGGTTTTGTCAGCAAGGTGTCTCCCGGATTAAGTCCGCAACCAGGCGATGCAAACGCGCAGAAAAGCAATACGGCTGTTGTCGAGAAAAAACAGGTCGACGATATTCTCTCCTGGCCCGGTACGGTAAAATCAAGGACCGTTGCCAATATCGCCCCTAAAATGACGGCCCGGATTATCGAGATCAAGGTTCATGCGGGCGACAAAGTCAAAAAAGGCGATGTGATCGCCCGCCTGGACGAGCGTGACGTTAAGGCTCAGGAAAATGCAGCCCTGGCAGCCCTTTCCGGAGCCAACGCCCAAGCCAATCGCGCCAAAGCGGACGAACAGCGCATCCAAAGTCTATACAGCAAAGACGCGGCGACCCGTGAAAATTTTGATGCCGTAGTCGCGCGGGCAAAAGAGGCGCAAGCCTCTGCAAATCAGGCCGCAAGCTCTGTAACAGAAATCAGGAGCCATCTGGCCGACAGCTTGCTGCTCGCTCCTTTTGACGGCGTTATCGTTAAACGCCTTAAAGAGCCCGGCGACATGGGACTGCCCGGAGTACCCGTGGCTACTGTGCAAATACCCGAAGAATTAAGGCTTGAAGCCGATGTGCCGAGCACTTGCGCCGGACGTTACAGCACCGGCATGGACGTCACCGTGCGTATCGATACCCTGGGCCTAACTACCCGCGCTCAAATTGACGAGATCAGTCCGGAAATCGATCCGCAAACCCGCACCCAGCTGATTAAAATCGCACTACCTGCAATCGAAGGCCTGCAACCGGGATATTTCGGTTGGCTGGAACAAGCTTGCGACAGACATGAAGCGTTATTGATTCCTTCCAGCTCAGTAGAGCATATCGGCCAACTGGAAGTCGTCAAGGTGTTATCGGAAGGCCAAGAACATATGCGCCATATCAGAACGGCCAAAACTTTCGGCGACCGGATTGAAGTCATTTCCGGCCTGCACGCCGGTGAAATCGTCACAACCCATCCGCAGCAGGCGCAATAATGGACGGCCTGCAAAACCAAAGTCCCAAGCGGGGATTGACGACAAAGATCGTCAAAATCTTTACCACTTCGCAGCTTTCGATACTGTTCCTGATCATTTCATTGCTGGCGGGAGCCGCGGCGCTGATCCTGACGCCCCGTGAAGAAGACCCGCAGATTGTCGTGCCGGTTATGGATGTGTTGATCGAATATCCGGGCGCCTCCAGCGAAGAGGTTGAAAAACTGGTCGCCACGCCGTTGGAAGTTTTACTCAAACAGGTTGAAGGCGTGGAATATGTGTATTCCATCTCCAAACCCGGCTCGGCGGTTGTTACCGTGCGTTATTTCGTGGGGCAATCTTTTGAAGACAGTCTGGTCAAGACCTGGGACAGGCTCATGTCCAACCAGGATCTGATTCCTCCGGGCGTCACCCACTGGAAAGTGTCTCCGGTTGAAATCGATAACGTGCCTATCGTTTTGCTGACGCTTTCAGCCCAAAACAACAATTACGATTCGATGGCCTTGAGGCGTATCGCCGATGAGCTGATTGCTTCACTTAGAAGCGTCGGCGATGTCGGTAAAAGCTGGGTTGTCGGCGGCGAGCAGCGGCGCGTGTCGATTTATGCCAACCCCGCCGCACTGGTCGCGCACGGCGTGACGCTGCTTGAGATCACCCAGGCGCTGGCCAATGCGAACGTTAACCTGCAGGCAGGAAGCTTTGAACGAGGCAACCGCGAAATTCTGCTGGAAGCCGGACCGCATTTCGGTTCATCGGAAGAAGTGGGCGCCACCGTCATTAAAAGCGTAGCGGGACGGCCTGTTTACCTGCGCGATGTGGCGCGTATCGAAGACGGCCCGGCTGATGTCGATCATTACACCCGCATCGGCTTTGGCCCTGCTGTCGATGAAATGCCCACGGCCGGCAAGGCAGCCGGCAACAAGCCGCAAGCCGGCCAGGAACGCCAGATGGTCACCATTGCCGTCGCCAAGCGCAAAGGCAGCAATGCGGTGGATGTTGCTGAAGCCGTTATCGCCACGGCGGAAAAGCTGCACGGCACGTTGATCCCGGAAGATATTTTGCTGAGCATCAGCCGCGATTACGGCGAAACCGCCAACCACAAAGTCAACGAGCTGGTGAAGCATTTGAGTTTTGCGATCGTGATTATCGTGGTGCTGCTGGCTTTCTCGCTGGGGCTTAAAGAATCGTTCATCGTGTCCATCGCCGTGCCGATGACTCTGGCGCTGACCTTGCTGCTGGACTATATCTCCGGCTATACGATCAACCGCGTTACCCTGTTTGCGTTGATCCTGTCGCTGGGTCTGCTGGTGGACGACCCGATAGTCGATGTCGAAAACATCCACAGGCACTATAAACTGCGCAAGGAATCGCCGCTGGAAGCGTTGTTGACGGCGGTCGATGAAGTCAGGCCGCCGACCATCCTGGCGACGTTCACCGTGATCGTGTCGTTCCTGCCGATGTTTTTCATCACCGGCATGATGGGGCCGTATATGGCGCCGATGGCTTTTAACGTGCCGATAGCGATGATTGTTTCATTGATCGTCGCCTTTACCGTCACGCCCTGGGCGAGTTTCAAGCTGTTGCAAAGCGAATACCACAATCATAGCGATGAAGCGCCGTTGGAGCTCAAGCAAACCTTTATTTATCGGGCTTATCGCGCCGCGCTCGGCCCTTTGCTGGCGACACGGGGACGCGCCAAGTTGTTTTTGCTGGTCGTGCTGGTAGCCTTTATAGGCTCAACCCTGCTGGCTGTTACCCGCGCCGTGCCGCTCAAGTTGTTGCCGTTCGACAATAAAAACGAACTGCAAATCATGATCGACATGCCGCGCGGTTCGACGCTGGAACAAACCGATGAGGTTGCGCGGGCTTTGGGCAGCTATCTTGCCACCGTCAACGAAGTCACCGATTACCAAATCTATACCGGACTTGCGGCGCCGATGGACTTTAACGGCATGGTCCGCCACTATTATTTACGCAGCGGCGGCTATCTGGGCGAAGTCAGGATCAATTTATTAGCCAAGGATCGGCGGGAACAACAGTCGCACGAAATAGCCCTGCGCATACGGCCCGAAATAGAGCGGCTCGGGAAAAAATACGGCGCAAACCTTAAAATCGTAGAAATTCCGCCGGGGCCGCCGGTGCTGTCCGATCTGGTCGCCGAAGTCTACGGTCCGCCTGAAGCCGGTATTGACGACTTGGTCGCCGTATCCAAACGCGTCAGGGCCGATATGGAAAAAACCGAAGGCGTGGTTGATGTCGATGATTTTTCCGAAGCGGAACATGACAAGGTGCATTTTCGCCTGAATCGAGAAAAAGCCGCGTTGTCGGGCGTCAGCGTCGAGCAAGTTGCCCAAACCCTGCGCATCGCCGCCGCCGGCCAATCTGTCGGCATAGTCCATTTAGATACTGAACGACAACCGCTGGAAATCACCTTGCAACTGCCTCGTGCGCTACGTTCGTCTGTCGCCGATTTATTGGCTTTGCGCGTTAAAACCGGGCAGGGCGATCTGATACCGTTAAGCGAAATAGGCACAGCCGGCATAGAAAGCGAAGACCAGCCGATTTTTCACAAGAACCTGCAACGGGTGAATTATGTCGTGGCCGGAATGGCGGGGCGCAGCCCGGTGGAAGCGGTTTTCGACTTGAATGAGGTGCTGGACGAACGACCGCTGCCGAAAGGTTACACCGCCGAATTGGCGGGGGAAGGCGAATGGAAAATCACCGTCGATGTGTTTCGTGATCTTGGCTTGGCTTTTGCGGCCGCGTTGGTGATGATCTATGTGCTGCTGGTCGGGCAAACCGGCTCGCTGAGCGTGCCGCTGGTGATGATGATAGCCATTCCTTTGACCGTGATCGGCATCATGCCGGGATTCTGGCTGCTTAACCTGTTTGCCGCGCCCGTCGCAGGTTACCCCAACCCGATCTATTTCACCGCCACCGCGATGATCGGCATGATCGCCTTGGCCGGTATCGTGGTGCGTAACTCGATAATCCTGATCGATTTTATCGAGCGCATCCGCGCCCGTGCCGATGCGACGCTTTCCGAAGCCTTGATTGAAGCCGGTGCGATACGCTTGCGCCCGATCTTTCTGACCGCCGGGGCGGCCATGTTCGGCGCATTTGTGATTATTCTGGACCCGATATTTTCAGGGCTGGCATGGAGCTTTATCTTCGGTATTTTTGCCTCGACCCTGTTTTCGTTGCTGGTGATTCCGGTGGTTTACTTTTTGATTAACAAAGAAACTGCAGAATAGCTCACGGATGGCAAAAGTCGGCTTTAGTATTGAAGACAACTCTTTGCAACAGGAGTGCAGGCTGTGCTTGCATTTGCAGGCGAAGCCTGCGCTCCCGGCAGTTGTGAAATACGTCTGATCAGCGTTTCCGTGAGCAATTTAATCACTTCTTCCGCCGCGCTCTATCATGCCGAACAGCGCCATCCCTGCCAGCATCGCAGCAACAAATATCCATGCTTTGGGTTCTCCTGCGGCTGCACTGACAACGGCAGGTCCGGGGCAAAATCCTGAAAGCCCCCAGCCGATTCCAAAAATCAGGCTACCTAGCAGCAAATCTTTATCCAGCCCGGTTGCAGAAGACAGCTGCATGGGCGCCCCCAATAAGCTGCGCTGACGTTTTTTAGCGATAGTGAACGCGCCGGCTCCAATCAGGATGGCGCCTGCCATCACGAATGCGAGGGACGGGTCCCACGCGCCGGCCAAATCCAGGAAAGAGATGACTTTCGACGGGTCGGTCATGCCGGAGATGATAAGGCCCAGGCCAAATAACAAACCAACGAAGAAGGCGTTAATATTCAACATGATTAAAGCCCCAACAGGTGGCGGGTCAGATAGACGGTGATAAAACCCGCCGTCATGAAGGCCAATGTCGCGGCAATCGATCGCATTGATCCGCGAGAAATGCCGCAGACGCCATGACCGCTGGTGCAGCCTGACGCATAGCTGGTGCCCAGGCCCACGAGCAGGCCGGCAATAAGCAATTGCGCCGTTCCCGCTTCGATCGTTACAGCAGGTAGATCAAAGGCAGCTTGATACGCAAAAGGCGCCGCTACCAAGCCGAGCATAAACATTATGCGCCATATTTTGTCGCCTTTACCGGCCTGGAGCAGGCCGGCCAAAATTCCGCTGATGCCGGCAATCCTGCCATTAAGCAACACAAACATTGCAGCGGCTATGCCAATCAATAAGCCGCCCAAGAGGCCGTAAATATAGGCGCTGTGGGTGAAATAAGACAAATTCATATTTTTCTCTAAAATGTGGACGCTATATTGTAAAGCATTTGACGCTTCAAAACGGCTTAACGACTGCCAGAATGATAATACCGACCAGAAACAGAACCGGCACTTCATTCATCCAGCGGTAAAAAACATGGCTGCGCCGGTTCCGGTCATGTTTAAAATCACACAGCCACAGATAGCAAAAATAGTGATAAACCAGCGTCAATCCCAACAGCGCCAGTTTTGCATGCAGCCATCCGGCATTGGCATAAACAGCCCAGTCGTAAGCAACCAGCATCCAGATGCCGAATAGCAGGGTCGCTATCATGCCCGGCGTCATAATGCCGAAGAACAGCTTGCGCTCCATCACCTTAAAGCGCTCATTGCTGATCTCGTCATCGCTGATTGCGTGATAAACATAGAGGCGCGGCAGGTAAAACAGGCCGGCAAACCAGGTGACCATAAAAATCAGGTGTAACGCTTTTAACCAGAGCATGGCTAGCCTTTTAGTAGTGATTCGATATTTATTTTCATTTTTGCCAAGTCGAAAAGCCCGGTCTCTTTTTTAACGACCGAACCGTCCGGGGCAATCAAAAACGTGCTGGGCGTAAACATCACGCCGCCGAACGCCTTAGCGAGTTCCGAATTTAAATCCAGAGCCACGTTATAGGGCAGTTGCTTGGCTTTAGTCATGTCGACGACGTGATTCGGCGGATCGTAATACATTGCAACGGCAATCATCTCAAGACCCGATGCATGATACTGGGTATAAAGATCGATTAGATCAGGAATTTCTTTGATGCAGGATGGGCAATCAGTCGCCCAGAACGTGACAATAACCGGCTTGCCGCGCAAATCTTTCAGCGCGATTTTTTGACCGGTGAGGGTGGTCAAAGTCACATCCGGTGCCGAAGTGATGGTTTTGCTGCAGCCTATTGAAATGAGCAGTAACAGCAATAAACCGAACGCCCGGTATTTTGTTTTCATGGATTAATAATCTCATTGGAAAACCGAGCAACATACCTAATTTAGAAAACTATAACAACTGCTGTGTGTGGTATTTAAGAGTATCTTGTCTATGATGTATTGCCTGATATTGAGTTAACGAGGCAAAATATCGGTTTTATAAAAGCGGAAACGGCAATGAACAACATAGCAACCCCAGAAAACGAAGAATCGGCAAAAACGCTTACTACAGTCATTTACGCACTGTACGCGGCGTCTTACTTTGTCGGTGTCACGGCCATAGTGGCAATCGTGATGAACTACGTCAAGAAGGACGACGTGGCAGGAACATTCCTGGAGAGCCATTTTCGTTGGCAAATCAGGACGTTCTGGTTCGGGGTGCTTTGGGGGGTGCTGGGAACCATTACGATGGTGTTCATTGTCGGGTGGTTTGTGCTTGTCGCTAATGGTGTTTGGGTTATTTACCGTATAGTGAAGGGCTGGTTGCGGCTCAATGACGGCAAGCCAATGTACACGGACTAAGGCATTCAAGAGGGCGGGGCCTCTCGAATGCATGGAAGAACCTGAAGCTACTTCTGTTTGTTGTTTTTTACGGATTTTTGCGCTTTTTTATCGGCGTTCGGTGGCGTTTCCGCTTTCGGCTCTGGAGCGGAGTTATCTTGTTTGTCGGTCTCAACACAAGCCTTTAAAGCCGTATGATCTTGAGCGTTTTGCACGCAGCTTAGATTTTTTTGATCAATTCTGATTCTTTCCAGAATGTTGGCAATATGGCGGTCTTTCTCGGCTTGAAATGTCGCAGGATCGGTATCTGCAACCGCTATTGCCGAAGTCATCGAGCTTGCAGCATAGACCGCTGCCGATAAAATTAATTTTGTAAGATTCATATTTCCGCCGCCAGGGTTTTGTAATCAAGTGAAAGTTTCCAATCCTACTCGCCGCTTAAAAAAATCACGCTGCAGGAGTCTACATGTCAAACGATAATAAAAGCAAGCCCCCCATCATTGGTGCAGTTAGGACGCTTTCAATCTCCAGCCGGGCAGGTTGGGCAACTACTTTTCGTCGCCCAACATTTCGACTGCATTAACTGCATTAACAGTGCGGCGCGCTTAAGCACAAAATTTCTTAGCTTTATCAACAATTCCCTGTATATCCAGGCCGCACAGCGCCAGCAATTCCTCTCTTGTGCCTTGCTCGACAAAACTGTCCGGCAGGCCGATATTCAATACCGGCATCAGGATTTGCTGCGCTTGGAGGAAATCGTTGACGGCGCTGCCTGCGCCGCCGGCGAGTACGTTTTCTTCCACGGTGATCAACACATCGTGGCTCTTGGCCAATTCAAGAACCAGTTCGGTATCGATAGGTTTGACAAAACGCATGTTGACCACGGTCGCGCCCAGCTGTTTGCCTGCTTCCATGGCCGGGGTCACCATGCTGCCCCAAGCCAGGAAGGCAATGCGGCTGCCTTGATGGCGAATTTCGGCCTTACCGATCGGCAATGCGGTCATGGTTTTGTTGACAGCAACGCCGGGGCCTTTGCCGCGCGGATAACGCACAGACGCTGGGCCTTCATGCATAAAGCCGGTATAGAGCATTTGCCGGCATTCGTTTTCATCGGCAGGCGCCATGACCAGCATGTTGGGGATGCAGCGCATATAGCTGTAATCGAAGCTACCGGCATGGGTCGGGCCGTCGGGGCCGACCAAGCCGGCGCGATCCAGCGCGAACAACACATCCAGGTTCTGGATGGCGACATCATGAATCATCTGGTCGTAAGCGCGTTGCAAGAACGTGGAATAAATCGCGACCACCGGTTTGGCGCCTTGGCAAGCCTGTCCCGCGGCCAGCGTTACCGCATGCTGTTCGGCAATGGCGACATCGAAATAACGTTTTGGGTAACGCTCCGAAAACTTGACCAGTCCTGAGCCTTCGCGCATGGCGGGAGTAATGCCCAATAAACGCTCGTCTTTTGCCGCCATATCGCAAAGCCATTCGCCAAACACTTCGGTGTAAGTCGGGTGCGGGGAAGGGGCTGATTTGGGCAGGCAATCTTTGCTGGGATCGAAAGCCGGTACGCCGTGATAGGCCAACGGATCTTTCTCTGCCGGCGGATAACCCTTGCCTTTTTGAGTGACGATATGTAAAAAGCGCGGTCCGGTAATATGCTTCAGGTTTTCCAGAGTCGATACCAGCATGTCTATGTCATGCCCGTCTATCGGGCCGATATAATTAAAGCCCAGCTCCTCAAACAAGGTGCCCGGCACTACCATACCCTTCATGTGTTCTTCGGTGCGTCGCGCCAGCTCCCAGACGCTGGGCATGCTGCTCAAGGCTTTTTTACTGCCTTCGCGCATTGACGAATAAAATTTGCTCGACAGAATCTTGGTCAGGTAATTATTCATCGCGCCGACCGGCGGCGAGATCGACATGTCGTTATCGTTCAAGATCACCAGCAGATTGGCGTCCAGAGCGCCCGCATGATTCATTGCCTCGAACGCCATGCCGCCGGTGATGCTGCCGTCGCCGATAATCGCAACCATTTTCTTGTCTTCGCCTTTTAACTCCGAGGCAATCGCCATGCCTAAGGCCGCGCTGATCGAGGTGCTGGAATGGCCGACGCCGAAAGCATCGTACTCGCTCTCCGCCCGGTTAGGAAACGCCGATACGCCGTCTTTGGTGCGGATGGTGGTCATCCGGTCTTTACGTCCGGTCAGAATCTTGTGCGGATAAGCCTGATGGCCGACATCCCAAACCAGCTGGTCGGATGGCGTGTCGAACACGTAATGCAGGGCTATCGTTAACTCAACCGTACCTAAACCTGCGGAAAAGTGGCCGCCGGAAATGCTGACGGTATGGGTTAGAAAATCGCGTAGTTCTTTTGCCAAAGGTTTAAGCTGGCTTTTCGACAGTTTGCGTACATCGGCCGGGGTGTTGATATCTTTGAGCAGTGGGTAGTTATGTATTGTATTCATATTAATAAAGAGGTTCGCGATAGAACATCAGGATGATGCCAATCTGAAACAGGGCGGCAACAGAAATAAAACCGGCGATATCCTTGCCCGGTTTGTCCAGTTTTAATTCCAGCCAGCGACCGCATGCCAGAATGAGAGAGAAAATCCCCATTGTAGTGTGGCCGACTTGGATAAGGAAAGCACTTTTGGCTTGAAAGCCTACATGTGAATGGGTCAGCAGCATTAAACCGCCAAAAGCCGCCAGCAACGGAAAAACAAAAGGCAGTTTGCTGTCCGGATTTTTGGATACTCTGGCGCTCAGCTCCATAATGCCGAGTACGAACACCAGTAAAGTCGCAATTCTGTGCTGCAACACTTCACCGTTATTAAAGGTACTGTCCCAGAAACCTATCGGACCCAAGGGCCAGGTTTCTGCATCGCTACGGAAAAACAGGAAGATTCCCAGGGCGACAAAACCTAACGGCCAGTATTTGAATTGTTCAAATCCAGGTTTCTTTACATAAGACAGCATCGCAAAAAAGCTCATCACCGTCAGGAAAATGCCGGAGATGTTATGGTTGTAGTTCGACCATTCGGTTGCCGCGAGGGAAGGCACTTGACCGACAATGGCGACACGTCCGGCTTCACCAGCAATCAAATCCCTATGTGTTGGCGAGTTTGTTCTGGGGATTTGCGGGCTAAAGGTGTTCAGGACTTCCTGCCAGCTTGCCGTCAGGTTTGGAATGTCAATAGCCGGCGGCTGGGAAGCCAAGCTGGCGGCGGTAAATAACAAGGTGACCAGAACAAAGGTTTCCGCTTCAATGTAATAAGGGACGCGGTTATTTAACGCGTAATTGTCGCCGGAAAACCCGAATGCCGAAACGGCGGATTTATTTAACCAGGCGAAGCCCAGAGCGATAATCATTAAAGTGATCTTGACCATCAATAAATTGCCGTAGCCGGTGCCGATCAGGCCGTTCCAGGTGTCGATGTACTGCAATGCAATAGGCAAGCCTGAAATCAGAATCATCGCAACCGAGACGATGCCGAAACTGGAGAAACGCTTGAGCAATAAAGGCCATAATTTAACTGGAATCTGTTTGCTGCTGCGCAGCAGCCAAAGGTTGACCAGTTGAAAAATACCGCCGATCCAGGCTGCTGCGGCCATTTGATGGATGACGGTCAGCGTCATCAATACAAATTGATTTTCAAAGCGTCCCGCACCATGCACCAGCCAAGCGCCTGAAATAATCATCGGCAAGGCTACGAGGGCAGCGGTTATCCAGTGCTGTTTGGAAAAAGGGTTTTTGCGAAGATAGCGATAGCAGTAACCGGCCAAAAATAAAGTCAGTATTGTGCGTACTATGCCGCCTATGAATTGCGTGGTTTCGGCGAATTCGGGAAACGGCCAGCGGTCAAGCACGGCAGTCATTAACCATATTTTAAGGATTATTTTGAACAGTTGGGCTGCAGCCAGCCAAAATCCGCCTTTATAAAGGAGAGTGATGGTTTTTTGCAGCAATACCGCCGAGTATCCGTCTTGATATTGCCACGGGCGTAAAACAAAAAGTCCCCAGAACAGGCTGCCGATTGCCATTGAATAACAAATCAGGTCAAACCCGCCAATAAGAGAATCGAGAAAATCAGCTATGCCAGCCATTGCGAGTCCTAGTTGGAAACGGAAAAATGAATGACGTCTTCTGTTAAATGGCCATCGGCAGCGAAGACTTTAAATCTGAGGGCATAATCGCCGATTTCCAACGGTGGGATATGGATAATGATCTGGCCTTGTTTGTTGCCATTGGCGGTTTGTAACAATTCATGTTTATCGCCTTTACTGACCAGGAAAACCTGCGATAAGCCCAATTCTATTTGAGAATTAAACGACAGCTCGACTTTTGCCGGGTTGTTGGCGTGAATCGGTGCGATTTTTAGCGAATAATCGGTTATCACCGCATGAGCGTCAGCCCAATGTGGCAGGCACAAGGCTAAAAATAATAAAGTTAATTGAAATGATTTTTTCATCACTTTCTCCGTTTAATTATTTCGTTCCTATACCGCGTAGAAACGAGATTTTTATACCAGTGTTTATCAACTAAATCCGCGGTCTATTTTCTATTTTTTGCCCTTCAACGCATGACTGGCCAGATTTTTGCTTAAATCCCAGATGGAGCCGGGAATTTGATGGGTATCGGCTATGGCTTTATCAAAAGAATTGACTATGGTGTCGCGGTCTTTTTGCGTTAAGTTCAAGGGCGGCAACAGTTTGACCACGTTCATGCCGTGGCCTGCCACCTGCGTCAAGATATGGTGTTCCTTGAATAAAGGAATAGTGATCATTTGACAGAACAAACCTTTATTGGCCGCTTCCAGCATCGCCCAAGCCGCTTTGAGTTTAAGGCTTTTAGGCGATTGGAATTCAATCGCAATCATCATACCTTTACCCCGCGCTTCTTTCAGGAATTCATATTTTCCGGTCATCGCGTTCAGGCTGTCGATAATATCGGTGCCGACTTTCATGCTGTTCTCCACCAGTTTTTCGTCTTCCATAACGTACAGCGTGGCAAGGCCCGCAGCCATCGCCATATTGTTTTTTGAGAAGGTGGAGCCATGCACGACAGCCCGATCCATACGGTTGTAAACGGTATCCATGATTTTCTGTGTTATGGCGACCCCGCCGACCGGGACAAAACCGCCCGATAGGGCTTTGGCCATACAAATCATATCCGGTTTGACGTTCCAGTGGTCGATCGCCCAGAATTTACCGGTGCGTCCCAAGCCGGTCTGGACTTCATCGGCGACAAACAGAGTGCCGTATTTTTTGCATAAGCGTTCGACTTCGGGCAGATAGTTATCATCCGGGACATTAACGCCTTTACCTTGAATAGGTTCGACGACGAACGCGGCGACATCTTTGTTGCTTAATGCTTTTTCCAGCGCTTCAAGGTCGTTGAAAGGAACGGCGCTGCAACCGGGCAATAATGGGCCGAAACCCTCGCGGAAAATGTCTTCGCCGTTTAATGACAGCGAACCCATGGTCAGTCCATGATAGCCGTGCTCGCAAAAGACAATTTTTTCACGCTTGGTGGTATAGCGGGCAAATTTGATCGCCGCTTCCACGGATTCGGTTCCGGAATTGCAAAAGAACATTTTGTTCAGGTTGTCCGGTGTGGTTTTCAGGATTTCTTGCGCGAGCAAGCCGCTGAGTAAAGACACATCCATTTGCACCAGATTGGGCAGTTCCAGGGTTAGCGTCTCTTTTAACGCGCTGATGACGGTAGGGTGATTGCGGCCGATCGCAAATACGCCGAAACCGCTGAGCAAGTCCAGGTATTCGGTGCCTTCCTGGTCATAGAGGTATTGTCCGACAGCTCTTTTGTAATGGCGGTCATAGCCTATGGTCTTTAACACTCTGACCATTTGATTGTTTAAATGCTGTTCGTGCAGATCAAATTTATCAGTACTGTGTTGAGAAAAAAGTTCGGCGATGCTGAATGACATTAGATACCTCAAAAAATTAAATTCTTTTGCCGCTGAAAGCAGGCAGGACTATTAAAGAACACATCACTGTGAAAGCAAGGCCTATGGCCAATACTAAACCCATGCTTGCCATACCCCGATGAGCGGTGAAGGCTAGGCTGGAAAAACTGCATAAGGTTGTTATGGAGCTGAAAATAATGCCTCGGGTGGTGCTGCTTTGCAGCAAATTTTCATCTTCGCCTGAGGAATGGTGCCTGTGCATGATCAGGATACTGCTGTCGATACCCATGCCCAGCAATAAAGGCAGGGCGATGATATTGGCGAAGTTGAAAGGATTATCCAGTAATACGTTGGTTGCACTGGTCAGCAGAGCGGCAAGCAATAACGGCATAATAACCAGTAAGGTTTTTTTGACACTTCTGTACATTAACAATAATAACATCACAATGGCAATGAAAGCACCGCTAAACGCCTTAACAAATGCGTTGACTACGATATCGCCTCCGGCCTGATTGAAAATCGGCAGGCCGGAAACCGTACTGTCAACGGTCTGCACCTGGGTAACAAATTCTTTTAAATTTTCCGGTTTATTTTGGTCTTTTTCGGGCGTGATCAGGATTTTATAAAGACCGGTAGCGCTGACCCAGTGCGATGTTATCTCCTGCGGCAGGTCGTCCAGACCAAACGGTATTGCGGTCAGGCTGGTTCGCAGACGTTCGATGGTAAACGGCAGCAGGCCCAGAATATTTTTTTCCAGTTGTACGTAATCGGCTGCCGGAGTTTGGGCAGCGTCCGCCTGCTTCATGAACGCTTCGACACGCTCCTGTAATTGCAGCAAGGTTTGTTGCGGCACATTAGGGGATTTTTCAGTAATGGCTTTTTTCAGCGCTTCATTGAATTTAATCAGTGCGCCCTGCTGATTGGCGGTATCGAGCGTGCTGTCGAAGTTTTTAAGCTGTCCGCCCAGCATAAGATTTAAATCCTCAATAGTCGTCAGTTTTTCATCCTGGTCTTTGGCTACAAAACTTTCCAAGGTGATAGCTTCATGCACCGATGGCTGCTGCTCCAGCCGGGCGGTGGTTTTGTCGGCAGATTCAAGGTCGTTTGCCAGCGCCGTCAGCGCAAACGGGGATTCGGTTTTGGATTTTAAAAGTTCTTTTATGGTTGATACCGATTCGCTGTTAGGGTCTCTAAGATTGATAGGGTCGTAGTCAAAGGTGAAATCGGTCAATACGAAACAGGCGCCGATGCCCAGCAGTATGGAAATGACCTTGATGCCGGTCGAAAAGCGGAACGGAAACGTGATTATAAAGGCCGGGGTTAACGGTGAGCGTATCGGTTTTACATTATTGACCGGAAAAACGCAGAAAATGGCAGGCAATACAGTCAGCGAAATAATCAGGCCTATAAAGATGCCGCCGCCTGAAATAATGCCCAATTCGGATACGCCTGCATAATCGGTGGGTATGAATGCAAAAAAACCGATCGCAGTGGCCAGAGCGCATAAAAATAATGAAGAGCCGACATCGCGGATACTGATCAGGATGGCTTCGCTGTTTGACAGTCCATCCGCCTTGCCTTCGCGGTAATGCAGGCAGATATGGATCGCGTAATCGACCCCCAGTCCGATATATAAACTGGCAAAGGTAATGGAAATGACGTTTAAATGCCCTACGGTGACGGCGGCGAATCCGGCGGTGAATATCAAGCCCATGACCAGGACGAGATAGGTTGTAACCAGTAATCTTACTGAGCGCAGACCTATCCATTGGACTGCGCAGACTAAAATCAGCGACAACAATCCGGAGAATTCGGCGCCGTTAGTGACGCTCTCAAGTTCTTCGTGCTCCAGGGCGGTCTCGCCGGTTATGCGGATACTCAGCGACGGATTTTCGGCCATGATGGCGCGGCTGATTTCTCGCGCTGCCGAGAGCGGGACGTCGGCGGGCAGCATTTCATTAAAATGCAGTTTAGGTCTGGCGATGACGATGGTGCGGTTGAATTTTGTTTGAGCCCCCGCATCCTTGTAATCGTCGGTGTTTGGCTTGTTTTCGGACAGTATGTTTTGCCAGGACAAATAGTGCGATTGACCGAGCAACTGATTTTTTAGAATATCGTCAATGGCGAGCAGTATCGGGGTCAAGTCCATAGGCAAGGCATGGTCACGCCGATTAAGCGCCTGGCCGATAATGCCGAACAGACCTTCAAGGTGATAATTCTGGGCGAGGTGACCTATAAAAGGTTGAGCGTCGGTGAGTTTTTTAGCCAGCTTATCCAGATCGGTTTGATTAAGATAGAGCAGGGCCTGCTGCCTGAAAAAAGCATTGTCCGTGGGTATGTAGGCGGAATCGAAGCAATCATTTGCTCTGCCTAATTGTTCGATGAGCTTGGCGGCAGCCTGAGAGGTTTCTTCCGGCGTTTCGGCCTGAACCACAAAAATAATGGTGTTGGCATCCTCGGGGAATGCCTGATTCAAATGCGCCTGGTTTTTCTGAAAAGGCAAGTCGGGGGACAACATTTCAGCGGTGTTAGTGTTAATCTCCAGGCTCTTAAAAGTGTAGGCCAAGGTTGCGCCGCAAAGCAACAGCGACAGCAATAACAGAGTCCAGGGGCAGCGCATGATTTGTCGTTCGCACCAGCCAATAAGCGTGTTGAAAAAAGAGGACATGCTGTTTATTGGTCTTGGCTGGGTAATGCCGTCAAATGGTTGAGCTGTTTGGCGATCAATTTTAACGTGTTTTTTGCGGCATTAAAATGCAGGCCCAGTTTTATAAGTTCCGGTAGTTCAGACGGATGTAGCACGATAAATAACAGCAATTTACTCAAAATTATCTCACCCTCATCATTAAGGGCGTGATTGACGGCTTTGGGTAAATCCATGTCAGCCGGGTCGGCAATGGCCCGGATAGCCAAAAAAGGCAGGTTGTTTTTCCGGGCGACTTTGGCTATGGCTGCGCTTTCCATGTCCAATGCGACTGCGCCGGTGTGGGCGTGCAGGTGTTTTTTGTCCGTGCCGGTTGCTACGATACCTTTACTCTCGACTAAACTGCCGGTATGGATTTGTAGATGGGCTGATAGCAAGTTTTGGGCGTGGCCGTGCCATTCAGGGTGAATGCTGATTTCAGTCAGTTCGGTATCTATCAGGGTATCTGTCAGGACCAAGTCGCCAGGTTTTAATGTTTCGCAGAGCGCGGCCGCGCAACCCCAACTGATCAGCTTAGTGGCGCCTTGCGCAATCAATGCCTCAGATGCCGCCCGCGCATTGTCAGCGCCTGCGCCGGAATAGGCGAGAACGATAGCGTCGGTAACAAAAACATAACACCCTTTATCAATTTTTTTTGAGGTCAGGGTGCTGAGTTCTTCCGGCAAAGCAATAACAATGCCGGTGATCAATTTTTATCGCCAGGGATGGTGTGTATGCCACTAGCCGGTAGGGAACCGGTGTGGCGATCGCCAGGGATGGTGTGTATGCCGCTAGCCGGTAGGGAACCGGCGTGGCGATCGCCAGGGATGGTATGTATGCCGTAAGCCGATAGGGAACCTGCGCGGCGATTTAGCTCGTTACGGTATCTAGCCAAGGCCCAAAGCGGGAAGAATTTGTCGTAACCGTGGTATTTAAGATAGAAAACCTTGGGGAAGCCCGGAGCGGTAAAGCATTCGTCATTCCATACGCCGTCAGCTTGCTGGTTGCGCAAGATGAAATCGATGCCCGCCT